>JAAFHY010000032.1 GCA_013298505.1 Cytophagales bacterium
TGGGAAATTTTTGTTAGGAAATTGTCGTCCGTTTTTTTGAAACACAAATTTGTCCGGGCCCTATTGCTACCAACTCCTTTATTTAAGCCATTAATGGCTTAAATCTACAATTCTTATGTGGCTTTGTGCCATGTGTGGCTGCTATATTTATTTTGTCTTTTTGAAACAGATTTCTATAAATCATCAAACGGACTCTTCACATTTCTAATACTTTTGGTGCTTACGTGGGTGTAAAGTTCCGTAGTGCGGCTGCTGTTGTGGCCTAGTATTTCTTGGATGTGCCGCAAATCGGTTCCGCTTTCGAGTAGGTGAGTAGCATAGCTGTGGCGCAGCCAATGCAAACTTACAGGCTTTTTGATTTTTGCTTTTACAAGGGCGTGTTTCAGCACGTTACTAAGGCTGCGCTCGTCATACGGTCCGCCTGCTATACCTTCAAATAACCAACTGCTTGGCTTAAATACCACATAATACTCACGGAGTAGCTCAAGCACCTTGAGCGAAAGTGGCACGATACGGTCTTTTTTTCCTTTTGCTTGCTTTACTAAAATAATGCCCCGCTTGCTATCAATGTCTGCTGGTTTTAGTGCGAGTAGTTCACTTCTTCGCAAGCCACAACTATAAATCAGCGATAGCATGGCTTTGTGTTTTATATTGGTGGGGGCGTTCAGTATTAATTTTATCTCTTCTTTGCTAAGTACGTTGGGCAGTTTTTGTTCGCGGATAGGACGCTCTAGTTCGTTAATGTCTAATTGCTTTTTTTGTAACGTACCAAAATATAATTTAATAGCATTGATGATTTGATTTTGGTACGAGGCCGACAGTTTGTTTTTTAAAATGTAATCGTTGTTGTAAACAATCACATCTTGATTGGTTATTTCGGCAATGGGCTTGTTGCTAAAAAAACTGAGAAACGATTTGAGTGCCTCGGTGTATGTTTTGTGCGTGTTGGGGCTATAACGTCTTGATTTTAACCACTGCGAAAATTGATTTATAGGTTCATGAATTTCTGTAACAATCTTAGTTTCGGTAGGTGTGGTTATTTTGAACCGCTCGCGGTAGGCTGAGGTATCGGGCAGATGCCATGCTTTTAGTTGCTGGCTCCATCGCGCGCCTGTCAATGCTTTTATGCGCTTGGTTAAATCTGCGCTGTAATCAAAGTAAACAGCTATCCGTTCTTCTCCCTTATGGTTTACAAGTTTGGTATGCCAGTTCATAGAGATTATAAAAATAAAATATTCTTTTTAACAAGCAATATGATTTACCTTATAAAGAATGGTTAATGCTTAGCCACAGATAAGAACAAATTTTCACAGATGGGGATTTCTCGATTGCTTATTCCGCTCGCTATCTGTTACCCTCTCTCGGCAAAGGATAGAAGTGGATACCCCGCACCCCGATGGCAATGGTGTTGGGACATGTGCGTATCGGGGGAGGAGTAGGAACGGATAGCCTGGTGACCCCGATAGCTTCTATGGGGGCATGCCGCCTATTGTTTTGTATTTTGCTTACAAAATCTATATGCCGTAAGTGCTAATCTGGCGTGTTACCACTACTTTTGAAGTTGTATTTACAATTTGTGAATTATACGCCTCTCTCATTTTTGCTTCGTTGCGCGCAAGTGGTTGCTTTTTTTTTGGCGATTCCACTGGTAGCTCAGGGGCAATACGCAAACAGTTGGATTGATTTTAACCAATCGTACTTTAAAATTTCAGTAGCACGCGATGGCATTTATAAACTTAGCTATGCCGATTTGCTGGCGTCCAATTTTCCGGTTGGCTCGGTAGATCCGCGACTGATTAAACTTTACCATCGTGGTGTTGAGCAGGCTATTTTTGTGCAAGGCGAGGCTGATGCTGTATTTAACCCTACCGACTTCATAGAATTTTATGGGAAGCGAAACGATGGCACGCTCGATAAGAATTTATACCAGCCTGTCACGGCTCAGCCACACAATTACTACAATCTTTACAGCGATACCACCGCTTATTTTTTAACCTATAGTTTTATACCTCCGGGTGGCAAACGGATTGCTTCTTTTTCGGAGGTGAATGTGAGCAACTTGCCGAAAGAAATTTTTCACAACGAAGAGCGGCTGTTGGTATTAGGCACCAACTACTCGGCAGGTGCCACTTTTAGCGGCAGCTTGCAAAATACATTTTTTGACGAAGGAGAGGGTTGGTTTGGTGAACCTCAGCAACAAGGGCGAACTATTGATTACGTGGTAGATCTTGTTACCAACGGGCAGCAAGCGGATGGCTTGCCCAAACTAGAAATTCAATTGGTGGGTCGAGACTTGTTACCGCACACGGTGCAAATTCAGGTAGGCGGTAGCTCTTTCCGAACGGTTTCGTTTGTCGATTTTTTTGGGTTTGAAACCAACCTCACCACCATAGACTTAGATTGGAGTGACATCCGTGCTGATGGAAAAACAACCATTCGGCTTACGGCCGCAGCGGCAACTACCAACCGATTTCAATTTAGTGCCGCTTATATAAAAATTATATTTCCACAAAACTTTGATGTAGCCAATGCAACCGAAAAAAAATATTGGCTAGCAGCTAACCCCACCGACAAATCGTATATAGAGTTTGATAACCCGCCATCGAACGTACGCCTTTGGGATATTTCTCAACCCGATGATGTGATAAGCATTGGCACACAACAAGTGGGCACGAAACTAACGGCCGTGGTTGCCAACACCAGTTCGCCAAGGAATTTGTTCTTGAGCTCAACTTCGCTTGCGCCAATGTCTATCAAGCCAATTTCGTTTCGGTCTTTTCAATCGGTAAATGCCAACTACTTAATTATAACTAACAAGGCTTTGATGAAGCCCGCAGCAAATTATGCCAACGTGGTGAAGGCATACGCTGGCTATCGCGCTTCAGCAGCAGGTGGCAAGTACGATACGCTTACGGTTTCGGTCGATCAACTCTATGATCAGTTTAACTATGGTGAAACATCTTCGCTTGCTATTTATGAATTTATGAAATTGATGGTAGATGTGGCCGATGTAAAACACCTTTTTATCATTGGCAAAGGCCGCGACATCTACACGTACTCGGGTTACAAGAGATTGGCTATTCCGATTACAGAACAGCGCGATCTGGTTCCTACTGCGGGGTCGCCCGCTTCCGATGCCGCTTACACCGTAGGTTTGGGTGGTGCCATTTCTTATCCCAAAGTTGCAACGGGCAGGTTGCCTGCAACTAATCCCACGCAAGTGGCTGCTTATCTAAACAAAATTATTGAAACGGAAGCCGCACCTGCTGCCGCAGAATGGAAAAAACAAGGCTTACACTTGAGTGGTGGGATTAAGGCAAATGAGCTTCCGCTCTTTAGAAGTTATGTTGATGGCTTTAAGTCAATTGCAAGCGGAGAATATTGGGGAGGCAACATTAGTACCATTGGCAAACAAGAATCAAATCCAGTACAGCTGATCAATGTGTCGGATCAGGTTAACAAAGGCACTAACCTGATTACTTTTTTTGGTCACTCATCGCCTGGCACGATTGATATTGACATTGGTTTTGTTACCGATCCCATTTTAGGGTATAACAATCCTGGCAAATACCCCGTGTTTTTGATTAACGGATGCAACGCAGGTGCATTTTTTACCAACGGTTCTATTTTTGGAGAAGATTGGATTTTGGCTGCCAATAAAGGCGCTCGAAATTTTATTGCACACAGCTCGTTTGGGTTTGATAATACACTTCGGGCTTACTCTGAAGTATTTTATCAAGTTGGCTTTGCGGATTCTGTTTTCTTGCGCAAAGGAATAGGAGAGGTGCAGCAAGAAACCGCCAGGCGTTATTTAGAAATTTATGGCGATGGTGTTTTTAATACTACCCAAGCGCAGCAGATGGTGTTGTTGGGCGATCCGGCCGTAAAATTATTTGGCACCAACAAGCCCGATTATACGATCGACAATCCAAGCATATCAATTGCATCGCTCGATGGAAGCCCCGTTACTTCGCTCAGTAGCGAGTACGCGCTACGTATTATTCGAAAAAATATAGGTGCTACAGGTACTGCTTCTTTGCCTATTCGCGTTATCCGCACGTTTGCCGATGGAGTCGCTAAAACTTACGATTCTGTCTTCAACAACGTAGTGCTTCAAGATACAGTTGTATTCAAATTAAAACGGGAGTCACTGGGGACAGGCCTCAATCAATTTACGGTATTACTCGATCCGCTCAACGCGATTAACGAGACCAATGAATTGAACAACTCGGCTTCGCTCTCTTTTTCGTTTCCTTCTAATAGCACACGGAATTTATTTCCTGCAGGATATGCGTTGGTGAATAAACAAACTGTCAATTTGGTATTTCAGGCTACCGACTTAACCTCGGCCAGCCGCGATTTTCAAATTCAACTCGATACGACTTATACGTTTGATAGCCCATTTTTAGTTTCTCAAAAAGTTTCTGGTAAAGTATTGGCAAAATTTTCGGCTACATTGCTCGGTAAAGATTCTACCACGTACTATTGGCGAACTAAATTTGATAGACCCGCAGCAAATGAAAGCAGCGATTGGTCAACCACTTCTTTTTCGTATATCAAAAATGGCCCCGAAGGTTGGGGGCAATTGCAATTTGCGCAACTGCTCGAAGATGATGCTACTGGGCTGTTGAAGGATTTGCAAGTGAAAAAATTAAAGTACTTAGAAACCATCAAGCCCATTTCCGTAACCACCTTTGGCAGTGGCAACGCAACGCCTGTTACCAATGTATCTTTAAAAATCGACAATGTAGAATACAACATTGCCACACAAGGGCAGCCGTGCAGAACTAATTCTATTAACCTCGTGGCCTTCAACAAAAATACCGTGGTTCCTTATGCTGGCATTCCATTCAGTTTTCAAGACCCACGCACGTGCGGGCGTCAGCCTCAGTTAATAAATAGTTTTTTGTTATCGGAATTAGAAACAGGACTGGGCGATGATTTGGCTGCCTATGTAGATGCTATTCAGCAAAGCGATTCAGTTGTTATTTTCTCAATTGGCAACCCGGGCTATCAATCATGGTCGGCCAATGTGAAAACAAAGTTGGGTAACTTCGGCATCAGCGCTACGCAGATAAATGGATTACTAAATGGCGAACCCATTGTTATTTTAGGAAGAAAGGGTGCAAGCCCTGGCACTGCCAAAATTTTTAAGAGTAGCATAGCGCCAGTTGTAAACCAAACGGTTTCTGTTAACAAAACCATGACGGGGAGTTTCTCTGGTGGATCAATAAAATCTACTTTAATTGGCCCAGCAAAAACATGGGTGCAGTTTAGTTCGAGTACGGCTTTGGTAGAAGGATCAGATGAAGTTAGTTATTCTGTTTATGGTCGCACCCTTGCGGGGAACGAAACCCTTTTGCAAAGTAACATGAGTGGAAACGTAAACTTGAATTTTATAGACGCTGCTCAGTACCCTTATTTGCGTGTAGAGTTGAAGATGAAAGACGAAATAAATCTTACGGCTGTTCAGCTAAAGAAATGGATCGTGCAATACGAAACAGTGGCAGAAGGCTTGTTGGTTTATAAAGGATCGCTGACAAAGCAATCGGTGCAAGAAGGACAAAACTTTGTGGCCAAGTATGGATTTGTAAACTTTTCGGATAAAACTTTTCCGAGCCAATTGCCTGTACGAACTGACTTGTTGAATAAGAACAGTGGCGTGACGGCCACAAGCCAACGATCTATTGCTCCGCCTCCAGTTGGCGACACCACTCGATTTGAAATTGAAATTGATTCCAAAAATAAAGTTGGGTTGAATGACCTCACTGTGTTTGTAAATCCACGTGTTGTAGCAGAGCAAGTTTACGATAACAACTTGATCAGTCTATCAGATTACCTGAATGTGATCGGAGACAAGATGCCTCCCATTTTGCAAGTAACGATCGATGGAAGAGTAACCAAGAATGGAGATTTTGTTTCACCGAGCCCGCTCATCATTGCTACCGTAAAAGATGAAAATCCGTTTTTGTACAAAGCCGATACACTGGGTGTGCGTATGTTTTTGAGGCGGCCTTGCCCGGCTACCACTTGCCCCTACGAACAAATTTATTTTAAACGAACCGATGTAACATGGAGTGCAGCCAGCCAAGCAAAGCCGTATGAAGTTATTTTCAATCCTCAAAATTTAGCAGTTGGTACCTATACATTCAGAGTAGAAGGCGAAGACGCAAGCGGTAATAAAAGTGGAGCAAAGCCCTACGAGATTGAGTTTACTGTTACGGATGCAACCAATCTAAAATTGTTGTCGGCTTACCCCAATCCATCTGCATCGTATTTTTATTTTAGTTTCGAGCTAAGTGGCAACGTGCTACCTTCTGATTTTGCTCTTCAAATTTTTTCCTTAGATGGAAGAGTGATAAAAGATTTTACCAAAGATCAGGTCAGTCAATTTATTATAGGCACCAATGAGTTGGCTTGGGATGGCACCGATGCTTCGGGAAGCCCGCTGCCGAGCGGGATTTATGTTTATAAGCTCAGTAGTATAGCGAACGGAAAAGTCACAACACAAGCCGGACGATTGGTATTGGCGAAATGAGTTAGAACGAAAAATCAAATCTGAACAATTAATCAGCGCTACGGGAGTTTTCAAATTATTCAAGGATTCTTTATTGCTCTTACCCACTTAAACTCTTCAATTCTTGTTGGCTTGTGTATCCCTCTCCTGTGGGAAAAGGAATGATGAAATGCGTAAACTCAGTAGCTTATGCAGGGTGAGGGCAGAGCTAACTGGTCAATTTTAAAACGCATCAATTAAAATTAAACACCTGATTTATAAATGGTATCTTGCATTCTGTATATCAGAAATCGTTCCCTCTATGCAAAGAAGAAAATTCTTGACCGCCTTCGCAGCAACTTTTGCAACACTGCAACTACTACCTCAACATGTTTTTGCGGGGTTAGCTGCGACTCGAAATAACTTTAAGCAGATATACTCCAGTTCGACTTATAAAAAGGAGTTCTATAAATTCCTGCAGAATGTGTTTAACCTTTTTCCAGAGAAGGATTTCCATAAACTGATTGACGATACGGCTGCCGTAAAAAGTGATGACCAATCGATTTACGTAGCGGTGCAATCGAAACTAGATGAGATCACTCCTGTGCTTTCTACATTTCGCTATTCGCTTCCTGCGCTACTGAAGCAGAAAGATGAAATGGCAAGGCAAGCAGTGGTGCTGTTGGGAGAAGGCGGCACCTATAATGGTTATTTAGAAGTGGGTTCATCGGGCAGGTACCTCGATTATCTGGAAGAGAAAGTAACGATTAAGGGAGAACGCTACTATGCAGATGGTAAGGAGCCGGGCTATGCCATCACTGAAATGATTGACCGTGGTCAAATTAAGATCGGGGCCAACTATATTCCTTTTGTAGATTACAATACACGTTATACGGATAGTATTCCAAAAGCTAGTCTTGATTTAGTTACGGTATACATTGGCTTTCATCATTGTCCAACAGAGCTGCGCGTACCCTACATTTCTTCTCTTCGCGATACCTTGCGCGTAGGGGGGAAGTTGATTTTGCGCGATCACGATTGTGATACGGAAGAGCAAAAAGTATTGGTCGCGTTGGCACACGATGTATTTAACATGGGTACTAACGAATCGTGGGAGTACAACAACAAAGAAATTCGCAATTTTTATTCGTTGAAATTCATTTGTGATTTTGTAGAACAAATTGGATTTAAGTTTGATAAACGTACTCTCTTACAAGAAGGCGACCCTACCAAAAATGCGCTGATGATGTTTACTAAAATTTAGTTTGTTGATGAAGCGTTTATATAAGGCTATAAGATTTGTGCTGGGCAAGTTGCTTGCACTCTTCCGAATACTTTTTCAATTTTTTGTTAGGTGCTTGCGCGCAGTAAATAGAAAAAAGCGTTACGCAATACCATTCTATTCGTTTGTTGCGTACGTGGTGCTGGTTGTGCTCCTCATCAAGTTTCCTGGCGATTCAGGTTATGATAAAATAATCCCGAATAAAAGGATTAATGACGTAACCCAGATTAATCCAATTCAAGTTAATAAGGAGATCAAGCCTCAGTCAATCGAAGAAATTGTTGAAGCCATTAAAACTACTATTGGGCCAATTTCAATTGGTGGAGGAAGATTTAGCATGGGCGGCCAGATCGGCTACGAGAACAGCCTGCATATCGATATGCGCAAGTTTAACAAGATACTTCAATTAGATACGGTCGCTAAGCAAGTTACGGTGCAGCCGGGCATTGTGTGGCGCGATCTTCAAAAAGTAATTGATCGCCACAATCTCTCCGTCAAAATAATGCAGACCTATGCCAACTTTACCGTAGGTGGTTCTGTGTCGGTTAATTGCCACGGAAGATATATTGGGCATGGCCCTATCGTTTCGTCTGTGTTGGAATTGAAATTAGTCACCGCATCGGGCGAGGTAATAACGGCCAATAGAAATCAGAACCCTGAAGTGTTTGCAGCAGCAGTCGGTGGTTATGGAGGTATTGGTGTGCTGGTAGAAGTTACGTTGCAATTGGTTGATAACGTAAAAGTAGAGAGGCAAACGAATTTGGTACAAGCCAACGACTACAATGCTTTCTTCAACACAACGATCCGAAACGATAAAGATGTGATTTTTCAAAATGGTGATCTGTATCCGCCTAATTTTGATTTGATTAATAGCGTTGCCTGGAGAAAAACCGACAAGGCGCTGACCGATACCGTGCGCGTGAATCCAGCAGGGGAAAATTATTGGCTCGAACGGCAAGTGATGAAATTCGTTGCCTCTGGCTCAACTGGAAAATGGGTTCGGAAAAATTGGATCGATCCGCTTCTTTATCGTAGCGAAAAAGTGTTGTGGAGAAACCGGGAGGCGAGCTACGATGTGGCCGAACTGGAACCCAAGTCGAGGGAGGAATCGACTTATGTGCTACAAGAGTATTTTATTCCCGTAAACAACATCAACTCATTTATCCCAAAAATGAAAGCGGTTTACGACCGCTACGATGTGAATGTAATTAATGTATCGTTGCGCCACGCTTATGCGGATAAGGAAACCTACCTATCGTGGGCAGCAGAAGAAGTATTTGCTTTCGTGATTTATTACAAACAGGGTACTGATGCTGAAGCCAGAGAGAATGTAAAGAAATGGACGGTTGCGATGACGGATGCTATCCTCAGCGAAAATGGAAGGTGGTATTTACCTTATCAACCTCACGCTACGATCGAGCAATTCAAAAAAGGCTACGCGCAATCAGATAAGTATTTTGAAGTTAAGAACAGGCTCGATTCTTCGCATCGCTTCACCAACCGATTATTGGACAAGTACAATCCTTTTGTCAAAGAAAGAATTGAAAAGAAAAGAGATGGCATAAAAGGGTACTATCGAGATGAAGCACAAACTTTTCTTACTGTACCAGAGTGGTACCTCGTGTTCAATCCCAAAGAATATGCCGACTATTTAGATGAAGGAAAGAACCCCTCGGCCTTTCCTTTTTATGCGTCTATCAAAGAATATTGGTCATTGTACGATCGCTCAATGAAGTTGGTATCAACAGCCTATCCAAAAAATCAAGAATACAATATCATGTTGCGAGTGATCGGCATTAGCATTACACTGGAGTATACGGCAAAGTTGATTTACGAAAATACAGTTGGCCGTTTATTCTCTTGGTTCGCCAACGGAACAATTTCTGATGAAGAAAAAGTAATTGCCGAGGCACAGCGAGCCTATAGCAATTTTATTTACGATGTGGCGTGGTATGAATTTCAATTTATGCCCTGGGTGAAGAAAGTATGGGGTGTTTCCAATAAAGCCAATAGCAATTGGCTTCGTAAAATGGAACGTACGCTTTTCTTTACCCTCGAATTTACCTTCAAGGCGGGCTATGCAAAGATGATTGAGTGGGCAGCAAAGGCGAGCTACGAGGAGCCTGTTACCGATATTTACTTGATGGTTTCCGCTAACGATTCGTTGAAAAATGTTCCTGATCTAAAGATGATCGAGCAACAAGCCGATAAAAAAATCATCGGTATCAAGCGGTGGGGTGCGTTTACAAAAGCGATTTTAGAAATGGCGGACAAAGATGTTAACATTCTTGAAATTGGAGGCAATGACGAAATCGTGGTTTCTGTTTTGATGGACAGGAATGCGAAAAGCAATTTTACCAATGAACTATTGTACGAATCCGTTGTCGTTAGTAAACCAGATAGAGTTAGAAAAGTCTATTTACTGCCCGTGTCGAAATTGTTGGCTTTTGTGAAAGAAGCAAAGCGTCAAGGTGTTGAGGTAGAGCACGTTTTTGATTATTGAAATGAATCGGTTAATAAACGCCCTGCGAATTGAGCTTTGCCTAGCAGCGTTGTTAGTAGTAGGTTGTAGCAAAGGCAAACAAGATAATAGCGCTAACGCGATTCGATTGGCTAATCAATTTGTCGATGCGTTCTATTCCTTCGATCGAGATTCGCTTCAATCTATTTTGTCTGAGGCCAGGGAATCTCAGCCTAACATTTTATACTACCAGAAATGGGCAGAGTGTGGTAATTACAGAATTATAGATCGCACCAAATATTTTGTAAAAAATGATTCGATCGTGATGTTCCCTGTTACAGTTGAAGATGATCTGATGAAGGCTCTAGAGATTGATTTTCATGTTACAGATACATTTCGGATAGCGATCCTGCGTGGACGGATTCGTTCAGTGGAAACTTCATCCAATGACTTGGCTATCTATCATGAAGCAAAAGAGTGGGTAAAGGTGAACCGACCTGATTTAGTGGCGATCGCCTGCGAAGGAATATGGAACGGTGGACCTACTCCGTGCGAGTGTCTTAGTGGGTTTGTAGCGGGCTTTAGAAATTTCGTGAAAGTAAAAAAATCGGCACTTTCTAAACAATGATTGCCCACCATACTTTTGGTTTCTATTTACAACTTCCACACGCCCATTCTTCGTCTAGGTCAATCACGGTGACAATGGTAAGGTGCCGCTGCTTGGGTGCTACAATGATACGAACATGTTGATTGTCTTTTGAGGTGTACCCTTCGAGGGCATACTTCGGGCCACGAGGGGCGTCTAGTTCGCTTTTGCTGTAATTTACTTCTGCTTTCCTTACAATCTCTTTTACTTCACGCTGCGTGATATGTCTACAATCCATTCGGCAGCGGGCATGTTTGGTGAAAAAGTATTCTGCGTTTTCGTCTCTGAAGACGTCAAGGTTGTCAGTTGGTTGGCGTGAATTCGTTTCTTCTTTCGAATTCGTAGTAAGCTCGTTATCATTTTTTGCTTCGCGGCATTGTTTTACAAATAGTGCAATCACAAAAAAGACGAGCACGAAAATATAGGGGATCAGTTTTTTCATTTGTAGTTTCTTCAGTTTTAATAATGGGGTTTGTTAATGACTTAAGTATTTAAAGGCATTGACAAAGGTAGCCCTTCAAAAGATTTTTTTTAGTCGTTGTAAACGCCAGAGTAGAAAGCGCGTAAGAATGACTGCTTTTTTTCTCAAGATTAATGGCCATAAACCACTCTTGGCAGCCAATCAGTTGATGGGTTGCTCCAAAAAGCGTTTCCTAATGATTGGACAGATGAGTTTCGCATGTATTTAAATGAATAATTGTTACTTGATTTTCAGCTCGGTTCTACCGTGAAACATCTAAATTTGAAATAGATTTTATTTAAAATAGACCAAGAGAAAGAATATTTATAAGTAAAACAAAAAGTGAAGGCCATCAATAGCATAAAGAAATTAATACCGCTTCAAATCAAGCGAGGTATCAAGTTATGGTGGCACCGTGGAGATCAGTTTGTTTGTCCGTTATGCCAGTATGCAGCAAAAGAATTGCTGCCGATTGGTTTGGATATACCCATACTTCGGGAAATGGCGGTGGCCGGTGCCGGCAGAAGATTAGGTGGTTGCCTGAAGTGCAACTCTACTGATAAAGAGCGTTTGGTGTATTTGTTCTTAGCCAATAAGGCAAACATTTTTTCAACTAAGCAGGTGCGCATCCTTCATATTGCCCCAGAGAAAAACCTGTCGCAGAAATTGTATGAAACAGGTTTTACTCAATATGTATGCGGAGATTTATTTACTGAAAGCTACCAGTATCCAACCTACGTGCAGCCCATGAACGTGCTTCAGCTGCCATTTGAAAAGGATTGGTTTGATTTTGTGATTTGCAACCATGTGTTAGAGCATGTACCAGAAGACAGAGCAGCCATGCGTGAATTATCTCGTGTTTTGAAGCCGGGTGGACAAGCTATCGTGCAAGTACCCATTGCTAAGAAACTGGCTCATACTGTGGAAGATGCCAGCATCACTACTCCACAGGCAAGGGAACAAGCTTTTGGTCAATTTGATCATGTGCGCCTGTATGGAATGGATTATGCGGATCGGCTTCAGCAATGCGGATTTACCGTCAGCAAGTTCAATCTGTTCCTTGAATTTCCGCAATACGGCCTCAATGAAAATGAAGATATTTATATAGGTAGTAAATAGTTTTGTTGACACTACATTTTGCCGAGGAGCGAAACTAGTGAGCAAGGTATCTTTAAAAATTTTGACTCTTGAATTTTCAGAATTGGCTAAATCTTACGAGTAGCAAGCCAACTTACCTCATTTTCTCCCTCTTAATCAAGTAAGCTTGCAACACTTCAATGTAGTTGGTTTTTGAGTTTACCTGAATGAAATCTAGCTTAAGCTGGTGGCACTTCATTTTTAGTTCAGCATGAAGTTGCGAAAGATGAGCCTCATATTTCGTTTTAATCTCTGATGGCTTTAGTTTTATCTTCTCTTCCGTTTCTAAGTCAATAAACTCGTAAGGACGTTCTGCAAACGAAAAATTCATTTCTGTTTCGTGGTCGGTAACGTGAAACAAAAGTACTTCGTGCTTATTATGCTTTAAGTGTTGAAGTGATTTAAAAATAGCGTCTAGGTTTTCGCTGCCATCAAACATATCGCTAAACAGGATAACGAGCGAGCGCTTATGTATTTTTTCGGCAATCTCGTGCAGCACGCTTACCACATCGGTAGTTTGAGGTCGCGCTGGTTTTGCGCGAAGCTGGTTTTCTAATAGAGTAAATAACTTATTTAGGTGCGCCCCAGACGATTTAATGGGGGTGAGCTCTTCAAGGCGGTTATTAAAAAAGGCAAGACCTACCGCATCGCGTTGTTGGTTGAGCAAGTACGCTAGTGCAGAAGCGGCATGTATGCTGAACTTTATCTTCGCCAGCGAAGGCTGGGGGTAGTACATCGAAGACGATGTATCGATGGCAATGAGGCACCGTAGATTTGTCTCTTCTTCGTATTGTTTGGTAAAAAGCCGATCGGTACGGGCAAAAACTTTCCAATCAATGTGCCGCGTGCTTTGGCCTTCATTATAAAGCCTGTGTTCGGCAAACTCTACCGAAAAACCATGAAATGGAGACTTGTGCAGCCCGGTAATAAAGCCTTCTACCAACTGTTTGGCCAGCAGTTCTAAGCTTCCTGTTTGCTTGCTATCTTCAAAAGTTGACCTCATTAGAACTTAAATAAACGCAAAGCCCGTAAAAATCGTACGATCTTTTTGCATTAAATTTTTAAAATACTACCTTCGATTTACCTAAAACCCTAACCTAACCCTAAGATTCTGTGGAAGAGCAAAAGAACAGTAACCGTGAAGAGATTTATTCAGAGAAAGTAAAGGCGGGAAAGCGCACTTACTTTTTTGATGTGAAGTCGACCCGTTCCAATGATTATTACCTCACCATTACCGAAAGCAAAAAGCGCTTTAACAAAGATGAT
Source organism: Cytophagales bacterium (assembly GCA_013298505.1). GTDB lineage: Bacteria > Bacteroidota > Bacteroidia > Cytophagales > Cyclobacteriaceae > ELB16-189. Next base: position 13,749 of record JAAFHY010000032.1, read on the forward strand.
GAAGGGTTTACCTACGAAAAGCACAAGATTTTTGTATACAAAGAAGATTTCAACAAGTTTTTGGAAGCACTCAACAACACCGTAAACCATATAAAAACAGAACTTCTTCCCGATGTTGATTTTGACTCGTTCGATCATGCCCGCGAAGAGAAAGAACACGATGAAGCAAAGCCATCCGCAGTTGTTTCAGAGCTAAAGTGGGATTAAGATTTTTCTTTACCTAAACCGGAAAAGGCCTTGGTGAAAACTGAGGCTTTTTCTTTTCACTCTCTGTAGCTTCAGCGAAGGAGGTTTCTCCCATTAAAAGTTGTAGCTCTAGCTACGTACATTGCCTAAATGTAGAAACGGATTTTTTTTGCGGCCTGCCACGTGGGGCACCGTGGCACCGGGCTTTTCGCTGCAAGTCCGTCCACGCTAGCTCTATCCCGCTTCGGGCTTTTCGCTTCAATCCCTGGCCGGGGCATTTCAATCAGAGCGAAATTGCCATATCTTTGCGCCCTAATTTTATAAAAAACAGATCGAATGGGACTTAAATGCGGAATCGTTGGCCTACCCAATGTAGGCAAGTCAACACTTTTTAATGCAATTTCTAATAATAAGGCAGAAGCCGCCAACTTCCCGTTCTGTACCATCGAACCTAACGTGGGCGTAATATCTGTGCCCGATGAACGATTACGAATATTAGAAAGTCTGGTTAATCCACAGAAGATTATACCCACTTCGTTCGAGTTTGTAGACATAGCAGGTTTAGTAAAAGGAGCCAGCAAAGGCGAGGGGCTGGGCAATCAGTTTTTGGCCAACATCCGCGAAGTAGACGCTATCGCGCACGTGGTGCGGTGTTTTGATAACGACAACATCATCCACGTAGGTGGAAAAGTAGACCCCATTGCCGACAAGGAAATCATCGATACCGAGTTGCAATTGAAAGACCTCGAATCGGTAGAAAAAAAGATTAGTAAAGTAGAGCGCACTGCCAAAAGTGGTGATGCCAAGGCAAAAAAAGAATTGGCCACTTTAGTAGCCTACAAAGAAACATTGCTTGCAGGTAAAAACGCCCGCAGCTTGCAGGTAGATGCAGAAGATAAAAAGGCTATTGAGGACTTGCTGTTGCTTACTGATAAGCCGGTGATCTACGTTGCAAATGTAGATGAGGGTTCTATCCATACTGGAAACGCTCACGTAGATGCCTTAAAGAAATTGGTAAAACAAGAAGGCGCAGAGGTAGTGTTGGTTTGCGCGGCCATCGAAGCGCAGATAGCAGAATTGGAAAGTGAAGACGATCGAAAAGTATTTTTGGCCGAGTATGGATTAACTGAATCTGGCCTTAGCCGACTGATCCGTGCCGCCTACGATTTGCTCGATTTGATAACTTATTTTACTGCTGGAGAGAAAGAGGTACGAGCGTGGACAATCCACAAAGGTTGGAAAGCCCCCCAAGCGGCAGGTGTTATTCATACCGATTTTGAAAGAGGCTTTATCCGTGCCGAGGTTATTAAATTACCCGACTACCAGAAATTTAAGACCGAGGCGGGGTGCAGAGAGGCTGGCAAATTAGCGGTAGAAGGTAAAGAATATGTGGTAGTAGATGGCGATGTAATGCATTTTCGCTTTAATGTCTGATATTTCCTTACATGGTTTTGTCCGATTAGCTTGATTTTTAGTACTTTAGCTTTCCGCATTCTTCAATTTTTTAGAGCGGCTTAAGTCAGGCTATTTTTTTAGCTTTCAAATTGTGAGAACCAGAATCGTCTTTTCATTAAAAAACAGAGGGGCTTATGTTCCCTTTCACCACCAATTTTTGTTGGCACAAACCATCAAGGGTGTTATTATGCTTGGCAAGAAAAGTGAGTTTTACGGATTTACGCAATACAACTTCTCGGGTCTTAAAGGCCAAATAAAAATTAGCAGAAAGGGGCTTCACTTCTATTCTTCGCGTGTAACACTTGTCTTCTCATCGTCTAACAAAACTTTCTTAGACTATTTTATAGCATCGCTCTTCGAACAGAAAGAGTTGCTGATCGGCAATTTGCAGTTGGTGCCCGAAGCTACCGAAATAGAAGAACCAGTAGTGATAAGCGATTCGGTAAAATTTCTGTGCATTTCGCCCATTGTATTGTTGCCATCTTCTTTTAATGACGAAAGCAGCAAGCGTTTTATATCGCCTCATGCCGATGAGTTTTCGGATTTGCTTTACGATAATACCATTGAGCGAATGAATGCCAGCGGTCGGTTTTCCGAGCAGCAGATGGCCGATTTTTATAAATTCCAGTTGGTAGCCGACAAAGACTATATCGATCGCATACAAGTCTTGCATAAAAAATTTGCTCGGATTTACCCGCTCTATGATTCGGATATAAAGTATGAAGTACGCGGGTACACTTTCCCTTTCACCTTATATGCACCACAGCCTGTGCAACAATTTATTTACGAAAATGGGTTGGGACACTTTTCGCACAAAGGTTTCGGAATGGTTGATGTGGCAACAACAGCATCAACTCGTAAGGAAGAAGAGTTGGAAAACGAATACGCTTAACGAGGATTGACCGGAATCAAATAATAACCAACCAGTAAATCGGCATTGGGTCTAAATGGCCGATTGTAAATAAAAACCTCGTACACATTTTCTGTTTGGTAGTGGCTTCCTTCAAATTGAGTTTCGCTTGCTTGATCCGATCGCACCGAATAGTAGTAGTTATACAAGCCTTGTTTTAAAAACTGCCGCGATTCATAATAGCCCGTTTCGTTGTAGTACATGCGGCTATCATCGCTTTGTTGATAACCGTTAAATGCTCCGAGCAAGTAAACATCGCCAATTACTTTGTTTGAAGACTTTAAATAAAAATTGACAAATACATAGTTTCCCGTCAATGATGGTTCACCAACGTCTAGGTTTTCGATCAAAAAATTTCCGTTCAAATCGGGGTAGAGTGCATAGGCATCTGATTCTCGGCTTACGTCTAGCGCAACAGAAAGTTCATAGGGTTTTACGGCTCTGTTTATTTTACCTGTGTTTTGTCCAGGAAAATTAAGCGATCTAAAATCGACAAATCTAAACTCGTTGCCCCCGGCAAATTGATCTTCGTCTTTGAAAAATCGATACTCAAGACGGTTTGCATGCTCTCTATAAAAACTCGGGCGTAGATCGTTCTTGGCATTATCCCATCGCTGGTTTTGCCGCACTGTTACATGCATAGTTTCCAGTGGGTTGATGATTTGCTGATTGGAATAATCAATATCAAAGTTGAAAAGTTGTTTTTTGTTGTCGAGTGTGCCGGTGCCAATTAGTAAATTGTCTCTGGTAAGCACCACTTGGTTTTGATAGATCATCATTCGTTTAGAAAGGATAATTTCTGAGGGAGAATCGCGATATACCAATAGCAAGTAGTTGCCCGGCAATTTTACTGGCTGTACTTGGTGCCGATAGTGAAAGTAGCGGTTGTGTGTATTGATGGAAAGGGCGTAGTCGGTAATTGGATTTTCATTAAAGTTGGCAAGAAAGTCTAAGTCCATCAGATTTGATTTTGTCCAATCGTAATTGCAATGGATTAATTTTACGTAGTAGTTGTTTCGGTTGTCTTGCAGGTCATCGAACTCAAGCACTAAGTTTTGATTTTCTAGTGCAGCTGCGGGCGATAATAGATAATCGCGGGGGGCACCAAGCTGTGGGTATAGTAGAACGGTTTTTATTTGAGCTTCATAATTTTTGTCTGTGTATTCAATTTCTTTTTGAGAGAAGCTGGCGTGGGTAGAAAGTGTAACTAGTAAAACAATAGATAAGTATGGTGCGAGCCCGGCCAGGGATAGTAACGAAAAGCCCGAAGTGGGTTGGGTTTGCGCGTGGCCGGACTTGTAGTGAATAGCCCGCAAGGCCGCCAAAAAGAAATCGGATAGAGTCATGGTTCAAAACTAAACGAAATAATTACTCAATTTACGTTCCAACGTTTCGATTTTTGGGTGTGTCAAAGAGAAAATGGTTAATGTTTAGCGAAAAGGAGCTTATTGACGGCTGTGCCAAAGGCGAGCGGAGCGCACAACGCGCTTTGTACGAACGGTATTCTGGCCGCATGTTAGCCTTGTGCCAGCGCTACGCAAAGTCTACTCAAGAAGCGGAAGATATTTTGCAAGAAGGTTTTATAAAAGTTTTTGGGAGTATCAAATCTTTTAGGGAAGAGGCAAAAGTGAGCACGTGGATTACCCGCATTATGATTAACACGGCACTGAACATGCAACGCCAAAAGTTGTATCTCTTACCGATGGTAGATGTGAATGATGCAAAATTGCACGAAGAAGAGGAAATCGGTTTATCGCAATTTCATTTAAGTGAGTTGATAAAAATAGTGCAATCGCTGCCCGATGGATGCCGTGTTATTTTTAATCTTTTTGCCATTGAAGGATATGGGCATAAAGAAATAGGCGAGATGTTGAACATTAGCGAGGGCACTTCTAAGTCGCAGTACAACAGAGCCAAGAGTTTATTACGAGTGAAGCTGCAAGCAGAAAAGAAATATGAAAAGTTCAGAGAATCGAAAATTTGAAGAGGAGTGGAGCCAGGCATTTGAAGGTGCAGAGGTAGCACCAAGCGAAAATGTTTGGACATCTATTGATTTAAAGCTCTCGCATGCCGATAGCGGCAATATGAAGAGAAGAGTTATATTTTATCAGCGGCTGGCTGCGGCAGCAGTTTTTTTTGCATTGTGTATTGGCGCAACAGGAGTTTGGTATTTGGCGGGAGAAAGTGAGGTTAAACAATTGGCAAAAACTGCGGAGGCAAGCCATGAGAACACAACAGCCGATGCAAACAGTCAAAGTTTGAGTTCGAATGATGGAACAAAAGATAAAGTAAGTTCCAACTCTGCTGAGAGCCTAAATGGAACTAATCAAAGTGATAATAGGATAGCGTATAGAAATACGGCACGTACATTAATACATGGTTCTAGCCAGCAATTAGCAGGGAACTCTGGCGATGGTACGGTAAGCTTATCTGAGCTTAAGTCAGTTTCGCAACAATCAGAAATAAAGCATAAATGGTATGATGTTACCCTTGCAAAAGAAGTGAATTTTTTAGCAACGCTAAAAGTGAACGGTAAGCCCATTGAACAAATTGCAAGTGCCAGAAAATTTAAAGAAGTGCCTAAAGAAAAAAATAATGATAAAGAAACCAAAGAAGATTGGTGGGCATCGGTGAATGGATCGGGTGGAATTTATAGCCAAACGGCAACTTCAAACTCAATTGCCGCCAACTTATTTAGTACTGGCTCCAACGTAAATTTGCGAACACCGCCTGCAAGCAGTGCTGCAAATGTGGGTACTTCTTACTCATATGGCGTAAGTGTGGGAAAAAAAGTGAGTAAGCGATGGGTGTTGATGACAGGTATCAGTTACCTCAATCAGTCCATCGACTACAACTCGAATATTGTACTTCAGAATTCTTCTAATCAATCGAAGGCCTTTTTCTCAGAGATAGCTACTCAATCGTCAGATTTGGCTACCACTACCCCCTACACGATTAAAAATACAAATGAGTTTGTTTCACTACCGCTTCAAGCGGGATATTTGATTTTGAATAGGAAGGCTGGCATACAATTAAATGCAGGGGTAGCCGCTGATTTATTTTATAAAAATACGGTAGCTGATCAAAGTGGACAAGTAAGTTCTTACTCGCAGGGTGCAGGCGATAACTCCGTCTATCGAACTGTAAATTGGACTGGTTTGGTAGGAACTGAACTTAGTTACAAGATGAACAGTCACTATCGTATTGCTATTGTGCCGGGTGTTAGGTATAGTTTTGATTCTGTCTTGAAGTCAAGCACGGGTTCCGCAATCAATCCGCTGATTTGGGATGTAGGATTTCTATTTAAGTATATTTTTTAACCTAATTCAAAAATTCAAAGTTCAAGATTAATGAGCGGGAATTTTGAATCTTGAATTTATTTCCCTTCCCACTCTTCGATTTCGAGGGCAACAGATTCCCATCTTTTATTGAATTCTTCCAACTTTGTATCGATTGCATCAAACCGTTGCTGGTGCTCGTTCAGTTTTTCAAAATTTGAAAATACTTCAGGGGCTGCCATGGCAAGTTCTATCTTTTCTTTTTCTTGTTGGGTTTGATGAATTTTATCTTCGATTTTCTTTAGTTCTCTATTTAGCTCGGCTAATTTTTTAACTGTCGATGGCTCAGCAGGCTTTCGTTCTTTTGGTTTGACTTCTTGTTTCTTAGGTGAAGGAGGTGGTGGTAGTGCTGCGGCTTCATTTTTCTTGCGCCAATATTCATACTCTTCGTAAGTGCCAAGGTATTCTTTGATCTGATGGTTTTCGATATACCAAATTTTGTTAGCCACTTGGCTTACAAAATGGCGATTGTGAGAGACCACTATAAAAGTGCCTTGATATTGCTGCAACGCTTGAATAAGAATGTTCTCTGAAATAAAATCCAAGTGGTTGGTAGGCTCATCTAATAGTAAAAAATTGGCTTCCGAAATCAACGTTTTAGCTAACGCCACTCTTGATTTTTCTCCACCTGAGAGAACTTTGATTTTTTTGAACACGTCTTCATCTGAAAATAAAAAGCAGCCTAGCACCGTGCGAAGCTCTTGCTCGCTTTTACCGCTTCCGGCTTGCTTCAATTCATCAAGTATTTCGTTTTCAACGTGCAGGGACTCTAATTGATGTTGAGCATAGAAACCATAGATCACGTTGTAGCCAATGGTTCGTTCACCACCAACTTCTTCTTCGTTGGCAATAATTCGTAACACAGTCGATTTACCCTTGCCGTTGGCTCCGATCAAAGCAATCTTATCACCACGCTCAATGGTTGCACTAGTTGATTTTAAAATATCCAACGGACCGTACGCTTTTGATACTTCGTTCAGCGTAACCACGTGCCTGCCCGAAGGCTGCTTAAATAGAAAACGAAAGTTTACTTCCGCAGCATCGCTTACCACTTCGTCTACCAAGTCCATTCGATCTAGTGCTTTTACGCGCGATTGTACTTGCCGTGCCTTGGTGGCCTTTGCTTTAAAGCGTTCTATAAATCGTTCGGTTTGCCTGATTTTAGCTTGCTGGTTTTCGTATGCGCCTTGCTGTATTTCTTCGCGCATTTCTTTTTCTTTTAAATAGAAAGAGTAGTTGCCCTCGTAGGTAATCAGTTGTTCTTGTGTTACCTCTACGGTTTTGCTCACTACGTTATCTAAAAAAGTACGATCGTGCGAAACAATTACCACGGCACCTTCATAACTGCGCAGGTAATTTTCTACCCATTCTATAGATGGTAAGTCCAAGTGGTTGGTAGGTTCATCGAGCATCAGGCACGATGGTTTTTCTAACAGAAGTTTAGCCAGCATAACACGCATGCGCCAGCCGCCAGAGAATTCTCGAAGTGGGCGGTGTAAATCTTTTGTGGTGAAACCAATGCCTTCTAATACGGCTTCGGCTTTTGATTGCATGGCGTACCCGTCTAGCTGTTCAAACTTTTCTTGCAGCTTTGTTAGCTTTTCAACCAACTCGTCAGAGTATTCTGTTTCGAGCAAGTGAATGGTCTTTTCTAATTGACGTTGCGTATCTACTGCTTCTTTAAAAGCACCCATTGCTACTGTTAGGATGGCATCATCGGTTTGATAAGAGAGAAGGTCTTGGTTTAAAAAGCCGATGGTACAATCTTTGGCTTTGCTGATCGAGCCGGCATCCAACCTTATATCGCCATGAATAATTTTTAATAAGGTTGACTTTCCGCGACCGTTTAACCCGATCAATCCAATTTTGTCGTTTGGTTTGATAAACATAGACGCGTTTTGGTAGAGCGCGCGCCCACCAATAAAGTATGAGATACTTGAAACTGAAATCATTTTAAATAAATAGCTGCAAAGATAGCTTGATTTTGCGTATTTGAGGTTTGATTGTTAGGCAGATAATCTATTTCTATTGAATGAACCCATCTTTATTTTCAGAAGTTAAAAATTTATCGTTCAAGCCAGTATTTGTTTTACTGATCAGTTCATTGTGCCTTGTTTGTATTCACTTTCTCCCAACGGTGCAACGATTGGCCAGCTATAGCGATTTTTTTTCTTGGTTTGGGGCTTCTGATTTTCATACTCGCATTCTTGTTACGCTTACCGAGGGCGATCACTCTCTTTTTTGGAGATTGGTTTATTGGGTCTGCCATACGTTGATTTTTTATTTTGTTATTCCATGTTTGGCCGTGAAGTATATTCTAAAAGAAAAGCTGAGCGATTATGGGTTAAAATGGAAAGGTATGTTTTCAGCGGGCAAAGTTTATTTTGCTGCTTTGCTTTTCATATTGCCATTTGTTGTTTGGGTTTCGTATTCACCACATTTTCAAGTTACCTATCCTTTTTTTGTGCCTACAAACAAGTCAGATATGATTCCGTATTTTTTGTGTTGGGAACTGATGTACGTGCTGCAGTTTTTTGCGTTAGAATTTTTCTTCAGAGGTTTTATGGTGCAAGGGTTAAAGCCACAATTCGGAGCCTACTCTGTATTTGTAATGGTGATCCCTTATTGCATGATCCATTTCGGAAAGCCAATGCCAGAGGGTGTGGGTTCTATTTTTGCAGGCGTCTTTTTAGGATTGATGAGTTATAGAACAGGCTCGGTGTGGCTCGGTGCCATGTTGCATGTAGCGGTAGCCCTTAGCATGGATTTTTTAAGCCTTTGGCACAAGGGGTATTTTTAATGTTAAGTAAAGGCTAGTTGATAGGGTGCAATTGTCACTCTAACCTCACCCCATTGAATGCTTGCAAGCAGCATAATTTGTGATCCCCTCTCCATTGGAGAGTGGAACAGATGCTCCGCTATATTTCACTTGTGATTTGGGGTGAGGTCAAAATTTAACGGCAATTTGAAATGCACTTTCCTGGATTGAGGAGCAAAAAATAAAGTGTAATTTCGCTTCATTCAAAATTTATACCGATGCATATTTCAAAACATTCTTTATTGGCAGTTGGTTTTGCAGCGATGTTGTGCTGCAACAATTCGACAAAATCCACATTGCCAGCTTCTAGTGAGACGGATAATTCGTTCTCGGCTCTCACTAATTCGAGTGCAGCCCTTCCTCTTGATCAGATAAAACTTCCGTCAGGGTTTTCGATCAGTGTGTATGCCGAAGTAGAAGATGCACGCTCAATGGCCTTATCGCCAAGCGGCACTTTATATGTTGGCAACCGAAGCGAAGACAAAGTGTATGCGGTGAAAGATACTGATGGCGATTTTAAAGCCGATAAGAAATGGATTATTACTTCGGGGCTTAATATGCCTAATGGTGTCGCGTTTAAAGATGGTGATTTGTATGTGGCCGAAGTAAATCAGATCCATAAGTTTTCTGGCATTGAGGCTAAACTCGCTAATCCCGGTAAATCTCAGATTGTGTACGATAAATTCCCGACCGAGAAGCACCATGGTTGGAAGTACATTGCCTTTGGCCCTGATGGTAAATTGTATGTGCCCATTGGTGCACCTTGCAATATTTGCGAATCAAAAGATCCGATTTTTGCGTCCATCCATCGAATGAATGCCGATGGAACAAACTTGGAATTGTTTGCCAGTGGTGTTAGAAATACAGTAGGCTTTACCTGGCACCCTACAACCAAAAACATTTGGTTCACCGACAATGGCCGCGATATGATGGGCGATGATGTTCCTCCTTGCGAATTGAACACAGCCTCCAAAGAGGGGATGCATTTTGGCTATCCCTATTGCCATGGCGGCACCATTAAAGACCCTGAGTTTGGAAACAAACGGCCTTGCTCTGATTTTACCAAACCGGCACAAAACTTAGGTGCGCACGTAGCACCACTTGGACTAAAATTTTATACAGGTGCTATGTTTCCTGCCGAGTATAAAAATCAAATTATATTGGCCGAGCATGGCTCGTGGAATAGATCGAAGAAAAGTGGTTACAAGCTCAGTCTTGTAAGAGTAGACAACGCTGGAAAATCGATGGGCTATTCTGATTTTGCTACAGGCTGGCTAAACGAAGCAACCCAAAAGGCATGGGGACGGCCAGTAGACGTATTGTTACTTCCCGATGGATCTATGTTGGTAAGCGATGATATGGCTGGGGTGATTTATAGAGTGGTTTATAGGGGGTAGGATTTTTAAGAATCTATTCCCGCATCTATGTAACCAGAATTTTTTGTAGTAATCTTACGAATAGTAGATGGAAAAAAATAAGATGGCTCTAAGGGTTCTTTTACTCTCATCAACTTGCGCGTTAGGTGTTTTTTTAGGCGCCCAGCTTGCCGAAGCGGTGCTGATTGTTCCCTATTGGAAAGGATTATCAGCAGATAGTTTCTTTATTTTTTTTAAGAACTATGGCCAAAGTCTCTACGAATTTTATGCTCCGCTAACAATTGCAGCAACTATTTTCCCAACGGTTACTTTTGTTTATAGCCTGTTAGTCAAATCAAAGACAGATATTTTAATGTGGCTTTTACTTGTTTTTACGATACTTTTCTTCGCTATGTATTTTATTTATTTCAAAGATGCCAATCTAAGTTTTGCCCAGCGAACAATTTCAGACCAAGCGCTTTCAAATGAGTTGGTTAAATGGGGAAATTTACATTGGACAAGGGTTTTTTGTGAAGCTGTTGCTTTTGTTTGTGGATTACTTTTGTTGTTTAAGTCAAAGTAGGATTCATCGAAAATATCTCAACTAGCACGGAAGTTACTTCCCACCTTTACTGCGGTTCTTCTCATCTAGCGCGGAAGGTATTTCCGTGCTCTCTCCGCCTTTGCTGGTGTTCTTCACCAGCAAACAAGATGAACTATCCCAACTAGTGCTGAGTTACTTCCGTGCTCTCTAAAACTAAAATCCAAAACGTAAAGCAGAAAAAACTTTTGGTTAATGCTCTTGTAATTGGATTTACTTTTTCGTTTGCTTATCTACTCTTTGACCTGTAGTAGGCACAAGTCCCGCGCATTTCCTCGCACAGCCTTAAGACTTGCGACAGATTGTGTTTAAAAAGGACTCAATTGGAGTAACTTTTCGATCAGTGGATAAAGTAAAATATTTTCAATCATATTATAGTTGCCTTGGAAAGGAAGTAGTTTTTTTGTGCCGGATAACAACTCAGCACATTTTACCTTTAAACAGATTTCGAAAAATAAACTTAGCATATCCTACTATGGCAAGAAAAGTATTTACACTAAAGTAATCCGATAATCATATTAGCGAAAGATAGCTTCCCCCCTAACAAACGCCCCGTTTGTACTCTGGAGGCCTTTCATCTACCGAGGAAGTGGCTTCCGTGCTCTATAAAACTGAAACTCGAAGAGTTGATAATATTTGATTTGGGTTTGTAAAAATACCAAACATTGGTATTTTTATTTTATAACTTATTTTTATGGCACGTAATACTTCGGTTTTACTAGGAGAACACTATGATGAATTTATTTCAAGGGAAGTCTCATCGGGCAGATATAGTTCTGCAAGCGAGGTGATTCGATCGGCACTTCGCATACTTGAAGACGAAGAAAAGAAGAAGAAAATTTTGGTTAATGCCCTTGTGATTGGAGAAAAAAGCCCGCGGGTAGAGAGCTTTAATCCAAAGGCTCATCTTAAAAAATTACATGATCGCTTAAAATGAAAGAATTTAAAACCTTTTTCATTTTTGCTCATGCTTTCTGGCAAACATTCACGCCAACTAAAAGTCCTCAGCCACTTCTTCTACCTTTTTTCCCTTATCGACAAACATCAATTTACGCACGGGCATAGAGCGGTAGATGAGTTCTATTTTTTTAGCGTGGCCTTTGTAGGCTAAGCTGAGCGTATCGGGTGCACGCCAGTAAAAATGCTCGCTGCGTATACTGTAAGTTGCTTTGCCATACGATTTCTCGAGAGCCTTCATCACCTGCGGATCTTTTTCGGTAGCTACGTTTATTTCGTAGATCAGGCCTTTGTACACTTTCAACTCGATGTGTTTTACAGAAACAGACCCAATCTTTTGGTAATCGGGATGTTCTACTTCGTATAGTTTTGCTGGAAATTCTTTCGCTTCGATAAAATCTTTTTTGAAGATCGTGCCCTTCACGCTATCCAAGCTGCTTCCGAGCTTAATACTTTTAAAACCATTTCTGCGGGCTAGTTCGCTTTGTGCCGTGCAGGTAGCAATCGATAAAACAAATAGTAGAAGGCCTAGTCGCATAGTTAGTTAGGTTCTTGGAATTGAATAGGGAAGGAGACAATGGTTTTATCCCATGCAAGTGAGATCGTTGCCTTTTCGTTTTGTTGCTCTATTAGAATAGTGAATGGTTCGTATACATACTGAGTGTTGACTCTGACTGGAACCTCAAACCGTATAACATCTTTCTTTACATTGTAGTTGTACGATCCCCACAAGCCCATATCGCTGTTTATTATGATAGTCCATTTTTCCCTTCCGGGGATTGTAAACAAAGAGTAAGTGCCTTCTTTCACCAGTTTACCGTTAATGGTTAATGTTTTTGTAAAGGTAAGCTCAGTTGCTTCGTTGGCACCGGTGCGCCAAACTTGGTCGAAGGGAACCATTTTTCCAAATACCTCTCGTCCGCGTTTATGAGGTTGGCCAAATGTAATTTTTAGATAAGTGTCTTTATAGCGTGCGGTAACAATGCCTATGGGGCTTGGTCGCGGTTGTAGGGCATCTTGCGAAAAACAGCGAGCAGCGATAATCAATGAGTGAAAGACGATAACGAACCTGCACATTCAAGTTTATTTCTCTCGAAAGATAAGCAATGAAGATAGCCTCGCAAAATTTGAGATAATGCTGCGTAAAACAATTGCCGCTAGTACAAGTGAAACCTTTTTTCGTCTTTGCAAGCCCCTATGATGCTATTTTGAAGTGCTGGCTTTGAAGGGGCGAAGCCATCTGTTGTTTTGGAGTTCAGATTTCGATTTGAAAGATCGCCTGCCTACCGGACAGGCAAGCTTCGCTCTACTCTCGGGCCAACGCAGTTACTTGCGATGACGACTTTTTTATTTATTTTGAGTGATATCGGGGTAACGCAGAATTATTATCCTCTAAATTTAGATTGCTAACAGATCGCAGGCAATCTGTATTTTTGTTGTTTAAATTAAATCCATCTACTATGTCTGCTAGGCCAGCTTTTAATGATATCTACATGGAACTAGCCGTTAACCTGGCAAAACGTTCGCATTGCATTAAGCGGCATGTGGGGGCGGTGCTTACTAAAGAGACACGGATTATCTCCATCGGATATAACGGGCCGCCTTCTGGAACTCACAATTGCGATGAAGAATGGCCGCAAGTTGGTTGTCCCCGCGATTCGAAGGGTGGCTGCTCGTTGGCGATACATGCCGAGCAGAACGCGATACTTTATGCTGTTAAAAACAAAACATCGGTGGAAGGGGCTACGCTCTATGTCACGCTCTCTCCGTGTTTGGCTTGCTCGCGAATCATTTATAGTATGGGTATTAAAAAAGTCATCTACCTGAACTCGTATGCCGAGTATAAAAAAATTTCGTCTGATGAGGGGGTGGACTTCTTAAACAAGTTTGGCGTAGAGTGCATACGATATGTCGGTACGTTATCAAACGTTACTCACATGATCTAACCAAAAATGCCGAGGAACCTCGGCATTTTTGGTTTTTTACTTAACGAGTATTACCCTTTTGCTACCTTTTCTAGGTCGGAAACAAATTTGGCGGTTACTCCTTTTATTTTGTTCGCGAGTGCTGCCTCGAACACAACGAGTGCTTTTTGAGCAGCTTGAATAAGACCTACTGGATTTTTATCAAAGCTATAGCTCCCTAGGCACCATTCGATTTCGGCTTGTAGGGTTGGCTCGATGCCAAGTGATTTTAATTTTTCTAGAATTCCTGTCGATACTTTTTCAAGATCGGGTGATTTTACTGCTGATGCGCGCTTTGCTGCTGGTTTTTTAGCTGCAGGCTTTGCCGTTGCTGGTTTGGCGATTGCTTTTGCCATAGTTATAAATTTTTTACAAAGTTAAAGGCAACCATCAATCGTAAACAAGCAACGGCAACACAATATTTATGCAACCGATCCCATTATTTTGTCTTTCGCTAATGATTGCGTGCTAAATTCAGTTTGATTTAAGCGTTTCTGGCATTTTTTGATTTTATCCGCTTTACCTCACTTTATATAGAGAGGAACTTTTCGATGAAGTTACAGAAGTTGCTACTTCGATTTACGTTAGAATCATTTGGCAAACGATAATTGATAAGTGATTTTTCCTGCTAAACAGAAGACTACAATCAAAATGTGATGTTAGTTTGAGCAAGGTGGGTTTTTGCATTGCCATAAAAAAAGAAGGGGAAGTGATCTTGGATCACTTCCCCCAGAGTATCAAGCTTGGCTTGATTACTTTTTCTTCTTAGCAGCTTTCTTTGCTTTCTTAGCTGCTTTCTTAGCGGGTTTTTTTGCCATAGCGTTTTATATTTTGGTTTAAAACTTACGAAATGTATAACAAAAAATTAATCTACAAAAATTTTTCGCAAAATATTTTTTTATGAGTGAAGAAATTCATGTTGATGATTTTTGTGTTTGCGATCATAACTGCAATTATTTTTTACGTAATAATGTTTACTTCAGGTGTAAGAGTGATATCAAATTTTTCTTTTACACTCGCACAAATTTTTTCTGATAACGCAAGAATTTCTGCACCATTTCCATTTCCATAATTCACTAGCACCAATGCTTGTTGCAAATGAACGCCCACGTTATTTATTTTTTTTCCTTTCCATCCACATTGTTCAATCAACCATCCGGCAGGAACTTTAACTTCTTGATTTACAGTTGCGTAAGATGGTATTGTTGGATTAATTTTTTGAAGTAATTCAAAATGATTTTTTGTGATCGTAGGATTTTTAAAGAAGCTTCCTGCATTGCCATGCACACGCGGATCGGGTAATTTACTTTCGCGAATATGTACTACCGCTTTGCTCACCGATTGAATGGTTGGAGTAGTGATATTCATTTGTTTAAGTGTGTCGTTAATGGCACCATAGCTCACATTCAGTTGATGTCTTTTCGTGCTAAGAGTTAAAGTAACACTTGAAATAAAATATTTTTCTCTCAACTCACTTTTAAAAACACTTTCGCGGTAACCGAAGCAACACTCGGCATTGTTGAAGATCTTTTGCGCACCATTTGCAAGTTCAATGGCAGCTACTTCTTCAATTACATTTTTGATCTCAACACCATAAGCACCTATGTTTTGGATTGGTGCTGCACCCATTGTGCCTGGTATAAGTGATAAATTTTCAATGCCACCCCAATTGTTTTGTACACAATGCATCACTACATCGTGCCAACTCTCTCCCGCACCTACTTTAATGGTGATGGTCTCTTCTGTTTTGTTTATGATTTCTATTCCCTTTAGCGCTGTCTTTATAATTAAGCCATCAAAATCATTGGTGAATAGCACATTGCTGCCTCCACCAAGGATCAAATGCTTTTCATTCCTGTAAACATCAGTCTGAAATAGTTCTTCAAGCTGATCGAGCGATGAAATGGTGATGAAATGCGCAGCCTTTACATCAATCCCAAAGGTATTGAGCGGCTTAAGGCTTTTATTTTCTTCGATCTTGACCATAAACTATGGCGAAGGAAGATAAAAGGAGTGAGATATGAAAATGGATGCAGGATGCTAGATACTGGATTCTAGGTACTAGATACTAGATTCTAGATACTAGATACTAGATACTAGATACTAGATGCAATTATCAAGTATCTAGAATCCAGTATCTACTTAAATGACTTGGCTAGTTCGTCTTTTGAAATTTTGAATAGGCATATCCGCGGAAAGCGACCAGCTACATAGGTGGTGCCACAAACGGCAAGTCCTCCATCTTTTGTTGTAGTCATAGCGGCAATCTCAAATGGGTTTGAAAAACCTAAGTAGCGGCTTCCGATAAACTTGCCCGTGGCCTTATCATATCCATAAAGTGAAATTTGCTTACTGCGTGTGTTACTTCCGTACAAGATAATGTCTTTACCGTTTACAGTAGCTGAAATTATTCTTACAGTGGCGTTTGGCGAAAGTTCAGGTAAGTAATTACCTGCTAGGTCTTCGTCAGTGAAATTACTTTTGTTATCAGCTCCGGTTTTAAAAATAGCATTGGGGACTAAATAATTATCGCCCGAGTTGAATCTCGATGCTGCAAACTTAGTCCCGTCTAGCGGCACAATACTGCTGAAACCACCATTGGCCGCTTGACCAAATACGATGGCAGGTTTTGAATTGTCTGCGAAGTCTGCAAAAACCAATGAGAAGTTATACTGATAAAATCCATTGAAGAAATACTTGCCAGCAGCTTTACCAACTTGAAACGGAAATTGACGACCTGTGCGAGTAAAGTGGGTAATAAACTGCGCTTCTACGCCATCTCCAGCACCTATGCTAAAACCTTTAGAGTTTGTTGTGACTCCGGCAGTACTTACCAAATCCACAACACTTTCTTTTTTTAGATTATCATACCGCAGCAGTAGAAAATTTCCGTTATCGTTGAATGCTGCAGCCGGGTAGCCAATAGCAGCATCTCCAACAACGGCTATTGTTTTACTAATCCCACCATTTGCATCCACTTCACATAGTTGAATATTCAATCCAACGGGCGTCATACTAAAAAAATAGTACTTACCATTTGTCTCTAACAATGGCCCGATAGGCCCGACTTTATCCGTTGGCACTTCTAAGTCTGAAACATAAGCACCTAGTTTATCAATTTTCATTAAGTAAGTGCCGCTTAGATTAGAATCAGTTAATCTTCTCCCTCCCAGAATCAAAAAACCTTCATCGGGTGTTTGCTTTATATCTATCGGATAATAAGAAGCATCAAACTTATTACTATCGTAGATGCGGGTAAAGTTTGCTTGGTCGGTTGCCAGATCAGCATCTTTAGCGCACGATGCAGCTAGAAAAATAAGTGTAAATAATTGAATATATGTCTTCATAAAAATTATCGGTCGTTGGATTTAAAACTGCTGCTGAGGTAGCGCATCGGAAACAAGACACCTGCGGAGATGGTAATATTTTTTAGGTTCAAGTCGTCTTGGGCATCGCCAATGCCAGAAAGACGATCGTTGATAAAACGATTCTGCGGATTAGCAATGTTACTCATGCTTTGCCGATACGTGGCATCAAGTACCAAACGCACATTTCCGAACTGATAGCTTGCGCCTATGCCGCCCATCAATCCCCAATAGCTGCTAAATAAATCTTTGGCACCTACAATCAATGGCTCACTATTTATGGTATTCGTTCCGCCCGTTGCCTGATCTATGCTCGAAACTTCTACCGTTTTTACTGCATTGAGTAGTAATGAATAGAAAATCCCAACTTGAACAAATGGCCTTAGCTTACTTCCGGTAATGTCGTACTTTATAATAAAAGGAAGGTCTGCATATTCTACTTTTTGTGTTTGCTTATATGTTTGAGTGAGTTGTTCGTTGACATTAGTGGCATTAACCCATTGCAATTGATTAGAGTAGGTAAATGTCGAGCTAATGTAACTGGGCTGCGTGCTGAAGTAGAACCCCTTGTAGTAGTAACTAATTTCAACGGTGGTTTGGATGCCTATCTCTTTAAAAGCATCGTATTTTTTTTCGACTAGCGAAGAAGAGTAATTGGTAGGTGTTAAAATAGTATATCGTTTGATCGGATCGGCCTGTGCCATGTTAATACCAGCCTTAAACCCTAGCCACCACTGTTGCTCAATAAACTGGTTGGCATTTGCTTTTTGTTTATTCGCATTAAAAGCGGCTGCTCGCTTTTTTCCTTGGGCTTGCGCACCCAAGGCTACGGAAACCAAGAGTAGCACTAGATAGATTTTTCTCATATACAAATTTGTGAATATAGTTTGGCAGTATTGTTGCCTTGTCAGCGTGCAACAATCATTTTTTTAGTTTCATTTACAAATCCTGTCTTTAACTGGTACATGTAAATTCCAGAAGGTAAATCGGCTACTCGTACCGTTACCGAATGCTCTCCTTCTTCTCTTCGCTCGTTTAGTAACGTCCTTAGCGTATTACCAGCATTGTCTAACAGCAACAGATTTACGTGGTTCGTGTTGTTTAACTTAAATGTAATGGTAGTGCTTTCGTTTGCCGGATTGGGGTAACATCCCGTAAGGCCAAACCGATTTGAGATAAAGTTATTTTCTACCCCTGTAATTACTTTGTTGGCCACGGTGATGTTTTGGAAATTGGCCGTATCGTCTTCATTGCGACCTGTAAAATAATTTCCGAAGAATACACTGTCGTTGATAACAGTTTCATCTACCAGCATCCAATCGCGCAATATGCTGGCATATACTTGGCGGTAGTCGTATTGCATTTCTACATTGTCTTTGGTTAGATCTGGAACTTTGCCAATCACCCCGGGCTGCACACCTTTACCAAACAAATACATGGGTCCTCCTGTGCCATGATCGGTACCGTAGCTATCGTTAGAGCCAATGCGTCTTCCAAATTCTGAAGTGGTTACGGTAAGTACACGATCGTCTAACCCTCGTGCTTTTAAATCGTTTTGAAACGCTTGCATGGCAGATGAGATGTGATACATCAATGCAGCGTGCGAGCCCATGGTGGGGTCATAACTTTCTACTTGATCGGCATGGGTATCGAACCCGCCAATTTTTACTAAGAACACTTTTGTCTTCACGCCTTGCCCGCCACCGTCTAATAGTTTTGCAACAATTTCAAGTTGGCGGCTCAGCGGATTACGCATACTGCCTGTAGGCGCATTGAACGGATAAACACGTGGGTACGTAACTGGTGGGCTTAGCTTATCGGCATCTTGTGCACGAGCGTAAACTTCGGCAAGCCGCGCGGCATAGTCTTTTGATTTTTTTTCCAGTCCCAGTATCCAAGTTATCTCTTTGCCATACGGTGAGTTGATTAGCGCAGCTGGGGGGTAACCTCTTGGATCGATCTCGTTGTCTTTGAATCCCTCTAATTGTTTTACTAGTGCATCAAAGCCTTCGGGGTCGTTGATGGAAACCGAAGTAGGTATGTTTCCGGGTTGATGGAAAATAAGCGATACATCATTTCCCATTTCAATGGCGAGCGGATCTTCCATATCGAGGTTTGGAAAATCATCGGGATAGATTTTGGGGTCTGCATCTTTTTGCAAATACCTGCCCACCCAGCCAGAAGAATAGTAATCGTCAAAACTACCACCCATAAAAGAGATATCCCTTCCACGAAAGTGTGATCCATTATTATTTTTATACGATACCCCTTGCACAATTCCCATCTGCCCGCGATCGTACAAATCTTTCATGCCGATCATATCGGGGTGAAGACCCACTTGTGCATCGGGAGGCAGCGTAGTATCGAGCCTAATCATTTTACGGA
>JAAFHY010000034.1 GCA_013298505.1 Cytophagales bacterium
GATGGCGACATAGCAAAAAACGATGTCAACCCACGTGAAAATAAACCGCAGCAACTCGGGTTCGACCCGATATCGCGCTATACGTTTGCCAACCAAGATTTATTGTTGAATATGGTGGGCTATCTAACAGACGAAAACGGATTGATCAAAACGCGTAACAAAGAAGTAAAGATTAGACCGCTCGACAAAACCAAGATTAGAGACAATCGTTCGTACTGGCAAGTGCTTAACATTGCACTTCCACTTTTTATTTTAGTGGCCATTGGGTTGTTACTTACTTTTCTGCGTAAGCGAACGTATACTGGCTTTTGACTTGCAATGAAATGACGCAAAACAGAAATAGCATATTACTAACAACCTTACTCTTATTAAGTGGCGCCACCGCATCCCTATTATTTTTTGGTTTGCGCAAAGACACCGTAGACAAAAATATCTTTAAGGTGGACGATCAAGCCTCTATTGACCAAGTGCTGTTTGAAACAAATGGGCAAAAGGTTGAGCTAAAGTACAGTGGGACAAAATGGATGGTGAACAATAAATACGAAGCCGATCCGCAATTGATTGATGTTTTTTTTGCTTCAGTTATGCAGGCTGAGCCAAAGCGAAAATTATCTGGCGCGCAAAAGGATAGCATTAACAATAAATTACAATCGAGTGGAATTACCGTTTCTTTTTGGCAAGGTGAAAATCGCTCGAAACAATTTTGGGTGGTGGGCAACGATCAAAAAACAGAAACCTATTTTAAATTAGCAGGTGACGATCCTTACTTTGTTACCATACCGGGCTACCGGGTATATGTAGCGTCCATTTTTGAATTGTTGGAAAACGAATGGCGCGATAAGCGGATATTTAATTTTAATTGGCAGAATTTTAAATCGCTCAAAGCCCATTTTGTACAAAAGCCCTCGCAAGATTTTACCGTTTCATTGGTGAATGGTTTGTTTGGCATTGAAGAAGTTACTGTGGCCGATACCACCAAGCTAAGTGGTTACCTAGAGTCTATTTTCAACTTGCGGGCCGATCGCTTTTTGAGCGAGCAAGAAGCATTGGCTTATGATAGCTTGTTAGCAACTACTCCCTATTTTCAATTAGAAATTCAAGATATAGCTAAGCACACCTACCGACTTGACGTTTTTTACATTTCTGAAAAGGAGAAATTGCTTATTGCCAAAATGAACGAGAATCAAGTCTTATTGCTGCAACCTTTAGTTGCTTCGCGCCTTTTGCGAGTGAGAGATTATTTTATTTTTAGGTAGCGTTTATGTTTGCGCCTTGATGCCTTTCCGAAGCCGCGTCTTGTTCCCGAAACCAACCGAGGAAAGAAGATAACACGTATAGCTCACGCCTTACCACGCTTTTGTAGAAATATTTTGTTAGCGACTGTTTTTCTTGTTGTCACACGGGGATGTCCTCCAATTTTATTTCTGGTTTGTCCAATTCAACTAATTTGTCTGTAAGTATAGCAAGCGCGCCAACTAATACCGCTGTGTTTTTAATATGTTGTTCTTGCAGAATTTGAAATATTTTTTTCAAAGGAACAGTGTCTGCATTTTTACCAACATAATTATGCGGTTGTAAGTCCGATATACCTCTTTTGTGGAGTAGCCCTGAACGATAACCATTTAATTCATCCAAGTTGTCCGATGAAAAGAAGTCAAACATGAATTGAATATAATATATGTCAAGTAAGTCTTTGGGCAACCCCTCTCTTAAAGCAGAAAGTTTCGCCTTATGCTTAGGTTTTGAATCCAGATTATTGATTCCATGTGTCAAGCCAATTAGAACTACTATTTTCTCTATTGATGCTTTTAAGTAAGAGAAAACTAAGTCTGCACCCATGATAGCATTGATTTCAGCATTGATAAAAAGCGCCTCTTTCTTTTCCCGTTCAGAGTAGTCAATTAGCCGTAGAAGCTCATGCAATGAGATTGCAATTTTTTGTTCCAAATAAAGTATCTCGTATAAATAATCTATAAGGGTGTCACTGTTGTAATGCCTTGCTTTTCTTATAGCGTTAAATGCAAAACGACTATGAATGGTAAGAAAATACTGAAAAGAAATAACAGGAATTTTTACAATCATTGGATGTGTCAAAAGGCACATGAATGGAAAATTCTCGAATAGATTTAAATGAAGAATGTCCGAGGTCTCACGATATCTCATTCGTGTTAACACAGTCATAGAATCTAATGCGTCTGCTTTTATTTTATCATTTTCTGTTAAGTCACGTAAGTCCCATTCTCTTGAATTATGCCAAGCATTTAATTTAAATAAACTGTCGGCATAGTCAGATTTTTTGCCAAAAATGTGTCTCATGAAAACATCTTTTGCCGATTTTTGAAGTAAATCTTCGGAGGGCTTCCATTTTAAACTAAGAATACTGTGAAGTTTAAGTCTAAGAGTTTCTTTTCCCCAAAGTCGTTCCGTTTGAATAACTGCAAACATTGAACCCTTTTGTGTCTTAGACCCAATCATTACTAATACTTCATCGTCAATTTTGAACAGGTATTTTATCAGTAGTCTTCTTAACATCGAAATTGTTTTTAGGATCGTCAATCTAGAGTTTGTAGGAGTTGTTTAAAAATTTGCTGTTAACTTATGTATAAGCGCCACTAAGGCGCATTTTCACTATGTTTTTAGTATGCTCCAGTCCAAAAATCATTGTTTCTTTTGTGCCTTAATGGCAAGACTGAATAGCACTAGCTAAGTAAGCTGTATTTATGCCCGATTTCAACAGGAAAGCACCCAGAAACTCTCATTTTTAGGATTGGTTTTTCTTTATAACTTTACCGCCCGTTACAACTCAAACCACTGATTCTGATGAAGTTTATCGTAAATTCAAGTTACCTGCTTAAGCAGCTTTCTAATATTAATGGTGTAATCACCACCAACCCGGTAGTTCCTATTTTAGAAAACTTTCTTTTCGAGATAGACAAAAGTAACTTAACGGTTACCGCTTCGGATCTGCAAACCTCCATGATCACAGAAATCACGGTCGAATCGAAGGAGAAAGGAAGCATCGCGGTACCTGCCCGTATCCTTTTAGATACACTCAAAAACCTGCCCGATCAGCCGGTAACTTTTTCCATTGACGCGGCCTCGTACAGCATCGAGATAAGCTCAGACAATGGCCGCTATAAATTGGCCGGAGAGAACGCCACCGATTTCCCCAAAGTACCTTCGGTATCAAACGATTTTTCTGCATTGATCTCGTCAGAGGTTTTAGCGAAGGCTGTTAACAATACCATTTTTGCAACCAGCAGCGATGAGTTGCGCCCCGCCATGACAGGCGTTTACGTAAACCTAGGCGAGAAGAACACCACCTTTGTAGCCACTGATGGCCATCGATTGGTTCGGTATAGAAGATCAGACATAAAATCTGAAAGCGGAAACTCCATTATCATTCCTAGAAAAGCGTTGAATTTATTGAAAGCCACGTTGCCATCTGAAAATACCGATGTAAGCATCGACTTCAATATGGCCAATGCATTTTTTAAGTTTGGAAACATACGGATGATTTGCCGCTTGATTGATGAACGTTTCCCCGATTATGAAAATGTAATTCCATCTTCTAATCCAATAAAAATGACGATTAGCCGCACGGACTTATTGAGTTCGTTAAAGCGTATTTCTATCTATGCCAACAAAACAACACATCAAGTTAGATTAAAAATTACAGGCAGCGAGCTGCAAATCTCTGCCGAGGATTTAGATTTTTCTAACGAAGCGAACGAGCGCCTTTCTTGCGAGCATGAAGGAGAAGATATTGAGATTGGATTCAATGCTAAATTTTTGGTAGAGATGCTGAGCAACGCTACGGCAGATCAAATAAAACTGAACATGTCTGCACCTAATAAAGCAGGCGTAATTACCCCAGCCGAAAAAGACAAAGCAGAAGATATTTTGATGTTGGTAATGCCAGTGATGCTAAACCAATATGTATAAGAATTTACTTACCTAAATTGAAAGAGCCAGGTGAAAGTCTGGCTTTTTTGTTTCACAACGCAGCGTCAAGCACCAAATCTAGCAGTTAACGAGTAGATGGAAGAACAAGCCAACAACCCACTTCACGGAAAAACACTAGAGATGATTTTAAATCATCTTGTAGAACTTTATGGCTGGGAAGATTTGGGAGAGATTGTACCGATCAATTGTTTTCGATATGATCCGAGTATTAAGTCAAGTTTGGTTTTTCTTCGCAAAACGCCTTGGGCCAGAAAAAAAGTAGAAGATCTTTACGTTCATTCGTTGAGATGAGTGCTAGTGCCAACTTTCGACTTTCAACTTTCTATTTTCGCCCCATCACCCTCTTCCACCACCACTGAAAAACAATCAAACCCCAAATTCTCGCGTGTATATCGCCCGGGTTAGAAGAAAATAATTTTGATTTTAGTTTTGAGATTTCTGTGTAGCTAAAGATTCCTTGTTCGTTGATTAATTTTTCTGAAAGCAAATCATCAACAATGAGCGATTTCATTTCGCGTTGAAACCATTTGAGCAGAGGCACTTCAAAGCCTTTTTTCGGTCGATTATAAAGTTCGATTGGTAAAATATCTTTGAAGGCATCTTGTAATACTCGCTTACGCAGATCGTTGTTTATCTTAAAATTGCTAGGCAAGGAAAAAATAAAATTCACTACTTCAAAATCTAAAAAGGGAACACGGACTTCCAAGCCATTGGCCATACTCATCAAATCTACTTTGGTTAGCATATCATTGGATAAAACCAAATTCATGTCCGTCAACAATACATCGTTGATATCGGAATGGGTAGATAAATGTTTTAAGATTTCTGACTTGCGTCCCGAATATTCTTCTTGTAAGAATTTTTCTTTCGATTTTTCACTAAAAAGTGCGAGTGCGTCATTCTCTTTTGCATAGCCAGCCCATCGCCAATACCTTTCTTTGGTAGAGAGTTTCATCCCTTCAGCAAAACGATTAAGCTGCCTGATTTTGTTGGCAAATGGATTGCTACGCGAGGCTGGAAATAATTTCCATAAAGGAGCAAGGGCATTTGCGGCATTCTCTTTTAATCCCGGATCAAAGGTTTTTAAAAAAGCTGAGTGCTTATTATAGCCAGCCAGTAGTTCGTCAGCCCCATCGCCCGAAAGTGCAACGGTGGCATGTTTGCGGGTTTCTTTGCTGAGAATGTAAACGGCAATGGCAGATGAATCGGCAAAGGGTTCATCAATGTAATCTAAAATAGAATGAAGGTGAGCGTATAGATCGTCATTCGTTAATGAGAAAACCGTATGCTCTGTGTTGAAATGCTTTGCAACGAGCCTTGCATATTCCGTCTCATCAAAAAACTTCTCATCGCGAAAGCCAATCGAGAACGTGTGCAAGTCGGGCTTGTGTTTGCTGGCCAAAGCTGTTACTACCGATGAATCAATACCTCCGCTAAGAAATGCACCGAGCGGAACATCTGAAATTAATCTTCGCTGTACCGAAGCATCTAGCAATTCCTTCAACTTTAGCTTTGCGTCTTCATAGTTAAGTTCATCTTGCCTACTCCCTACTGCCGATCGCCTACTCGAATTGGGTATAGTGTAGTAATTGCCTACTTCTATTTTCTTAACACTTACTTTCATCCAGTGCCCGGGCATCAACTTCTTCACAGTAGAAAAAATAGTCGCGGGTGCGGGAATGTAATTGAGTTGTAGATAAGTATGAAGTGATGAATAATCCAATTGCTTTTCTATGCCATAGGCCAAAATAGATTTCATTTCAGAGGCAAACAGAAATTTATCTTCATCAAAAAGATAGAGGAGCGGTTTTATTCCAAAGCGATCGCGAGCTATAAAAAACGTTTGTTCTTGATTGTCGTAAATACAAAAGGCGAAGAAGCCATTTAATTTGTTTAGGCAATTTTCTTTTTCGCGAATGAATAACTTGAGCAAAACTTCAGTATCTGATTGGGTGGAGAACGCCACACCTTTGGCTTCCAGTTCTTTTTTTAATTCTAAAAAATTAAAAATCTCTCCATTGAAGATAATGCAGTATCGTTTTTCTTCGTCCCACATCGGTTGGTGCGCAGCCGAACTGGTATCGATGATGCTTAGTCTTCGATGACCAAGTCCTACAAAGTTATCGGTGTAAATTCCTTGGTGATCAGGCCCGCGCTTGCTTAGCGCAGTAGTGGCGGCTGTTATGTTGATAAGGTTGAACTTACCAACGAGGTTGAACGCGAAGATGCCTGTTATGCCACACATGGTAATTCAAGATTCAAAAGTAAAATTCAAAACCAGAATTTAGGGCAGAGGTAGTATGCTAATAGTACGAAACCACACTTCGCCACCATGATCTTGCAGGCAGATCCTTCCCTTTTTAGATGCCCCATATCCAACCATTCCGTTCCATTTGCTTTTCTCTTTACGTGCTTTCCAATCTTCAGAACCTAGTTCGTACTCAACCACTTTAGTGCCATTTAGCCAATGCTCTACCTGGTTGTTGTTTACCACTAACTTAGAATTATTCCACTCACCTGCGGGATTTGGTTTTGCAGTGGCTGCTACGTGCATGGCGTAATTGGAGGCAGTTTTTTGCCAATCTTCAATTCTGCCCGGGTAGCCAACATCATCAAGTAGTTGATATTCGGGGCCGCTCAGGTAGGGCTCGTCATAAATTTCCACCACTCCAAACATAACACCGCTATTTCCTTGATGGGAAATCTTCCATTCCCAAGTCAACTCAAAATTTTCATATTCATTCTCTGTTACTAGGTCAGCTCTTTTTTCATATCCATCAAAAGGTTTGCAATGCAATAGGCCATCGGGAGTAACTTCCCAACTATTGCTTTCTTTGTTTTTGTAAAATCGCCAACCGTCAATATTTTTATTATTGAAAAGTGAAGTTGCTTCGCTTTGGGTTCCAGAATTTTTGCACGACCAAAATGCAATGATTGCGAGGAGGAGACCAAAAAGAATATAGATTAATTTTTTCATTGCGTAAAGTTGCTAAAATCCCTGTCTGGTGCAAATTAGTGAGGTATGGGCAATGGCTTTCACCACCTTAACCGAACTTTATTTAGTTTTTGGCCTTAGGTTTTAACATTTGGGAAAATATAAGCTTAAGAGTTTACTTACCTAAATTTTAAATTTGCGATGGTCGTGCAAAGTAAGACTGATTGAGGTGTTGAAGCTATGAACAAGAAAATTGTTTACAGTTCCTTCATAAACTTTAAAACACACTAGCAATTTTTCTACTCTTCTATTTTCAAATTACCGAATCATCAAATTATTTGATTAATTTTTTATACTTAATCCTTTTAGGTTGTTCATCGCCTAATCGCTTGCGTTTGTTTTCTTCGTATTCGCTAAAGCTACCTTCAAACCAAAATACTTGCGAGTCGCCCTCGAAAGCTAAAATGTGCGTACACACCCGATCCAAAAACCACCGATCGTGAGAGATAATGACGGCACAACCTCCAAAATTTTCAAGTGCTTCCTCCAATGACCGAAGCGTATTCACATCCAAGTCGTTTGTAGGCTCATCGAGTAATAACAAATTGCCTCCTTGCTTCAAGGCAATCGCCAAGTGCGCTCGGTTGCGCATACCACCCGATAGTTCTTTTACTTTTTTCGATTGATCGGTTCCGCTAAAATTGAACTTGCTCACGTACGCGCGCGAGTTTATTTCTTTTCCGCCCACCATCAACAAATCGCTTCCGCCTGTGATGGCTTGGAAAACGGTGTCTTCTGGTTTCAAGTCGTCATGCTCTTGATCTACATAAGCAAACTTTACTGTTTCACCCACAGCAAAAGTTCCCGCATCGGGCTTCTCTACACCCGTAATCATTTTAAAGAGCGTGGTTTTACCTGCACCGTTTGGGCCAATGATGCCCACAATACCAGCAGGTGGCAATGAGAAAGTCAAATTCTCATACAGTAACTTATCGCCATAGGCTTTCGAAACGCCAGTCGCTTCAATTACTTTATTACCCAAGCGCGGCCCTGGTGGAATAAACAATTCCAATTTCTCTTCTTTCTCTCTCGTCTCTTGGCTGATTAATTTTTCATAGTTGCTCAAGCGCGCTTTTCCTTTTGCTTGGCATGCGCACCCATTCTAATTCACGTTCTAAAGCCTTTTGTCTCTTCGATTCGGATTTCTCTTCTTGTGCTAATCGCTTTTGTTTTTGGTCGAGCCAGCTCGAATAATTTCCTTTCCACGGTATTCCCTCTCCACGATCTAATTCCAAAATCCAGCCAGCTACATTATCCAAAAAGTAGCGATCGTGCGTTACCGCGATGACAGTACCTTTGTATTGTTTTAGGTGCTGTTCTAGCCAATAGACTGATTCTGCATCTAAGTGGTTGGTTGGCTCATCCAACAACAAAACATCTGGTTCTTGTAACAACAATCGGCACAGAGCCACGCGTCTTTTTTCGCCACCCGAGAGCACTTCAATCTTCGCATCTGATGGCGGACAGCGTAGTGCATCCATCGCCCTGTCAAGCTTTGCATCCAATCCCCACGCATCTACGGCATCCAACTTATCTTGCACTTCGGCTTGTCGTGCAATCAGTTTGTCCATCTTGTCTGGGTTTTCCAATATTTCTGGATCGCCAAACTTTTCGTTGATTATTTCAAATTCTTTAAGCAGCGCTACCGTTTCCTTCACGCCTTCTTCCACAATCTCGCGCACCGTTTTACTTTTATCCAGTTGTGGCTCTTGCTCTAGCAACCCCACACTGAAGCTCAAATCAGAAACTACTTCGCCCTGAAATTCTTTGTCAATTCCCGCGATGATTCGCAGCAGCGATGACTTACCCGAACCGTTGAGGCCAAGTACGCCAATCTTAGCACCATAGTAGAAGCCGAGATAGATATTTTTAAGAACTTGTTTTTGGGGCGGGTAAATCTTATTTACGCCAGCCATCGAGAAAATTATTTTTTCGTCAGCCATGAGAAGGTAGGATGGTTTTAGAACGGCAAATATGGCTTTTTTAACTCAATAGTCCATTGTTTGCTTGCAATGTAAATAATGCTAATGCGGGTTACTTTTTTCTATTCTTAACTATCGACATTAGACTATTGACAATGGTTTAATTAATTCTATTTTTGCGGAAAATTAAAAGGGGACATTATGTATTGGACACTTGAATTGGCTTCGTATTTAGAAGATGCGCCTTGGCCAGCAACAAAGGATGAGTTGATTGATTTTTCGATTCGCTCGGGGGCTCCTCTCGAAGTGGTCGAGAATTTGCAGGAACTGGAAGACGATGGCCAGCCCTACGAGAGCATCGAAGAGATTTGGCCGGATTATCCAACTAAAGAAGATTTTTTCTTTAATGAAGACGAATACTAACGGAATTGATAAGTTAGAATTCAGAATTTAGGAAGCTCTGCTAGTCGGAGTTTTTTTTATTTTCAGCAATCCGTTTTTCAAAGACCTTGATTGGTCTACTCCGAAGTTGATAATTTGCAATTTCAGCTTCCTTTTTCCAACTTCCACCCGAATCGAGATCACTATCTTCAGGATCTTATTTCCAGAAAGAAACCCCAACGATTATAATTTAGATTTACTATGCTAAAAAAAGCCCTACTCTTCATTCTGTTTGCCATCTTACTAGTAGTAGGCATCGTTCTTTTTAAAACTTTTCAATTCACTTCCGTTCAAACAAAGGTAGTAGCACTTCCAGCGCCCGCTATTTCGGAAGCTTCGTTGCAACACTTTCAGCAAGCCATTGGCATCAAAACCGTTTCGTATGGCAACCCGGCATTGTTTGACTCTACACATTTTTTAGCATTCCGAAGGTTTTTGGAAACGACTTATCCCAACATGCATCAAAGACTTACACGCGAGGTTGTAGCTGGATATAGTTTGTTTTACAAGTGGGAAGGAAAAAATAATTCGTTAAAACCGGTTGTATTGATGGCACACCAAGATGTGGTGCCGATTGAAGAAGCCACTCAATCCATGTGGACATCCGACCCTTTTTCTGGAGTCGTCAGAGACAATTTTATTTGGGGGCGTGGCACGACTGATGATAAAATCAATCTGGTATCGATTTGCGAAAGTGTAGAAAAATTAGTGAAGGAGAGTTTTCAACCTGAGCGCACAGTGTATTTAGTGTTTGGCCACGATGAAGAATTGGGTGGCAAAGGTGCGATAGCCATTGCCCAATTGATGAAGGAACGAAACATTATAGCGGAAATGGTGATGGACGAAGGTGGCATCATTACCAACGAGAAAATACCTGGTATGAAGGAACCTGTGGCTTTGTTAGGCACTTCCGAAAAGGGGTACCTCTCCATTGAATTAGTAGTTGAAATACCCGGTGGCCATAGCTCTATGCCTGAAAAAGAAACAGCTATTGATATACTCACCAAAGCCATTGTGACGTTGCGTAGCCATCCGTTCGAGCCACAGTTTTCAGACCCGATGCAGGGTTTCATAAAAAGCCTTGGCCCCGAAATGCCGTTTGTACAAAAGATGGCATTTGCTAACCCCTGGTTGTTCAAGGGATTAATAATCAGCACGTATGATAAAAGCGCCCCAGGCAGTGCCATGTTGCGTACTACGATTGCGCCCACTATTATTAATGCGGGTATTAAAGACAACGTGATCCCCACACAAGCAAAAGCAACAGTCAACTTTCGATTGCTGCCTGGGGATTTGTCAGCCGATGTGATTGACCGTGTAAAGAAAATTATTGGTGATGATCGCGTAAAAATAGGCCGATTAGGAACAACCATCGCAGAAGCATCGGCTGTTACACCGATGGATGGTTACGGTTATCAAAAAGTGGAGGCTACCATTAAGAGATCGTACCCTAATTTATTGAGCTCGCCCTTTCTAATGCTGGGCGCAACAGACTCACGCCATTTTGGAGAAGTATCAGACAACATTGTAAAATTCAGCCCGATGATTGATCCTATTGGCTTTCATGGAATTGATGAGCGAGTAAGTTTAGAAAGTTATCGAACCGCTCTGTGGTTTTACGAGCAGTTGTTGAAGGATTTGAGATAAGGATTTGTTCCAAGGACTTTATTTTTCTTATTTCTTCGCCTCCATCAGCGCCTTTGCTACGATCAAATCCTCTTGAGTAGTGATTTTGATGTTCTCGTAACTACCTTCAAACAATGAGATTATATTCCCGGCCCGTTCGGCTACGCTGGCGTCATCCGTAAAGCTATTGTCTTCTTTTTGTTCGTAGGCTTTTTTGATCAAATCAACTTGAAATGTTTGTGGTGTTTGTATTAACCTAAATTTTGATCGGTCAACTGCTTTTGTATTGTCTTGATCCGTCATCCGAATAGATTCCTTCAAACGAACGGCAGCGATGGCGCATTGATGAATGGCGGCCAACCGAAATGAGGCGCCAATAATATCTTCGCTTACCAGTGGACGCACCCCATCATGTATGGCCACCAAACCATGTTCGATTTTTTGTAAACCATTCTTCACAGACTGAAATCGGGTCTCGCCTCCTTTTTGTAGAATAACTGGATAAGTGACTTGAAATTTTTTACAGATGTTGTTCCAAATTTTAAAATCATCTTCGGGCAGTACTAATACAATAGCGATTGTCGGAGAGTAGCGTATAAACGCTTCGAGTGTGTGTAGCAAAATGGGTTTGCCATCCAACTCAATAAACTGTTTTGGCAAAACACTTTTTATGCGGGTGCCTTTTCCTCCGGCAACGATCAGGGCAGTTTCGTTCGATTTCAAATTGTTAGAAGGATTTTTGAATGGTCTCTTTTAACGGAGGTAAATAAATGCTCACGATTCGCCAAATTATCTCATAATCTATTTTTTCATATTCGTGTGCAATGATATTTCTTGACCGGATAATTCGTTCCCACTCAATTTGGTTATGCTGTACTCTGGTCTCTTTGGGAATGCGACTGGCAGCTACACCTATTATTTCAAGACCCCTTAGTACAGCGAATTTTGTTTTCTTGTCCTGCTGAAAGGTTTCATAGGTATGGTCTTTTGTAAAGTTCTCAAGCGAGTCTAAGGCCTCTACAATATCGGTAAGTAATGGTTTAAATTCACGTTTAGACATAAATCAGGTCATCCTTGATGTAAGACCAGTAGTGTGGTTTAATTCCTTTTCTACTTACCAAATCCACTTTTGCTCCACTAAATATTCCCTCCAAATCAATTAACAGATCAACGAATTCAATTCCCACAGGCTTATCTAGCTCAACCATAATATCAATATCGCTTTCGGCTGATTGTTCGCCTCTGGCAAAAGATCCAAACAAAGCGAGGCTCGCCACAGGGTATTTTTTTTGGATGGTAGCTTTGTTGGCGCGGAGCTTTGATAAGATTTCTTCCTTCGTCATACTACGAAATTAACGAAAACCAATTGTCTTGCCTATTTTTGTATAAACGAATTTGATATGCTAATCCTTCGCGTTTTATTGCTTGCGTTTAATATAGCCATTGTCACCTATATGGTGTATAGACTCATGCAGATTT
Organism: Cytophagales bacterium; assembly: GCA_013298505.1. Taxonomy (GTDB): domain Bacteria; phylum Bacteroidota; class Bacteroidia; order Cytophagales; family Cyclobacteriaceae; genus ELB16-189. Next base: position 12,430 of record JAAFHY010000034.1, read on the forward strand.
ATCGTTCGATTGGAGCTAGTAAAGGGTGGGTTTTAGCAATCGGAATTTTCTTGTTGCTCTTGCCGATAACAATTTTATTGGGCTTTATCAAAGCTTCGGTAATCTACGTGCTCGTTTATCCAGTAGCGATTGGATTGTTTCTTTACTTTATCAAAGATGAGGCCTGACACTATTCTCTCAAAAAAGAGAAAGCATCAGGCCTGAACTTAACTTCTGTAATCAAATTTAGACGATCAGCATCGCATCGCCATAAGTAAGAAATTTATATTTCTCTTTTTTGGCAGTTTCGTATGCTTTCATTACTAAATCAAAACCGCCAAAGGCTGCGGCCATCATCAGCAAGGTAGACTCTGGTTGGTGGAAATTGGTTACCATCGCACTGCAAATTTTAAATTCGTACGGTGGAAAAATAAATTTGTCAGTCCATCCTTCGCGTTCCTTCAATCTGTTGTTTGCCGACACAGCCGATTCTAACGTGCGCATAGTAGTTGTACCAATGGCGCAAACTTTATTTTTATTATCGAGTGCATTGTTTACTATTTTCACAGGCTCAGTACCAACAATAAAATTCTCCGAATCCATTTTATGTTTGGTCAAATCCTCTACATCAACGGCACGGAAAGTACCTAGCCCAATGTGCATGGTAACGAAGGCCATGTCAACACCCTTTAATTGAAGTCTCTTAACTAATTGCTTTGTAAAATGCATACCTGCTGTGGGTGCAGATACAGCTCCTTTGTGTTTCGCGAAAATGGTTTGAAACCGCTCTTTGTCCGAAGGTTCTACTTTACGCTTTATATATTTTGGAAGTGGAGTTTCGCCCAAGGTCTCTACAATCTTATCAAAGGCAACCGAATCGCCATCAAACAAGAAGCGAATGGTACGGCCTCGCGAAGTAGTATTGTCGATCACCTCAGCTACTAAATCACCATCTCCAAAGTAAAGTTTATTTCCAACTCTTATTTTGCGGGCTGGGTCTACCAAAACATCCCATAAATGCATTTCTGCATTTAATTCACGCAGAAGGAATACCTCAATCTTAGCACCAGTTTTCTCTTTTCGGCCGTAAAGGCGGGCAGGAAAAACAAGCGTGTCGTTACCGACCATTACATCGCCATCGTTAAAATAGTTTACGATGTCTTTGAAAATCTTATGTTCAATTTTTCCGGTGCCTTTGTGTAACACCATCAACCTAGCTTCGTCTCTGTTTTCGGCTGGGTGGTTGGCGATTAGACTGTTGGGGAGTTCAAATTTGAATTCTGATAATTTCATATGAGAAGCTTACGGGCTTTTATAAATCTGGTTCGTTCCAGATTTCAGATTTTGAGGTTGCAAAAGTAATGATTTGTTTTGTTCTTGAAATAAAAATAGGTTTTCTTAATCCAAAAGGTTTAAATAAGCGTTAAAACGCCATGCTAACATTACGACTCGTATTAGAAAGCCTAGGTTTTGCCTGGAAGGCTTTAAAATCTAATCTGCTGCGCACCATCTTATCGCTATTGGGCGTAACCATCGGTATATTTTCGATTATCGCAGTTTTGACCTTGGTCGATTCACTGGAAAAGAATATTCGAGATAGCCTTAATTTTTTAGGCAGTAACGTAATTTATGTAGATAAATGGCCCTTTACAGGAGGCAACAGCAGAGATTGGTGGAAAGATTACCTCAAAAGACCCAACCCATCTTATAATGAGTATCGTTTTTTAAAAGCTAATTTAAAAAACGGCCAAACTGTTTCTATCTATGCCTCCACAGGGGAAGTTACCATAAAGAGTAAAAACAACGGCATTAACAGAATTCGATTGAATGGTGCATCGCTTGATTATGAAAAAGTTTTTGAAGTTAATGTTGACAAGGGTAGATATTTCACGATCGATGAAGTTGAGGGTGGTAGAAACGTGGTAGTGCTGGGCTATGAAGTAGCACAAGCTTTGTTCCCTAAAGTCGAGAACCCAATAGGTAATTATGTGAAAATAAAGAATCTCCGCTTTTCGATTGTGGGAGTTGTAAAGAAAGAAGGAGAAAGTTTTATGGGATTTACCAGTAACGATTATAGTTGTATCATCCCTTACGACTCGTATCGTAAGTTGTACCAAACCGGATCGGGTCGGTGGAATGAGATTGGCTCGCACATTGGCTTAAAAGGATTTGATAATGATATTGGTTTGGTTGAACTAGAAAGCGAAGCGCGAGGTGCCATGCGTGTGCGCAGAGGATTGAAGCCATCGCAAAAAGATAATTTTGAATTGAACAGGCCTGAAGCAATTGGTAATGCCATCAGTGGGGTTTTTGATGTTTTGGGCGTTGCTGGATGGGTGATAGGTGGTTTTTCGATGTTGGTTGGCGGATTTGGTATTGCCAACATCATGTTTGTTTCTGTAAAGGAGCGCACCAGTATCATTGGACTTCAAAAATCGCTGGGCGCGAAGAATTTCTTTATTCTATTTCAGTTTTTGTTTGAATCTATTTTCTTAAGCCTGATCGGTGGGTTGGCTGGATTGTTTTTAGTTTGGCTGCTCACGCTTGCACCTTTTGGAAGTTTGCAGGTAGTGCTTTCGATAAAGAACATTGTCTTGGGCTTGGGAGTATCTTCGATTATTGGGTTGGTGGCGGGTATTGTGCCCGCGGCCATGGCTGCAAGATTAGATCCGGTAATTGCAATCAGGGCTAACTGATAAAATAAATGGGAGGGAAGTAATAAAAAATTTTGACGGTAAATAGTTTTCTAAACAAACTTCTTCACTGTAAAATAAAACGTACTTCCCTTTCCTAATTCACTTTCCACCCAAATCCGTCCACCATTTCGTTCAACAAATTCTTTACATAGAATTAGGCCTAGACCAGTTCCTTTTTCGTTGGCGGTTCCTCGTGTGCTATAGCCACTAGTTTTTTCAAAAAGTAATCGCTGAATTTCGGGGCTGATCCCAACACCATGGTCTTTTACAGAAATAACGTAGCCAGTGCCTTCTTGCTGGCAACCAATATCTATCAAATCGCCAGGTTCAGAAAATTTAATAGCGTTAGTCAACAAATTTCTCAGCACTAAGTTGATCATGTTAGTATCGCCTATGGCAAAAGTACCATCAGCTATTTGGTTATTTATTTTAATTTCTTTGAGGTGCAACGAAACCAGCATTTTGATATTTTCTTCGGCAAGCTGGCTAAGGTCAATTTTTTCAAATTGAATTTTGAGTTTATCCATTTGCAGCAACGTCCAATCCAGCAAATTATTGATAAGCGTTTTGGTATGATTAAACTGAATTCGTAGTTCTTTATTTAGTTTGGTAAACTCATCGGGCGAGATTTGATTTCGATCCATTAAATCCAATATTCCCGTCAGGGCGTTCATGGGAGAACGCAGATCGTGCGAGATGATTGAAAAGAATTTATCTTTTACTTTATTTAGTTGCTCGAGCTCTATACTACGCTTTTTTATTTCTTCTTGATGCTCGAGCAATAATTTATTGATTTTGATTCTGCGTTGTCCGCTTCGATAAACCGCGAAGAGCAAAACCCCCGTTAGCGCAACGGCTACTACTAAAATGTTGTTTACTAATTCTTGTTTTCTCATTTCACCATTTCTCAATTGCTCGAGTTTGGTGAGCGCGTTTATTTGATCTTCTTTAGAGGAAGTCTCGAACTGTATTTGATCTTGCAAAAGCTTGGCTTGCATGCCTTGGCTAAATAAGCTATCCTCTAGATGCTGATGCCTCTTGTAATAACTTAATGCTTTACTAAAATCTCCTTTTACTTCTAGTAATTGAGATAAATTTTGGTAGCACTCGATTTCTAGTTTTACTGAATTTAGACTGTGTGCATTGGTAGCACTTTTTTCAATTAATTCTTGAGCTTCAGCAAATTTCTTCTGGCTCATCAGTACCAATCCCCTTCCTAATTCCACTTGAATAAGCCCATACTTATTTCTATTTTTCATGTACAGTGTAAATGCACTATCATAATAAAGTAACGAAGTTGATGGCTGGTTTAACTCCAGGTAAGTCTTGGCAATATTTAGTGTAATCGTGGGTTCTAACTCGTTGATAGTAAGTTTTATTTTTCTTACTTGATCTAGTGATTTTAGTAAATGATAAAGAGCACTATCATATTGATTTTTGCGAATGTAGATATCGCCCCGATCGTTGTTGTAGTACGGCTCACCTTCTAAATCACCAATCTCGTTGCTTAGTTTTTGTGATAGCTTTAGGTAATCGACTGCCCGGTCGTATTGCTCCAGTTCTTTAAATACCGAACCTATGTTGTGGAGTGAGATGGCTCGTTCTAGCTGTAATTTCTTTGACTTGTTCGCTATCAAGTAACTTTGCGTATGGTAATAGTAAGCCTCATCATATTTACTCAGCGATGCAAAATTGATTCCCAGATTAATAAAGCATTTAGTAATGCCCGTGCTATCTTTAAGGTGATAAAAATTGGTTAGCGCCAAATTATTGTATTTGATAGAGGCAGCAAAATCGCCTTGTATACTTTTCAATGAACCAAGGTTTGAATAAGCTGAACCTTTCTCTTTGGTAAGCGTAGTTTCTTTTTCAGCCAGTTGTATAGCTTGTTCAGCAAATTCTAAACTTTTAACAATGTCAATGTATTGATAGTCGGAGGCTAGCTCGATTAGTAGTTTAACCTTTTGCGTATCTCCTTTTGCTGAATTCAATTCTGAAAGTAGGCTATCTATTTTTTTTGGTTGACCAAAAGAAATGTTAAACTGAAGCCATGCTAAGGTTATGATTAGGAAGATGTATAGCTTACTCACAGACGGGGATTCTAATTATTTAGTGAAAAATGATTTTCTAAAATTGGAAATTTCTTAAAACCTAAAATAGGCAATATTTACTTAAAACTTACGCTTATGCTATTGCAAATCGCAATTAATTCCACAATGGATGCCATTTTAAATTTACTTTTTTATTGAAGAAAATTTGCGTTGAGGCTTCGAAGGATTCGGTGTAATCAGATACTAAAAATGAAAGTTCAGGGGCTAGACTGTTGCTTAGCAGATGGTTGGTTTTCAAGTATCTTTCTAATTCGTGTACAATGATCTGCGTTGAATCAAGCACAGTAACTTTGTTTTGATAGAATTCGCTGATTTCGTTTTTAATAAGTGGGTAATGAGTGCAAGCTAAAATCAGAACATCAATTGAGTTTAATGTATTGTCAGATAGGTAGTTCCAAATAATCTCATGACTTATCTGGCTATTGTAAAAACCTTCCTCAATCATGGGTGCCAATAATGGGGTTGCCAGCGCATGGATAACACCATCTTTTTTGATTTCGGTTATTTTTTTTTGATAGATAGCCGACTGAACAGTACGCTTGGTGCCTATCAGGCCAATTTTTTTATCAGGTAGTTGGGTGGCAACAAACTGAACCATTGGGTCGATTACATTTATGACAAAGGCTTTATTCCCTACATATTCTTTTAATAATTCATACGATGCCGAGCTGGCAGAATTGCAAGCAATCACAATTACTTTACAACCCATTTGAAGCAGTAGGTCAGTTATTTTAATTGAATAGGCTTGGATGGCCGCCTCTGACTTATCTCCGTAAGGTAAGTGAGCGGTATCTCCAAAATAGATAATACTCTCTTTTGGGAATTTTTCGTGGATAGCCTTGGCAAGGGTTAAGCCGCCAATGCCGCTGTCAAAAATTCCGATTGGATTGTTAGTGCTAATCATTTTTATGGCAAACTATAAATACGGAGGTTAACATAAAAACTAAGCCCCTGAAAAGGGGCTTAGTAATATCGCAATGAAGTTGAAAGTCAAATGTTGGTAGATAGTTTCGCCAATTTTACCTCTTTGGCTTCTCTATGTTTACAATACGAGCATTTGTAGTGTTTCAGCAAAAGGCCTCCTTCATCAGCTGTTGGTTTTACTTCAAGTTCTTCATTATGGAGCTTCATGGTATAATAACCACACTCACTGCACAACTCGGCATGGAGGTAACTATCGTATTTTTCAATTTTTTTGTAGCCCGTCTTTTCGTCTAGCCATACATCGTAATCTACCGAATGAACAGTTGCTTGTTCAGCAATTTGGTTGGCATCCAAATGAGCATCTTCTTCAGACTCATTCAATTTGCGCATGGTATTTCCATCGGGCGAGGTGCGAGGTTTGTTCCTTAATTTGATCAAGCGTTTTTCTACCGATTTGGGATAGTAGATGCGCACCATGCTATAGAACACAAAATAGAAAATAACCACAAAGCAAATAGTAATGAATACTCGTACCCAAAACCAAAGCATACCGCTGTGGATAATGCGCTCAGTACCTACTGAATTAGCATAAAACCCAGCAGCGAATATCAGCGCAAGCACAGCATACCAGAAATAGCTAATCTCATGGAGGTTTACAAAATCGTATTTCTCTTTGAAATCTTTAATTTGAAGTACCCTAGATTCGTAATAAAGAAAAATCAAGGCTCCTAATACAACGCAGGAAATAGCAGCAATATTCATGTAGCTATCCCACGACAAAACAAATTCATGCTCCATAGAAAATTAGATTTTGGTTACTCAAAGGTAGTTTTTTCTTTTAATTTGATCGAAATCTTACAAAAAAATTACATCTATATTTCATCTTTTAGCCTTTGCACTGGGTTAAGCCTTTGTTTAATCATGAAAGAGGGATTTTGTATACTTGCATTCTTTTAAACACTAACTACCATGGCCAACAACCTATTAAAAGGAAAACGCGGAATTATTTTTGGAGCCTTAGATGAGAACTCAATTGCTTGGAAAACAGCACTTAGAGTAAAAGAAGAGGGCGGAAGCTTTACGCTAACCAATGCACCCATCGCTATGCGCATGGGTAAAATCAACGAGTTGGCTCAAACTTGCCAGGCCGAGGTGATCCCTGCCGATGCCACCTCAGAACAAGACTTGACTAATCTATTTTCAAAATCTGTGGAGGTATTGGGTGGCAAGCTTGATTTTGTGCTCCACTCTATTGGCATGAGCCCCAACATTCGCAAGGGAAGAGAATATGGCGACATGAATTACGATTGGTATCTAAAAACCTTAGACATTTCAGCACTTTCGTTCCATAAAGTTTTGCAAACATCCGAGAAGTTGGATGCCCTCAATGAATATGCTTCTGTCATAGCTTTGAGTTATATAGCTGCGCAACGAGCTTACCCTGACTATACCGATATGGCGCAGGCCAAAGCTATGTTAGAGTCGGTTGCTCGCAGTTACGGACAACGCTACGGAACAAAGAAAAAAGTTCGAGTCAACACCATTTCGCAATCGCCCACTAAGACGACAGCCGGTGCTGGCATATCGGGCTTCGATGTATTTTTTGATTTTGCTCATATGATGTCGCCATTGGGCAATGCAAGTGCCGAAGATTGCGCGAACTATATCACCGTTATGTTCTCTGACTTCACGCGAATGGTAACCATGCAGAATTTGATGCACGATGGAGGGTTTTCTTCTTCTGGTATTACCGAGGAATTAGTGGCTAGACTCTCGAAATAATTTCTTGAGAAGAGACCTGCAGTCATATTTATGACTCAAAGAAATTGGAGAGTGTATTGATATAGCTTTGTGTCGTAGTGCCTTTGTGGCGAATTTTGAATTTGAATGATCGCTTTTCCGCCCTGCAAAATCAATCTTGGTCTCAACATCATTTCCAAAAGACCAGATGGATTCCATGAATTAGACACTTGTTTCTATCCTGTCCCATGGACGGATATCTTAGAAATCATTCCTGCTAAAGAATTGGCGTTCACATCTTCGGGTAGCGATATACCTGGAAACCCAGACGACAATCTTTGCTTAAAAGCATATCACCTTTTAAAAGCTGACTTTGACATTAGTCCTGTAAAAATTCATTTACATAAAATTATTCCCATTGGTGCAGGTTTGGGCGGAGGTTCTTCAGATGCGGCTTACACACTTCGATTGCTTAATGAAATTTTTAATCTCTCGCTTTCTGTTGAGCAATTAAAAAAATATGCTTCGAAGTTAGGCAGCGATTGCGCATTCTTTATTCAAGATAAGCCAATGCACGGCAGCGGCAAAGGTGAAATTTTGACTGAAATAGACATACGCCTTAATGGTTTTTACCTTTTGATTATAAAACCTACTATGCATGTTTCTACACAAGAAGCTTATTCGGGGATCACACCAAGACTTCCCCATATAAAAGTCAGTGAAATAGTTAAGCAGCCTTTAAGTAGCTGGAAAGATTCGTTGAAAAATGATTTCGAAGAATCAATTTTTAAAAAGTATCCTGCTATTGCTGAAATAAAAACCAAACTTTATTTGAATGGAGCAATCTACGCGAGCATGAGCGGCTCAGGCTCATCGGTATTTGCTATTTTTGAAAAGCCAGTTGAGCTAAGAAATGGATTTGTAGGTATGGAGTATTGGGATGGGTCCATAAATTGACAGTTAACAAATTCGCAATTGACAACACAAAATTTTCACTAAACTCTGTCTTGCCAATTGCTTATTGCTTTTTGTCAACTGCTTATTCTACTTCCTCTTTCAATGCTTCCCCAGCCGCAATTTTTTCTTTGATCTTCTTCTCTAATTCATCCATCAATTCTGGATTATCTTCAATCAATTGTTTCACGGCATCGCGACCTTGGCCGAGTTTGTTGCCAGCGTAAGAGAACCAAGAACCTGATTTTTGAATCACATTTAGCTCAACGCCCAAGTCAACGATCTCTCCTGATTTAGAAATTCCCCTTCCATACATAATATCAAACTCAACTACTTTGAATGGAGGCGCTACTTTGTTTTTCACCACTTTCACCTTTACTCTGTTTCCAGTAATATTGTCTGCATCTTCTTTGATCTGACCAATTCTTCGGATATCTAAGCGAACGGAAGCGTAGAATTTCAACGCATTTCCACCTGTAGTTGTCTCGGGATTGCCGAACATGATACCGATTTTTTCGCGCAGCTGATTGATGAAGATACAAGCACAACCAGTTTTTGAAATCGTGCCAGTTAACTTTCTTAATGCTTGCGACATCAAACGGGCTTGCAAACCCATTTTGCTTTCACCCATCTCGCCTTCTAGTTCGGCTTTGGGAACCAATGCTGCTACTGAGTCTATAACGATAATATCAATAGCGCCAGAGCGAATCAGGTGCTCTGCAATTTCCAACGCTTGCTCACCATTATCTGGTTGAGAGATGAGGAGATTTTCAGTATCGATACCCAATTTTTCTGCATAGCTTTTATCAAAAGCATGCTCTGCATCGATAAACGCAGCCAAGCCGCCTCTTTTTTGTGCTTCGGCAATGGCGTGCATGGTTAAGGTTGTTTTTCCAGAAGATTCAGGCCCGTAGATTTCAGTTACCCTGCCGCGTGGTAAGCCTCCAATCCCTAGGGCTATATCTAAACCGAGCGAGCCTGTGGAAATGGCTGGTATGTCGCTCACCTTTTGGTCGTTGAGCATCATTACGGTACCCTTGCCGTATGTTTTTTCCAACTTGTCGATGGTGAGTTGGAGGGCTTTTAATTTTTCTTTTGCTTCACTTTTCTCTTTTGGTTCTTTCTCTTTTGCTTCGGCCATATTAGTAGTTGTTTTTTACTTGTTTAAAATCAATGTTTATAAAGTTAATACTTGTTGCTGCTAACCAAGACACTTAAGATTTATTTCCTGCGTTCCTTAAAGTAATTTGGTTACTTGAAGTCTCCAATATTAATGCTAAATTAATTAGTATTTGCTAAAAAACAAATCATGCCTGGGTTTAACCTGTTAAAATGATAGAACTAACTTAATTTGCATAAATATGGTTAAAAAGCTCGGATGGCTATTCCTGACATTGATAATAGCGATAGTTAGTTGGTATTGGTCGCTTATCTACTACGGAATAAGACAGGGCATTGGCCAATTAGAGATTGTTTGGAATGCAAGGCCGGTTAAAGAGTTCATTTCCGATCCATCATTCCCTGATTCCCTCAAAGTCAAACTGCACCTTATCGAAGACGTACGCAGGTTTGCCATTGACTCACTAGGCTTAAAAGACACCGAGAATTACAAAACCCTCTATGATCAAAAGAATGAAGAGATTATGTGGGTGGTGCAGGCCTGCGAGCCTTTTCAACTAAAACCGAAAATCTGGGAGTTTCCTATCGTAGGATCAGTTCCATACAAAGGATTTTTTAACAAAGACAAAGCACTTCAACTGCGCAACGAACTTGAGCAAGAGGGCTTCGATGTGAGCGTGCGCAACCCAGGTGGGTGGTCTACCTTAGGATGGTTTAAAGACCCAATCCTTTCGGGAATGTTAGATAGGAGCGAGGGAGATTTGGCGAGCTTGATTATTCATGAGATGGTGCACGCCACTATATTTATTAAGGACGATGTAGATTTTAACGAGAACCTGGCCGACTTTATTGGCGATACCGCGGCCTATCATTTTTTAAAACACCGGTTCGGGAAAAATTCTCAGGAGTATTTGAGATATTTTAATGACGACCAAGATTATCGAAAGTTTACTAAGCACATTTTAAAAGGCACTAAATCGCTGGATAGTTTATATCAATCAATGGACTCGAATTTGCCACTATACGCTAAAAAGCAGTTGAAGCAGAATATGATTTATAAAATTATCTCAACCATGGACACCTTGAACCTTCACGAAAAAAGAAGATCGGATCGGTTGTTGAAAAAATTACCGAACAATACCTTCTTCATGTCGTATCGGTTGTACAAAGCCAAGCAAACTGTTTTTGAGCAAGAGCTCGACACGCAGTTTCATGGCGATATCAAGGCATACATTTTGTTCCTTAGCCAAAAGCACCCATTTCTTTAAAACACCCGTAGCATTAAGTAATTGTTAAGTTGATAACAATGGTTTTTAAATAGGGTAATTTACCTCTACTTTTAAATCGAATTTAATAATTGACCTATGGCTAATAAGCCAACCCAAAAAGTGCTAGCAGTCGATGATGAAGAATCGATCTTAGAATTGCTCAAGTATAATTTAGAGAAGCAAGGCTATGATGTGCGCACGGCAAGCGAGGGACAGGAAGCTGTAGACATAGCAAAGAAATTCCATCCTGATCTTGTTCTGTTAGATATCATGATGCCAAAGATGGATGGGGTAGAGGCATGCCGTCAGATCAGAGCCATGCCCGAATTAGTAAACACGTTTATTGTTTTTTTAACAGCTCGCGCTGAAGAGTATTCTGAAATTGCCGCTTTTGATGGTGGTGCCGATGATTATATTTTAAAGCCTATAAAGCCGCGTGCTTTAATGAGCCGCATCAGTGCCATCTTTAGAAGAGATTCTAAGAAAAAAACTTCTTCTAGTCAAATCAAAATTGGTGACCTGCTAGTAGACAGAACCAGTTATACGGTAAAAGTAAATGGGCGCGAAGTTAATTTGCCCAAAAAAGAGTTTGAACTGCTTTTCTTTTTAGCTCAAAACCCTAACAAAGTATTTAATCGCGAAGAACTTTTACAAAATATTTGGGGATCAGACGTATACGTGCTGGCTCGAACCGTTGATGTACACATCCGCAAAGTGCGCGAGAAGATCGGAGAAGATTATATCACCACCGTAAAAGGGGTTGGCTATAAATTCAATCTAGCCTAGCACTGCAGCTTAAAATTTGCCCTCACTTAGTTTTACATTTTGTACTTTGCACGCCAATTAGCGTACTAAATGGTTTATAGCGCACGCACGTTGGCTTTACTGCTGGCAGTTTCGATAGCACTCGTTACCGCTTTGTTTCTTTCATTGGTAGAAACCGTAGAGCGCAGTGCTTTACTAGTAGCGGCAGTCATTAGTTTTTCCGCATCGTACTTACTCACCTTTGTTATTCTTGAGTTCTTAGTTTTTCGTGAGATAAACAAAATCTATAAGATGCTAGGCAAACTGCGCAAGAAGGAGTTGTCGGGCATCGCCAAAGAAAAATCAGGGCCACTTAACCCACTCCAAAAAATCAATGACGAAATATTTTCTTTTGCCACGCTCAAGCAAAAAGAAATTGATGAGCTAAAAAAGCTCGAAGCGTTTCGCAGAGAGTTTATTGCCGATGTATCGCACGAACTTAAGACACCCATTTTTGCAGCGCAGGGATTTGTCCACACCTTGCTAGATGGAGCCGTTAACGACAAAAACGTGCGCACCAAATTTTTAAAGAAAGCAGCCAAAAGTTTAGATGGCCTCGATGATCTGGTTCAAGACTTGCTCACCTTATCGCACTTAGAAACAGGTGATATAAAAATGCACATCACCCAAATTGATTTGCATAAGTTATGTAGAGAAGTAGTGGATCAATTTGAAGAGAAGGCACAGAAAAAAAATATCAGGTTAGCCGTTTTGGGCGAGCACCATGCTAAAGTGCTTGTTTATGCAGATGGAAAAAGAATAGGGCAAGTTGTAACCAACTTGGTCTCAAATGCAATCAAATACAGCCACGAGAATGGCGATGTTACCATTACTTTTGATGTGGGCAAAAAAAATACAACCACTTTTATTTCTGACATGGGCGAGGGCATACCTGCCAGTCACTTACCAAGAATATTTGAACGTTTTTACCGAGTAGATAAAAGTCGCAGCCGCGAAAAAGGAGGCACTGGTTTAGGGCTAGCTATAGTTAAGCACATTTTAGAAGGGCACAATACGAAAGCCGAAGTACAAAGCACCGTTGGCAAAGGCTCTGTTTTCAGTTTTAAATTGCCGAGGTCGAAGGGAGATGAGGGCGATACGGACGATGCGTTGTAGATTTGTGCTGTGAAATCTCTCAAATTTAACTTTAAAGAATCTATTCTTTTTGAAGACCAGGATTATATCTTGATCAGCAAGCCACCTTTTATTTCAACGCTAGACGATCGGCATGAAAATATCAACATATTGGCGTTGGCCAAAGAAGTAGAATCCGATGCTCAGGTTTGCCATCGGTTAGATAAAGACACATCGGGCGTATTGGCCATCGCCAAAAACCCCGAGGCCTATCGCCATTTGAGTATGCAATTTGAAAACCGCGAAGTATCGAAGGTATATCATGCTGTTGCGGATGGTATCCATGCATTTGATGATAAATTGGTGGACGCCTCTATTCTAAAGCTAAATGATGGTACGGTAAAAATTTCGCGCGAGGGTAAATCGGCACAGACTTACTTTACAACTCAGGCAGCATATAAAAACCATACACTCATCGAATGCAGGCCTATTACGGGGCGGATGCACCAAATCCGCATCCATTTAAGGCTATTGAAAGCACCGATAACTGGCGATGAAGTGTATGGCGGTAAACCATTTTTTGTTTCTTCGGTAAAGAGAAAATTCAACCTGAAAAAGGAAACAGATGAGCAACCTCTCTTGAAAAGGATGGCCTTACACGCTTTTTCTTTAGAATTTGCCCTTCGGGATGGCCAAAATGTTAAAATTGAAGCGCCTTACCCCAAAGATTTCCAAGCATTGGTCAATCAATTGGCAGAAAATACACGGTAAAAGGTCTAATGATCAGCGAAATACCAAAAATCAACTCGTTTGGTATTGGATATTCAGTTTCTTGAACCTACTTTTGTGTCCCTTTTTAAAAGGCAAAGAGTAATTAAACAAGTTTTAAAGCTAACAAAGTGGATCACAATAGTTACAAAACGATCAATGCCAACAATGCAACTGCCGACAAGCAGTGGGTAATTGTAGATGCAAAAGATCAAATTTTAGGTCGTGTGGCAAGTCAAATTGCACGCGTTTTACGCGGAAAGCACAAAGCAAGCTATACACCCAATACCGACATGGGAGATCATGTAGTGGTAATCAATGCAGAGAAAATCCGCATGACTGGCAAAAAATGGAACGATCGCTTGATGTTTTTCTACTCTGGCTATCCAGGTGGGCAAAAGCAGGTTTCGCCTAAATTGATGACCGAAAAGCATCCATCGCGCTTGATCGAGCACAGTGTAAGGGGCATGTTGCCAAAAAACACAATGGGGCGTCAGCTTTTTAGAAGCCTTCATGTTTATGCAGGCACCGATCATCCCCACGCAGCACAGCAACCAAAAGAATTAAAGTTCTAATACATGGAGATAATCAATACCATCGGAAGAAGGAAAACCTCAATTGCTCGCATTTATGTGAAGCCGGGCAAAGGTCAGATCGTTGTTAACGAGCGCGAGTTGAAAGATTATTTTCCATCAGAGATTCTTCAAACCACGGTAAAGCAAGCGCTTACCATTGTAAAGCAAGAAGCTAATTACGATGTAGATGTAAATGTAGAAGGAGGTGGCACTAAAGGCCAGGCAGAAGCAATTCGTTTGGCCATCGCACGTGCGTTGGTTCATATCAATAATGAGAACCGCCCCGCATTGAAAAAAGAAGGCTTGATGACACGCGACTCTCGTATGGTAGAGCGCAAGAAACCAGGTCGTAGAAAGGCAAGAAGAAGATTCCAATTCAGCAAGCGTTAATAAATAAGCATGGCAGAGAAAATAACAACTCAAAGTTTGATGGATGCAGGTGTTCATTTTGGGCACTTGACCAGAAAGTGGAATCCTAAGATGTCTGAGTACATCTACATGGAAAATAATGGGATCCACATTATTGATTTGAACAAAACCCTTAAGTGCTTAGAAGAGGCAACTTTTGCTGTTAAAAATATTGTTCGCTCAGGTCGCAAAATCATGTTTGTGGCAACTAAGAAGCAAGCGAAAGATATTATTAATCAAGAGGCTACCCGTTTAAACATGCCCTATGTAACAGAGCGTTGGTTGGGTGGTATGCTTACTAATTTTGCGACTATCCGTAAGTCGTTGAAGAAGTTAGCCCAAATCGAAAAATTGATGAAGGACGAAGCGTTCAATAATCTTGCAAAACGTGAGCGCTTGATGGTAACACGCGAGAAAGCTAAGCTAGAAAAGTTATTGGGCGGAATTACTGATTTGAATCGTTTGCCTGCTGCACTTTTTGTGATTGATGTAAAACGCGAGCACATTGCAGTAGCAGAAGCGCAGAAGTTGAATATCCCTGTATTTGCGATGGTAGATACAAATTCAGATCCTTCTAATATCGACTTCCCCATCCCTGCGAATGACGATGCGTTCAAGTCAATTTCTATTATCACCAACCATTTAGGTAAAGCAATCGAAGAAGCATTGATGGAGCGTAAGAAAGATAAAGAAGAGGCTGGAATGAAAAAAGACGAGGAGGAAAAGAAGAAAGTAGACGAGGCCGTAGAAACAAATTAATTGTTGATTGGCCGCGCAATTTTGCAAGGCCGATTTTAAATAATAAAAACATCGGCTCTAAAAGTCGATGTTTTTTTTTAGATAATTAGTAACGAAAATTTTAATAGATAAATAATATGATTAGCGCACAAGACGTAAACAAGCTTCGCACCATGACTGGCGCGGGCATGATGGATTGCAAAAAAGCTTTGACAGAGGCCGATGGCGATTTCGACAAAGCGATTGAAATATTGAGAAAGAAGGGCCAGAAAGTTTCTGCGTCTCGCTCTGATAGAGATGCAAAAGAGGGTTCCGTTTTTATCAAAGTTTCTGACGATAAGAAAGAAGCGGTGTTGATTGCCTTGAATTGCGAGACAGACTTTGTTGCTAAAAATGATGAATTCCAAAATTTAGGTAAACTAGTTGCAGAAACAGCGTTCGCAAAAAAGCCAGCTACGAAAGAAGCATTGTTAGCCGAAGTAGTGGGAGGTCTTTCATTGACAGATAAAATCACCGAGTTGGTTGGTAAGATTGGCGAAAAATTAGAGGTGAGTTCATTCATCCACATGAAAGGCGAAGCTGTTGTACCTTACATTCACTCAGGAAGCAAATTGGGTGTATTGGTTTCGTTGAAAGGTGTTAATGGAAAAGATGTAACCGAAGCGGGTAAAGACATCGGCATGCAAATAGCAGCTATGAACCCGGTTGCAGTAAACGAGAGCGAAGTAGACAAAACGTTGATTGAAAAAGAAATGGAGATTGCCAAAGCACAAATTCTTGCAGAAGGCAAACCTGAGCACATGGTCGAAAAAATTGCTCAAGGTAAGTTGAACAAGTTCTTTAAAGAAAGCACGCTATTGCCTCAAACATTTGTGAAAGACAATTCTAAAACGGTAGCTCAATATTTGGATAGCGTAACCAAAGGATTGACTGTAGTTGAGTTTAAGAGAGTGGCCATTGGATAGAATGCTGATTCAGTACGAAGTTCTGGCACACTAATTCTAAAAGGGAAGCGAAGAGCTTCCCTTTTTTATTTACACTTTATGTTTTTGGTTCACAAAGTTATCTAACCAATAGATCAAACCAGTGGCAACGATCATACTGCCTATCACCACATAACCGAGCAAGTCGTATCGCTCTAATAGCCCACTCGGTGCTTGAACTACGATCAATCCCGCCACAAACGAAGCGATGCCACCCGAAATTTGCTGTATGGAAGAGTTGATACTCATGAAAGCGCCACGGTCGGGCAGGGCAGGTATGGCGGATATCAATGCCGAAGCAGAAACCATTCGGGCATTGATACCAGCAAACAAAATTACGTTCAGCACCATGCAGATCCATAACGGTGTAACCCCCAAGCGCGTATAGATGGCAACCATCGCGATGCTTACGATAGAGCCTAGCGCAAAGAGTTTGAATTTGCCCATCGTGTCGGCCAGTTTGCCAATAAGTGGCCCCAATGTAATTCCGAATAATCCAGTTACTAAATACAGAATAGGTAATTGTTGAAGTGTGAGCCCAAGATTGTTGGTACTAAATGCACTGCCAAAAGGCATGAGCATAAATCCTCCTGTTGAAAGTAAGATCGTACTTATGAAAGCTCGAATGTGAAGACTGTTGCTGATATTGCTCAACAAATGCTTGAATGCATTTTGTTTTTCAGTGGCAGCTAAGTGAGCAGTGACTGGTTTCATGTAGAAAAGAATTACCAGCCCTAGGCCGGCACCAAAAATCACGATCATCCAAAAAGGGGCGTGCCACTCAAATCGATTGGCAAGCATCAAGCCAATGGGCAACCCCAATATCTGGCTGGCTCCAAAAGCAATTTGTGTATAACCCATCACGCGGCCACGTACTTCTAGTTTAAAAAGGTCGGTGATGATGGCAAATGAAACGGAGCCAATCACACCGCCAAATATTCCCGTAACAATACGCGCTGCCAACAATAACTCGTACGTTGGGGCAATTGCGCATAGCAACGTACCAATCAGAAAGCCTACAAAGAAAAAAAGCAAGAATTTTTTTCGGTCAAATTTATCAGCAAAGCCTGCTGCCAATAAACCCGAAGCCCCTGCGCTAAAGGCGTATGCCGATACAACCAATCCAAATTGTGCTGGTGTAATTTTTAGAGTTGGAATAAGGATGGCACCAAGGGGAGAGAGCACCATAAAATCTAAGATGATGATAAACTGAAGAATGGCCAGTAAGGCAATTATCAAAATCTGATAGGGAGTAAACAGTCGTTCTTTAGGTGGCGTCATAAAATGGTGTAGGCAGCGTATGAAAATAAGTCGGTGCGAAACAACCATTTCTTTCTGACATTCACAAAGAGACTTTGCGAGAGGATGGATTGCTTGATTTAATACTTGTAGACATATCAAGTAAACCTTGATACTAGATTAGCGCGGTTCAATCTTCAATGTTTGGCCCGGCTTTATTCTATTGTTTGAAATTGAATTTAATTCAATCAAGCGTTCTACAGTCATGTTTGACTTTACAGCAATAGAAAATATAGTATCGCCTGTTTTAACCAGATAGCTTTCAATCGTTACTGATTTTTTGGTGGCTGTTGCCATATATGATTTTTGATTTGAATCTTCCGGTTGACCAACCAACGGGATCCGAAGCGGTCGGTTGGCTTCAATGTGGTCGCTCGTCAATCCATTCAATCGCTTAAGCTCGTCTACTGAAGTTGAATATTTTTTTGCGAGACTATATAAAGTCATTTTAGATTCAATAATGTAAGTAGATGCTACAGCATTTACAGATGCTCCTTTCACAATAAACTCAACCCGTCTGTTTAATTGTCTACCAGCAGGTGTTTCATTTGGAGCCAGAGGGTTTTGTTCACCTTTTGCATTCACTACTAGCGAAGACCTATCTACTCCGTTTTGCAACAGGTAGTTGTAGGTAGTTTCTCCTCTCTTTTTGCTTAGCACGTCATTGTATTGATCGCTTCCTACAAAATCAGTATAGGCATCAATTTCAATTTGAATAGCCAGGTTGGATTTGCATAACTCGCTAAGTGCATCTAGCGTTTTAGTAGCTTCAGGGCGTAAGGTCCATTGATCAAAATCAAAATAGATATTCTCAAATTTTGTTACGATGGCTTTTTCTTTGAAGCCATCTACCTTCAAATTCTTAACGCATAGTTTTTGCACATTGAGTAGGGTAGTAGTCTTTCCTTTTACAATTATCCGATAGCGCTGATCCATTAAAATATTTGTGTATCTAAAAAAGCCATCTGCATTACTAGTAGTAGTTTTAAGTAATTCGCCCTGTTCGTTTACTAAAAGCACGTCAATTCCTTCTTGAGGTTTGCCAGTTTCACAATCGTATAGATTACCACGTATTGAGAGATTATTGAACTCACTCATATTAAAAGTGGTAACGCGCCCTAATTCTTTATCAGTTATGTTGGTTGGTGGTACCGTATTGATTGACGATATTGTATGGGTAGATATTTTCTCGGTTGAGTCTGCTGGTTTTAAATTTTCGAGGTCTGCGATAATTGATTTTTCAGATTCGATATCAAACGAATAAATATCAAAATTACCTAACCCACCAGGGCGGTTTGATGTAATAAAACCTTTTTTTACGCCTAAGGAAAAATACATATCGTCTACTTCTGAGTTAAAAGGCTTTCCGATGTTCTCGGGTTTATCATTCCAGTTTGACGAAAGGAAAATATCAAAGCCACCGTAGCCTGCATGGCCTTGCGAAGAGAAAACAAGTATTTTTTCTTTTGATAGAAAGAATGGCGAGCTCTCGTTAAACTTGGTGTTGATATGGATGCCGAGATTCTTCGGTGTGCTCCAATTATCTTCACCTTTCACTACACTTAGATAAATATCATTCATACCCATACCGCCTGATCGGTTTGAAACAAAAAACAGCGTATCTCCAGTAACGCTAAGTGTGGGATGTTTTGATTCTGTTCCTTTTACATTGATGGCTTCGTTTAGTTTAACTGGCTCACTCCATTTTGAATTTAAAATTTTTGTATAGTAGATAGCGCAATCGGGGCCATCGCAACGGGTGAAATAATATTTAGAGAAATTACTCGTAAACGATCCTGTGCCTTCGTGAAAACTTTGGTTAGTCTTATCAAAGTTGTCATCTAATTTAGTCTCACTCCAGTTAATGCTATCAGTCTCAAACCGAAAGCAATCGGTATAGCTTTCCCCTAATTGTGTGTCTTCTTTTTTACCTGTCGATTCAGTTCGACCTGAAGTGATTACAATCTTTTTGTCGTTATCGTATGGAAAAGCGGCATAATCATTGAACGATGTATTGACTGGGGCTGGTAACAATTTAAAGTTGTGTTGCCGAAAGGGAAGGGCGGTACGTTCAATAGCCAATACGCACCCAGCTTTTTCAATTGTGGCCTGCTCTACAAAAAGTTCGTGGTCTGTAAATTTTAATTTCGAGGCATCTTGGATAAATGAATCAAACGTAGAGATAGCCTCTTGGTATTTATTGTTCATTTTTCTTGTCAAAGCCAGATAGAATTTTGCCAACGGGTGTCCTTTAGAATCGGTTACCAAACTGTATTTACTTTCGGCTTCTTTGTATCTAAAGCTTTGTCGATAACTCTCACCCAGTTTATAGTTGAATTCTTGACTTGCAGGTTCTTTGGTGCTGGCTAGGGTATAATAGTCAATTGCCAACTGGTAGTGATGGGCCTTAAACGCTTCATCGCCCAAGGCTCGTAATTTCTTTGTGGTCTGCGCATCGGCAACAGCCGCGCAAACAAGAAGGAAAGCAAAAAATAGACAAACTTTCTTCAACGTGTAAAATGGATGGTGTTACGAAAATAATCAAATTAACGGAGTAGCGAAACGTCTTAGCCCCTTAATTTTAGGTATGCGATATGCCAATGAAACCTCGTAGGTGCCCTGGCCTTGCGATGCGTATCGTAGTGTAGAGGCGTTTACATCATAACTGAATCCAAACGTTATTTTGTTTTTGGATAATCCAATCATTCCGATAAACGAGTCTTGGATTCTGTACCATGTTCCAACTGTTGCTATGAACGGATTTTCTTCGCTTGTCAGCGAATACGA
>JAAFHY010000035.1 GCA_013298505.1 Cytophagales bacterium
CCAATGGAAGGCACTTCTACGGATGTGCCCAAAGCCGCATCGATGAAACTAATGTGCAGATCGTAAACTAAATTATTGCCATCGCGCTTTAGCTCTTTGTCTTCGGTTTCTTCTACCAGAATCAACAAGTCTCCTGGCACTCCACCGCCGGGTGCTTCATTGCCTTTGCCCGACATCGACAACTGCATGCCATCGCTCACTCCCGCAGGGATTTTCACCGTGATCAAATCTTCCTTGGAAACCAATCCAGAACTGTCCACACCAGATGGGCGCTTGTCAATCATTTGCCCGGCTCCATTACAAGTGCTACAGTTGCTAGCCGATACCATCTGGCCGAGCATAGTGTTCACCACTTTTCTTACTTGGCCTGTGCCTTGGCAGGTGCTGCAATTTTTAAAGGTTACACCTTCGGCACGAATGAGCCTGTTGACTTTTATTTTTTTCTCTACGCCATTGGCAATTTCTTCCAATGTCATTTTTAGTTTGATGCGCAAATTAGAGCCCTTGCGTTGTCGCGATCTACCTCCTCCTCCACCACCAAAGAAACTATCAAAAGGACTTCCTCCTCCGCCACCACCAAAAATATCTCCGAATTGGCTGAAGATGTCTTCCATGTTCATCTCGTGCGAGCTGTACCCACCTCCGCCACCGCCTGGTCTGTTGTGGCCAAAGCGATCGTACTGTGCGCGCTTATTTTCATCACTCAGTACTTCGTAGGCTTCGGCTGCTTCTTTAAATTTTTCTTCGGCTGCTTTATCGCCTTGGTTTTTATCTGGGTGAAATTGGATAGCTGTTTTGCGGTATGCCTTTTTTATTTCTTCTGCAGAGGCACTTTTGCTTACACCAAGTATTTCGTAAAAATCTCTTTTTGCCATTTGTTGAGGAGTGTGTTAGAAGAAGTTAGAAGTCAGAATATAGAAGTCAGAATTTTTAGCTACCCACAACAACTTTTGCAAAACGTATTACTTTATCATTTAACAAGTAGCCTTTCTCGACTACATCCATCACCTTACCTTTCAGTTTTTCATCGGGCGCGGGTACTTGTGTGATGGCTTCGTGCAAGTCTGGGTTAAAGTTTGAACCTGCTGCTTCCATTGCTTTCACACTATATTGCTCTAAAATCTTTTTGAATTTATTCTGAATCAGAAAAAATCCTTCTGCTGCTTTATCATTTTTATCAGGGAAAGATCTTTCGGCCCTCTCAAAATCATCCGCCACGCTGAGCATCGACTTGAGCAATTGCTCGTTGGCCGATTGTATCATCTCCAACTTCTCTTTGGCCGATCTCCTTCTAAAATTATCAAACTCGGCATACAGGCGCACGTATTTGTCCTTGGCCTCTGCCAATTCGTCCTGTAGCTTTTTAAGGGGGTCTTCTTTCTTTTCTGGCTTGGGTTGCTCGGGGCTTTCGTCACCAGGCGTTTCTGTTCCCAAATCGTCATGCTTTTCCAATTCCTGCTCAGGGTGGAGATTGTTTTCCATTTTTGTCTATTAAATAAACCGCAAAGAGACAAGAATTTTGCCAATTGAGCAATTGTGACAATTAGGCACTAAGCATTGAGGCCTGAAACTAGGAATTGACTTAAAAAAGCCAGATACAACAAAAAAATGGAAGTGTTTCTAGTGAATTTTGTTAAAATCTGTTACATAGAAACCCATTTTGTTGGAGATTTTACTTTTTGATTACTGGCGTCTGATTGGCCTACTTAACCAAATAATTCCATCCATGCACATCGGCCTCTACACCTTTGCGTATGTCGTTCAGCTTTTTCTTAACACGAAGTTGGAAACTATTTTCAGTTACTGCGGGCAAGTTATAATCTGTTCCGTGGATATGGATCGTTGCAATTTGCGAAACCACCGCAGCCGTACCTACTCCAAATGCTTCGGTTAGGGTTTTATTTTTAAACGCCTCTTCAATCTCGGCAACGCTTACTCTTCGCTCTTCTTTTTCGATACCCAAGCTAGATGCCAAAGTTAAAATAGAATTGCGTGTAACGCCATCTAAAAGTGAAGTGCTCAATTTTGGTGTCACCAACTTTCCGTTCAACACAAACATCACGTTCATCGCGCCAGATTCGTCAATGTATTTGTGATCTTTGGCGTCTGTCCAAAGCACTTGATCAAATCCTTGCTTCTGCGCAAGCATGGTTGGATAAAATGCACCACCATAGTTACCCGCACATTTTGCAAAGCCAGTTCCACCTTCTGCCGCGCGCACAAATTCTTCTTCTACCTTTACGCGCACGGGTTTTGCGAAATATGGCCCCACTGGACTCGTAAGAATTATAAATTTATACTCTTCGGCAATCTTCACACCCAACTTTGCTTCAGACGCAAAAACAAACGGCCTCAAATAAAGAGAAGCTCCCTCCGAAGTAGGTATCCAATCGGCATCGACATCGATCAGCGCACAAAGCGATTGAATAAACAATTCTTCGCTAATGGCAGGCATACACATCCGATCAAGCGATCGAAGCAATCTTTTATGGTGGCGCTCAGGCCTGAAAATAGTAATTACACCTTTATCATTTTTAAATGCCTTCATACCTTCAAACACCGATTGCCCGTAGTGCAATGCAAGCATAGCAGGCGATAGTTCCATCATTCCATAGGGCATAACTTTAGGCTCTTGCCATTCTCCATTTTTGTAATCAATCACCAACATGTGATCAGAAATATGATTACCGAAACCTAGATTGTTAAAATCAACCGATGAGAGACGAGATTTTGCAACGCGCTCAACGTGGATAGATTCTGTTAATACGGCCATGGTGTATAGTTTTTAGTTGATGGTAAAATTACCTTAAAATTTAAGATTCAAAATTTATAATTCAAATTTTAACTTCGCTTCAATCGTTCATCCTATTTTATTTTTTTTGGCGGCCTGGCCCGCCTAGGCGAACCACCAGGCTTTCCGCTGCAAGTCCTCGGTACGCGAGGCGCATACCTGTGGGCTTTCCGCTTCAATCCTTGGCCGATGCACCGCACTTAGCTACTGCTTTTTAACAACGCCAAACTTTCTCATCTCATTTGCAATACCCACCGAATTTTCATCGCCTCTTTTATCTAACTCTGCAATAATAGTAGTGTGGTTCTTTTCATCTCTATTTTGGCTTAGTTTATAACTGGCCTCCAATCGGTCGATGGTAATTTCAAAACCAATCGTGCCACGCAATTCTCCGTGAAAGAACTTGTGCGACATGGTATCAACAGATACGGGATGTGCTGAGTCTTTTTCGTACTTATTTGTCAACTGTCTGAGCGATTCGATCAATTTCTCTTCACTCAACATCCGCGCTTTACCGTAGGCATGCACGGCTATGTAATTCCAGGTAGGCACATTTTCATGATCGTACCACGAAGACGAAACGTACGCATGAGTCCCCTGAAATATGACCATCACCTCCTCACCTTCAGGCAACTCGCGCCATTGCTTGTTACCACGGCTGATATGGCCATGTAATTTATTTCCATCCAATATCAACGGAACGTGCGTGGCCCACAATTTGCCTTCTACGGTGCTAACAACGATACCAAATCCATTTTTACGAATAAAGTCTATTAACTCTTCTTCGTTTTCGTTTTTTGCATGAGCAGGGATGTACATATTTTTATTTTTTTAGCGAACGGAGGTAAAAAATAATATCCATACTTTGAATTTTGGTAATGCCTAGCTGATGTAGTAATGTGGTGACTTGGCCACGATGATAGGTACCATGATTAATAACGTGAAATAGCATGTCTTCTACTTTGTCCTCAAATAAATCGCCTTTAAGGTTTTTATACCTTACTGTTGTTGAAGAAAAATCCATTTCTTGAGACTCAACGAAGGCAGCTAAACTTTTGGCTGATCGAACGATTCCTTCTAGTAGTTCTTTCTTTCCACCACTAAAATTTTGAGAAGGCCACGAATCTAAGCTTACACCTTGAAGGCGGTTTAACCATATTACTTCAGCATCCCAGGCATGTAAAAGAGTTTTAGCGATAGATGGAAAACTACTTTTTACTTCAGAAAATAGAAGCGATTCGTCTACGGTTTCTAGCGTTTCGGTTAGGCGTTCATTTGCCCATACAGAATAGGCAAGGTGTTGTTTAAGTGTATAGCTCATATTTTTTACAATTATGCGTTCTAAAAATTATCTTTAGAGATGCCCTTTAATTACCTTACACATTAGCTCTAATACAAAGTCGATGTCTTCACTGGTTGTGCGCCAATTCACAAATGCTGCTCTAATACCTTTACGTTCTTTGTAAATAGTGGGTGTCATAAATACTTTTCCCATTGCATTTAGCTTGCTTAAAAATGGTTTAATCTTTTCTTGGTTTTCTTCGCCTTGCAGAGTAAAACAAACCGTATTTAGCCTCACCGGTGCCAGCAACTCAAATTGCAAAGAAGCTTCAATGCCTTTGCCAAATCTTTCAGCATGAGCAATATTATTGTCAACGATTTCGCGAATGCCATCTTTACCATATGCCATTAATGTAAACCAAGCAGGCAGTGCTTTGAGTCTTCGTGAGTTTTCAGGAAGGAAATTCAGATAGTTGAAATTCTCCATTGGGTTACCAAGATAGGGCGCATTAGAATTTTGGAATGTTTCTACTTGAAGCACGCTGTGTTTTTGCTTTACAAAAAAGAGCGCGCTCTCGTAGGGTACATTCAACCATTTATGGCAGTCAATGGTAATACTGTCTGCGCCTTCCCAACCAGCTACCAAATGCTGACGGTGCGATGAGCAAGCCGCAAAGCCACCGAACGCAGCATCAATATGCCACCAGAATGAATATTTTTCTTTCAGTTTTGCAATTGCATTGAAATCGTCAAAGTCAACCGTATTTACGGTTCCTGCACTTGAGAGTAAAATGACAGATTCCTTTGAATTGCTCTTAAAATAATTTTCAAGGGCATCCATATCAATGGACTCGCGATTGCCTTTTGCTGTTTCAATTTTTATTACGTTACTGCTTCCAATACCAAGCAACGATAACGATTTAATAGAGGAGGAGTGGGGCGTAGTAGAAATAACTTTAATACTCGATGTTATTCCTTCTTTAGCAATGTCTTTTTCGTTTTGCGTCCCTACCCATTGACGTGCTACTGCCAAACAGGTGAAGTTGGACATGGTTGCGCCTGTAACAAACCCACCGAAGAAATCGCTTGGCAAGTGAAAGAGATCAAGAAGTAAATGAATGGTTTCTATTTCTACGTTTGCAGAAACATCGCCTTGCCCATTTAGCCCTTGTGGGTTTTGGTCGTAGATGGTCGTGAGCCAATCTCCGGCTATGCCAGCAGGTGTTGTTCCGCCAGTTACAAATCCCCAATAGCGTGGGCCTGAAGAGCCGACCATGAGTGGCTCAAAGCGTTTATTAAATTGTTGCAGTGCACCGAGTGTACCGATTCCATTTTCTTGTAAAATCTTTTTGTGCTCGACTGTGTGTTGTGTTGAAGTTGGGCGATTTTCTAAACCGCTCAGGTAAGCCAATGACTGTGCCTGGGTTTGATGAAACAGTTCACCGAGTTGTTCTAAATCTTTTTGAAGTTGATTGATCATGTATGCGAAAGATTATTCAACTTTAATGACTGGTTGGATAAGTACTTCAAAGTTTATAGACCTTGCTATGAAACATGAATGATGAGCCCTTTCATGCAGCTCGTGCGCTTTTGCAACCATCGACTGATCGCTCACGGTCACTTCTGGACGGAGGACTATTTGAGTAAACTGGCCGCTTCCATCTTCATTTTCATCCATCGTACCTGCTGCGCGGTCGGTATAGTTTGTAATAACTACATTGTTCACCGCACAAAAGTGTAAGTACCATAGCATATGGCAGGCCGAAAGTGCAGAGACCATCAAATCTTCTGGGTTATGCTTTGTTTTGTCTCCACGAAAAGCTGGGTCAGACGAGCCCGCAATATCTGGTTTGTCATTTGAGGAAATGAGATGGCTTCGCTCATACGATTTATAATCTTTTGTTCCGGTTCCAGTGTTGCCCGTCCATTGGACAGTTGCTGTGTAGTGATGCTCTTTCTTCATCTGTTTTTTTTAATTATCCCAACTATAATAATTATGATCTTTATCTAATTCGAAACCTACTTTAGGATATAAGTTGTTCCCAATGGTATTTGACTTCGCTGTCTCCAGAATCAAACCGCAAGCACTGGTATTTTTACAATGCTCTTTTGCTTTTTCAATCAGTGCAATTGAAAAACCTTTTCCGCGAAAAGCGGCATCTACAAATAAATCATTTAACAGCCAAAGTCGCTTCATACGAGTAGACGAGAACAACGGATAAAGTTGCGTGAACCCTGTCATTACATTTTCATTGAATGAAGCGAAAACCACTGATTCGTTTTTCTCAATTCGTTCGCATAAGAAATTCTTAGCGGACTTTATATCCGAATCTTTTTTATAAAACACACGATACTGATCAAAAAGAACAGCTAGTTGTTCTAAGTGATGAAGGGTGGCTTGCTCAATTTTAATCATTATTTATTTTTTGTTAACCAAATAGGCATAGTGAACATAGAAATTCTTCTAATCAATAAATATTTTACCAATCAAATAAAGCTTTGCTGTTCCGCTAATTTCCACTCGGTCGCCTAGTAGCTTACATTTTAGTTTACCGATTCTTTGTGAAAGTTGCAGTGCATTAAATTCCGTTTTATTCAAAACTTTCGCCCAATAGGGAGTTAAAGATGTGTGCGCAGAACCCGTTACCGGATCTTCGTCAATACCCGATTGTGGTCCAAAAAACCGAGAAACAAAATCAACCTGATTACCTTTGGCGGTAACGATAATTCCTCGCGCCTCCACCGTGCCAATCAGTTTGAAGTTTGGCCTCATATTTTGGATTTGTTCTTCGCGTTCGTACACGAGCATGTAATCGGTTTTGCCTTTCAGAGTCTTTGCTGATTTTACTCCAAGTCCTTCTTCCAAAGCAGGAATGGAACTTACTTCATTTAATGTATCGACTGGAAAATCCAGTGTAAGCGTTTCTCCAGACTTTGTTACAGTCAATAGGCCACTGCGCGAGTTGAAAGCAATAGCGCTGCCTTGATAATTTTCATAGTTAAACAATACAAACGCAGTGGCCAATGTAGCGTGACCACATAAATCTACTTCTACTGTAGGTGTAAACCATCGAATGCGCAAACCTTCTTTTTCATTTACATAGAATGCGGTTTCGGCCAAACAATTTTCCATCGCAATGTTTTGCATGACTTGATCAGGAAGCCATTGCTGCAATGGACAAACAGCGGCCGGGTTGCCAGCAAAAACTTTGTTTGCGAAAGCATCTACTTGATAAATTTTTAGTTCCATGTTATAGAATTTCAGATTTCTGATTTTGGATGTAGGACTCGTTTAATTTTGAATAGCGAATTTTGAAAACTGATTGGGCTGGCCTTAAGCTGATAGCCTCGGTTAACTAAATATATCCCCAGCACGGTAATGGCAATAGCCAGCCCGATTTGAAAATTTAATTTTTCACTAAGCACAAGCCATCCAAGTATTACCGCCACCACCGGGTTAATGTATGCGTACAACGAAACGAGTGTCATCGGTAATTTTTTTATTGCATACGAGTAGCAAGCGTAGGCAGCAGCCGAACCAATTAGGATCATGTAAATAAGCGAGAAAACAACTTCATTATTCCATTGTATTTGAGAGTAGTCATCAAATACGAGCGTGAACGGGATTAAGAAAAGCCCACCGAAAAGCATTTGAAGGCCAGCGTTTAAAAATGGATTCGAGTTTTGGTTTTTCTTTTTGATCCAGATGCTACCAATTGCCCAAGATAAATTGGCCATAAAAGTCAGTAAGATGCCTTTTGTATAATTGGCGTTTGAAAACTCTGAAAGGTGCTCGCCAAAGATTAAGATAATTCCAGATAGCCCAGTAGCCAATCCTACGATGATAAGCCAATTTGGTTTTTCGTCTTTTGTAACGATCACGTTTATAATTACAGTCCAGATGGGCATCATAGAGCAAACAATGGCAGCCACACCGCTCGAAATATAAACTTCGGCCCAGCCTACCACGCTAATACCAAGCGTGATCATTAATAAACCACAAATTGCTTGATTAAATAAGGTACTGCGATCGGGCCAAGATACTTTTCCAGATAACGCAGTGAAGAGTAATAGGATAGGACCAGCGGCAAGAAAACGCAGCATCGAAAACAAGAAAGGAGGGAACTGAGTTACTCCAATTCGTAATACTAAATAGGTGGTGCCCCAAATGATGCACACGGCCCCCAGCGCAAAGTAAGCGAGCAAATTTTTGTCTCTAGTCATAATAAGTTTTTGAAGCGTACTATATTACTAAAATCTCCACGGATTTTTTTCAATTGTTGATTTCATTTTGTTGTCAATTTTAGAAATCGATTTCAATGGCTTGCAGCACATTAATGTTTCTGGATTCGAAGCCGGAAGTGATGAAAGTATTTTTAAAGACAGCTTGGGCAAATTTAAAATGATCATCATATACCGATTAGTTAAAACCATAAATCCAGATAATGATACCAACAGCTACGCCAACCAACAGAAAAACCTTTCTTCGTCTTTGCATAAAAAAATCAACGCTCAAAGTTCTCTTTATTACGCAAATAAAACAGTTTCAGTTTCGTGTATTTTAACCAGATCAGTTTGCTTAATGAACAAGTTGTGCTGAAACAGTAACAAGCAAGGCATTCTTAGATGGGTTTATTTTTTCATTGGATGTGTGCACCATATAAAGCCCCGAAGCTCCAATGCTTAAGAATAAATTTTTCCTTGCTTTAATACGACCGTATGTTACCGAAATACCGTTGGTCACGTAATTGGAATGGTCAAATACATTATTGTTCCACCACGCTGTCGACACAACATCCCAATGGCGATGTGAGTAAGTAAGCCTAAACCGATTCACCCAATCTCGTTCTTCTGGTTCTAAGACCAGATTACCAAATAGGCTCATGTGTTCAAAAGTGAATTGCGAATTTAGTTTAGCGGAAGTTATAAGAATAACCACCAAATCCGATCCACGGTCGGCTACGCCTTGTTCTTGTTCAAGAAACGAACCAACATAGGGAGTAAATGTAATTTGTTTAGAGAGTTTGAAATTTCTAAAAACAGAAATAAGAGAAAAATTGTAAAATGTATTGTGGTCGTACAAATCCATGCCTTTAAAAACGAACAAGCCCCAGTTATTTTTTTCGAGTATAAAGTTTAAATCAGCCGATGGATTTTCGGTAGCTAGGCGACCGCCATAGTTGAAGATAGCTTGAGAGTGCAAACGAGCCGTTAGTCGCCAGTGAACTGACTTTTTTTCTTTTTTTGCTTCTGTCGAATCGCTCAATTGGGCAGTAGCCGAAGTGGATGACAATATTCCAATCAACAGTAAAAGAAGTAAGCGAAAGCAATCTGATTGGAGAGTACGAGCGGTAGATTGTATCTTAGTTCTTTTTAATTTCGATATCGTTTGCATTGTAAGAAAGCGTTTAGCTAGTTTCATTATAATTTTGAAAGCGCACAAAGCAACACAACCTAGTATCGAACATAAACCCGATTATTGCGATCTTTAGTGGGCACAAATTTTATTTTTAAAACGATAAAATAACAGTTTCAGTTTTACTAACTTTGACCAGATCAGTTGCAATTAGTTATTGGTTACTAGTTACTGGTTTTGTCGCTATTGGTCGCCTGGACTAGTAACTAGCAACTGCAAACTTTATAAAATATGGAGACAGAATTTGAAGTAAAACCAGACCATCTCTATCACGAAGTAGCAGAGCGGATTGAGACACTTATTGAAAAGCAAACACTAAAGTTGGGCGACAAGCTACTTTCTGTGCGGGCGCTTAGCAAAGAGCAAGGCATTAGTTTAAGTACGGCCTTTCAAGCCTATTATCATTTGGAAAGCAAAGGGCTTATTGAAGCACGCCCACAGTCGGGTTATTATGTAAAATTTTCTCCTTCCGATACATTTAAAGCGCCTACCTGTTGTGAGCCGACCAACGAAGCTACTCCGGTAAGCGTAGATGAAATAATTACCAGCGTTTATTTTGATTTGCGTTCTCCCAAGCTCACTTCGTTTTCGTTGAGTTCGCCCGATCCAAGTTTGTTACCTGCGGCTAAGCTTAATAAGTCGGTGATGCATTCTTTACACAACTCGTCCGATCATTGTTTGGGTTACGAGCATATTCAAGGTAATGAGCAATTGCGCAAACAAATTGCCCGACTGAGTTTTAATTGGGGCGGTGCGTTAAGCGAGCAAGATGTAGTGGTAACGGCCGGATGCATGGAAGCCCTCTCTCTTTGTCTGCAAGCAGTAACCACGCAAGGCGATGCTGTGGCAACCGATAGCCCTACGTATTACGGAATTTTTAGAGTGATGCAGAGCCTCGGGTTAAAAGTGGTAGAAGTACCCACTCACCCGACAACTGGAATTGACCTTTCTTATTTAGAGAAAGCCATCCCTAAATTTAAGATTAAGGTGTGCCTTTTTGTGAGCAATTTTAATAACCCAGTTGGCAATTGTATTCCCGATGAAAAGAAAAAGCAATTGGTAGACATGCTAGCAAAAAAAGATATCCCCCTTATTGAAGATGACATCTATGGCGAAATGTATTTCGGAAAATCAAGGCCGAAGACGTGTAAGACATTTGATAAGAAGGGCCTCGTGCTCCATTGCTCTTCTTTTTCTAAATCGCTGGCACCGGGCTACCGGATAGGGTGGGCTGTGCCGGGCAAGTTCAAAGACAAAGTGATTAGTTTAAAACGGATGAACAATATTTCTACTAACACACTTGCTCAATCGGCCATTGCCCATTTTTTGCAGAACGGTAGATATGAGTTGCACCTACGCCATTTGCGAAAGGCGTTACATACTCAATGCCTTCGGTATTTGCAGGCTATTTGCGAATATTTCCCAGAAGATACGCGCATCACCAGGCCGCAAGGTGGCTTTGTGTTGTGGGTAGAGTTAAACAAAAACGTAGACAGCTATAAACTACACAAGCGCGCTTTAAAGTATAACATCGGCATTGCACCGGGGCAAATATTTTCTTCGCAGGGGCAGTTCCATAATTATTTTAGATTGAGCTATGGCGCACCGTGGAGCGATAAGATTGATAAAGCGTTGAAGACATTGGGCGAACTCGTTAGGAAATTTTGAAGGACTCAAAGTTCAAAATGTAAAATTTAAAGTGCTTATATTTGATTGCTAAAAAATTTCACTGTACATCTTAAAACTAAAATAATTATGGCCTTTACACTTCCTGCACTTCCCTACGCAACTACTGCATTAGAACCACACATTGACGCCCGCACCATGGAGATACACCATGGCAAACATCACAATGCGTATGTTACCAATTTAAACAACGCCTTGGCCGATAAGCCAGAGGCAAATTTTTCAATTGAAGATATTTGCAAGAATATTTCAAAATACCCAGCGGCTGTTCGTAACAACGGAGGTGGCCATTATAATCACAGTTTATTCTGGACCATCATGGCTCCCAACGCAGGTGGTGCGCCTACGGGGGCATTGGCCGATGCAATCAACGCAGCCTTCGGAAATTTTGATGAGTTCAAAACAAAATTTAATACAGCCGCCACTACGCGCTTTGGGTCAGGCTGGGCTTGGTTGATTAAAGGAGCAGATGGTAAACTTGCCATCACCTCTACACCTAATCAAGATAACCCGTTGATGGATATTGCCGAAGTAAAAGGCACACCCTTGCTTGGTTTAGATGTATGGGAGCACGCCTATTATCTAAACTACCAAAATCGTAGACCTGATTATTGCACTGCTTTTTGGAATGTAGTTAACTGGGCAGAGGTGGCGAAGAGGTTTGCGTAGGTTTTTTGATAATTTAGCAAGTCCTCATGTCATTTTAGTTGTTAAATGATAGTGAAAAACCATAAGCTTATTGTTACCCTTCTTTTTATTGGGCAATTCTGTTACGCCCAGACAGTAAAGGAGAATAATGGGATGGATTCGGTAAAAAGAACAGAGGCGACCGAGGTTTTCTATAAAGTCGATAAGATTGCAGAGTTTCCTGGGGGAATGGGCAAATTTTACGAATATATTTCAAAAAATATAAGATACCCTGAAGATGCTATTAAGGAAGATATGAAGGGAAAAGTATTGGTAGAATTTGTAATTGAATCTACTGGAGATGTTAGGCAAGATGAAGTAAAAATAGTGCAGGGTTTTTTCAAGTCATGCGATGAAGAAGCTATTAGACTAGTAAAGCAATGTCCTAAATGGAAACCAGCCTATATTAAAAAGCTAAAGAAAAATGTTCCAATGCGAATGGTTATTCCGATAACATTTAAACCCGAATAGTTAGCGCGCGTTGCAAACGCGCGCCAGCCTAAATTCATTAATACTTACTTAATTGCAAACACCTCATAACTAACTCCGCCTTGTCCAAATTTTCCAATGCCCACGGCAATGAGATGATTAAGCCATTCGTATTTTTTTGAACTTGTTTCAAACACGGGCGTAATTCTCCAATAAGTGGTGCCATCAGGATTGTTGTGAACGAAGCCATTGTAGGTACTTGAAATTAATTGGCCATCGTCTGTTTCGAGAAGAAGTTTTACGTCTAGTTTGGTGGTAACAGAATCTAAACGTAAAACCCAATCTCCCCCTACGGGCCTTACCTTTCCCTTCATTTTTGGCCCTGCAAAAGTTCCTCCTTTGATGGTATAGATTACCCGCTTGCCCACAGGTGTCTTGCCTAGTTCTACTCCCGGATCCAACAAGAGATCTATTTTGTAAAGAAATTCAGAATCTAATTTTTGAGCATTTGCTGTGTTAGTAGAGAGTAACGAAGTGATTAACACAACTCCAGAAACAATTTTAGTGATTTTCATAGTAGTGGGCTTAAAGATTAAGGATTATTAGCTGATGAATTCGGTAGACGCTGAATATTTATTTTATTTCTTGGCGCGACTTACTCATTTGTCCCATACGCTTCAATGATATCTCTTACCAACTTGTGCCGCACCACATCGCGTGCACTTAGCTCTACAAAGCCGATGCCTTTTACTTGGTTTAAAATACGCACCGCTTCCTTTAAGCCCGAGTTTTGATTTTTAGGTAAATCAATTTGCGAAGTATCGCCAGTAACAATCATTTTTGATTCAGGGCCCATGCGTGTGAGAAACATTTTCATTTGCATGGGCGTAGTGTTTTGTGCTTCATCCAGCAATATGAAAGCATTGTTGAGTGTGCGGCCTCGCATATAAGCGAGGGGAGCAATTTCTACAATTTCGCGTTCCATGTAGTATTTCAATTTCTCGAACGGAACCATATCGTTTAGTGCATCGTAAATGGGGCGTAGGTACGGATCGATCTTTTCCTTTAAATCGCCTGGTAGAAAGCCTAGGTTTTCACCAGCCTCTACCGCTGGCCTAGTGATAATTATTTTCTTTACCTCTTTACTTTTTAATGCTTTTACGGCAAGGGCTACGGAGATAAAAGTTTTTCCTGTACCTGCTGGGCCAAGCGCAAATACCAAATCATTCTCTTTTACAGACTGTACAAGCTTTTGTTGATTGGCTGTTTTTGGTTTGATGGGCGCACCTTTAGTGCCGTAAAGGATTACACCATCCGCATCGCTAGAGACGCCTTCTGGCTTCTCTTGAGCGATGTATCCCTTCACGTTCTCTTCGGTCAGTTTTCCAAATTGATGAAAATGCTCTTGAAGGGATTGTAGTATTTCGCTTATTTGTAGAATGTCAGGTGTTTCGCCTTGCACCAAAATCTCGTTGCCGCGCGAAACGATCTTACTTTTTGGAAAGGCTTGTGCCAACTCGTTGATGTTCTTGTTCTCGATGCCGAGAAACTCAAGCAACGGAAGGTTTTCGAGGGTGATGATTTTTTCGATCAATGAAATAATGGTTGAAATGAAGTAATTTTACGACTGTAAATTAATTAAATCCCGCTTTGCTACAACGCAAGGATCATTAGAAAGTTCACACATGGCAATCGTTACGCTTCTTACCGATAGCGGTGAAACAGATCACTACGTTGCTTCCATCAAGGCAAAAATACTGAGCGTAAACCCTGGTCTTACACTAATAGATATTAGCAATCGAATTGCGCCATGCGATATCGCACACGGAGCTTTTGTTTTAAAGTCGGTGTTTAGAGATTTCCCAGCAGGAACGGTTCATCTGGCAGGGGTCGATTCGGCTGGAGCCAGAGAAGATGCCTTCATCGCTTTGCAACTCGAAGATCACTTTTTTGTGGGTGTTGACAATGGATTGTTGGGTTTGATTAGCGAAAAAAACCATCAGCAAGTTGTTCAATTAAATTCGGTTAATCCCATCCGCACCACCTTCCCCGAAAGGGATATTTTTGCACCAGCAGCCGCGAAGCTGGCAAGTGGTGTAGCCATTACAACTCTCGGTAAGCCAATGCCTACCTTCAAAAAAATGACCGATCGGTTTATAAAGGCCAACAAGCGATTGATTGCTGGCAACGTGATTCGCGTAGATGGGTTTGGAAACCTGATTACCAACATTCCGAAAGATGCTTTTGAACTACTCAGCGCAGGCAAATCATTTACGATTCAGTTTGGTGGCGAAAAATTTAAGCGGATTCATAAAAATTATTTTGAAGCCGATCCTGGTGATTGCTTCCTTATTTTCAATAGCTTGGGCTTGTTAGAAATAGGAATGTATAAAGGCAACGCCAGCGAATTACTCGGCTTGAAATACGATAGCCCGATTAATGTGGCTTTTGAAGAATAAACCATCAAGCATTTTTTCGATGATAACACGAATTGTAAAAATGTATTTTAATGAAACAACCGCACCTTTGTTTCTAGAAGTTTTCGAGCAGCATAAAAAGGCCATTCGCAATTTTCCGGGTTGCGTAGAATTAAAGTTAGTGAAAGAGGTGGGCGTACCTTTTTGTTACTGTACTGTAAGCCGATGGGACGCTACAACTAGTTTAGAAAATTACCGCAACTCAGAATTATTCATTGAAGTATGGCGTAAAGTAAAGCCGCTGTTTAGCAAGAAGACGGAAGCGTTTTCGTTGGAAGATTTTATTTTGGTCTACTAACTAGACTTACGCACAATTTGACTTTATCTTAGGCTTTAACCACATAGTAACATAGAATACAAAGAAGGAGATGACTTTGAATTTCCTATGTGTACTATGTGCCTATGTGGTTCAGAGTTTTTGTAATTTCACATACTAAGTCTTTCTTGAACAAGTTTTGATTGTTCGCCACTCAAAACAATTAGATTTCAATTCTTCACTTTATTTCATAGATTTAGTCAATTAACTCTTTGCTATGAAGAAAATCATGCTATCCATTGTTGCCGTTTCTTTTTCGGCATCGCTTTTATTCGCTCAAAGCGGAATAAAAAAAGCACCCGAAGTAAAAGAAGGCGAGGGACCTTATACCCAACTAATCATCCGTGGGGTAACATTGATTGATGGAACCGGAGCACCGCCTGTAGGCCCTGTTGATATTGTAGTAAAGCAAA
The DNA here is from genome assembly GCA_013298505.1 of Cytophagales bacterium. Lineage (GTDB taxonomy): Bacteria > Bacteroidota > Bacteroidia > Cytophagales > Cyclobacteriaceae > ELB16-189. The sequence goes on from JAAFHY010000035.1 coordinate 15,497, forward strand.
ACAAAATCGTAAATATTGTTAGCATTGGGTTGCCCACACCCGGCATGGCCAGCCAAGGCAATCGACCCAAATTAGAAGCCGGTGGCAAAGAGTTGAATTGCGATGGCATGTATTTAATGCCTGGCTTTGTAGATATGCACGGCCACATTGGTGGCGGACAAGCGCCCATTGCCGAATATGTTTTTAAACTGTGGATGGCACACGGAGTTACCACCATTCGCGACCCAGGTTCTGGCAATGGAATAGAGTGGACTCTTGATCAAAAAAATAAGAGCGCACAAAATTTGATTACCGCTCCGCGTATAAAAGCTTATGTAACTTTTGGTTCGGGCAGCAAAGAGCCGATTCGAACTCCGGATATGGCGCGTGCGTGGGTAAACGAAAACAAACTAAAGGGTGCCGATGGTATTAAATTTTTTGGTGCCGCCCCCGAAATAATGGATGCCGCTTTGCGCGAAAACAAAAAAATTGGTTTACGATCGGCTTGCCACCATGCGCAGCTAGGCGTAGCGCGTTGGAATGTCGTTCAGTCGGCAGGTGCTGGCCTTACAACCATGGAGCATTGGTATGGCCTGCCTGAAGCCATGCTGCCGAATTCTAGTATTCAAAACTATCCGCTCAGTTATAATTACTCAAATGAGCAACACCGGTTTGAAGAGGCTGGTCGCCTGTGGAAGCAAGCTGCCGCTCCGTACACACCAAAATGGAATGCGGTAATGGATACTTTGTTAAAAATGGATTTCACCTTGGATCCAACTTTTGATACCTATGAAGCTGCCCGCGACCTACACAAAGCACGTAGGCAAGAGTGGCACGAGACTTACACACTGCCTCAGCTATGGGCCTTTTATCAACCGAGCCGAGTAGCGCATGGTTCATTTTGGTTCTCGTGGGGAACTGAACAAGAAGTTGCGTGGCGCGAGAATCTCCGTTTATGGATGACCTTTGTAAACGAGTATAAGAATCGTGGTGGGCGAGTTACTGCAGGTTCAGACAACGCATTCATTTTTCAAGTATATGGATTTGGCTACATCCGCGAATTGGAATTGCTTCGCGAGGCAGGATTTCATCCTCTCGAAGTGATTCGATCTGCTACGTTGTATGGCGCACAAGCCTTAGGTATGGACAAAGAAATTGGTACGGTCGAGATCGGCAAACTTGCTGACTTTGCTATTGTCGATCAAAACCCATTAGAAAACCTGCAAGTGTTGTATGGAGTTGGTGCTATTAAACTAATGGACGATAATTCAGTGAAGCGCGTGGGCGGAATAAAGTACACAATCAAAGACGGCATTATTTACGATGCTAAAAGATTACTGAGTGACGCCAAAAAGATCGTTGACGAAGAGAAAGCTAAAGCTGGTTTCGTATTGAAACAACCGGGTATTGATTAGCACAATTTTGAGATCGCTTTTGGTTTTAATTACTTAGTCTCAATCAATTTCTGAATAGCCAAATACTCATCGCGCAGGCGGGCAGCTTCCATAAACTCCAATTCTTTGGCTGCTTTTTCCATGGCTTTACGCGTGCGATCTGCCATTTTTACCAATTCATCTTTGGCTAGGTAAGCAGTAACCGGATCGGCCGCCAGCGATTTTTCTTCATCTTCGATGTAGTAGCGCTTCATCGATTTTTTAGAGTCGGCAACTTTGGTTTGCCCGAGAATAGAGTCAATAGATTTTAAAATTGTTTTGGGTGTGATGCCATTGGCCAAGTTATAATCTTGCTGAATCTTCCTTCTTCGGTTTGTTTCATCAATCGCTAACTGCATCGACTCGGTAGTTTTATCGGCATACATAATCACGCGGCCATTTTCATTTCGCGCAGCACGGCCAATGGTTTGAACCAACGATCGTTGATTTCGTAAAAACCCTTCTTTGTCGGCATCCAGTATCGCTACGAGCGAAACTTCTGGAAGATCCAATCCTTCACGCAATAAGTTTACGCCCACCAATACATCAAAAATACCTAGGCGCAATTCGCGCAAAATTTCTACCCGGTCCAGCGTTTGCACTTCGCTGTGTATATAACGACATTTTACAGAAGCCCTCTCTAAAAATTTGGTCAGTTCTTCGGCCATGCGTTTGGTAAGTGTTGTTACCAATACGCGCTCTTTCTTTTTTACGCGTTCGTCAATTTCTTCCAGTAAATCATCAATCTGATTTTTGCTGGGTCTCACATCAATCAATGGATCGAGTAAGCCCGTTGGCCGAATGATTTGCTCAACCACTACACCGTCTGATTTTCTTAATTCATATTCAGAAGGTGTGGCGCTTACATAAACAACTTGCCCTAGTATATCTTCAAATTCGTTGAAGGTCAACGGGCGATTGTCTAACGCAGATGGAAGACGGAAACCATAATCGACTAAGTTTACTTTACGCGATCGGTCGCCACCCCACATAGCGCGCACTTGCGGCACGGTAACGTGGCTCTCGTCTATCACCATCAAAAAATCATCGGGGAAGTAGTCGATCAAACAAAATGGGCGTGCACCAACATTGCGCCTATCAAAATAGCGTGAGTAATTTTCGATGCCGCTGCAATAACCAAGTTCGCGCATCATTTCTAAATCGAACTCGGTTCGTTCTTTCAGTCGCTTTGCTTCTAAATGCTTGCGCTCGCCTTCAAACATTTGTACCTGCAGCACCATGTCGTCTTGTATTTCGCGAATGGCCATGTTGAGTAAATCTTTGCCCGTAACAAATAAATTGGCCGGAAAGATAACCGCTTGCTTTTCGTCTGAAATTTTTTTCCCCGAAATGGGGTCAATCAATTGAATGTTTTCGATCTCATCGCCAAAAAAATAAATACGTAAGGCATAATCGGCATAAGCCAAAAATACATCAACCGTATCGCCCTTTACGCGAAAAGTGCCTCTCTTAAATTCTGCTTCGGTGCGACTGTACAAAATATCGACCAACGCAAACAGCAGCCGATTGCGTGGGATGAGTTCGCCTACCTTTAATTGAATTCTGTTTTTTCCAAATTCTTCTGGATTACCAATTCCATAAATGCAAGAGACCGAGGCTACCACAATTACGTCTCTTCTGCCCGATAGTAGCGAAGAAGTGGCACTGAGGCGTAGTTTTTCAATTTCTTGGTTGATCGATAAATCTTTTTCGATGTAAAGATTAGATGACGGAATAAAAGCTTCTGGCTGATAGTAATCGTAGTAGGAAATAAAATATTCAACGGCATTGTTTGGGAAGAACTGCTTGAATTCTCCGTACAATTGTGCCGCAAGCGTTTTGTTGTGGCTAAGGATGAGTGTGGGCTTATTGGTGTTGGCGATTACGTTGGCAATGGTAAAAGTTTTTCCAGATCCGGTTACACCTAGTAGCGTTTGGTGCTGATCGCCTTCATTAACACCTTTTACCAATTGTTCGATGGCTTTTGGCTGATCGCCCGTTGGCTCGTATTCGCTGGTTAATTCAAAATTCATTTCTAAAAATCATGCGTGGGTACTTCAGCGAACAACTGAATCAACGAGTAACCGAATCAATCAATCGTGAGTTAATTATTCCAAATAGCCCACGCTTTTTCGGCCTGTATGTGAAGCATCTCTAATCCGTTTTTTACGGTTGCGCCTCGCATCTCTGCCTTTTGAAGAAACTGTGTGCGAGCAGGATTATAAATTAAATCGTATACATAGTGGCTCGAATTTAATTGCTCGAAATTAATGGGAGGCATCGAATTAGTGTCGGGCGACATACCCAATGGAGTGGTATTGATGATCAGGCATGATTCCGCAAAAGGCTTCGCGTTTTTTTCTAGCTCTTCGTAGGTGTAATCTCCTTTTCCATTTTCCCTCGATACTAGTTTAAAGGGTATATCTAATTTTTTTAATGCTTGTTGAACCGCTTTTGATGAACCGCCCGTACCTAACACAAGAGCTTGGGCATTTTCTATTTTTGGAAACCATTTTTCTAATGTTTCATAAAAGGCATCGCTATCGGTATTGAAACCTTTCAATTTTCCGTTCTGAATTTTAATAACATTTACCGCGCCAATCTTTTTTGCTTCGCTATCAATCTCGGTAAGTAATTTTAGAATCTGTTCTTTATACGGCACGGTTACATTTAAGCCAGACAACTCTGGATTTTCGGCCAGCAGTTTTTTTAACTCTTCAACATTGCCCAACGGGTACAAATCATAATGATAGTCCCTCAATCCTTCTCTGAAAAATTTTTCATCGAAATAGGATTTTGAAAAAGAATGGGAGACAGTAGAGCCGATTAAGCCAAATTTTTTTTCCATACTTATTAAAGATTAATTGAACTTACTTTTTTTGCCTTCCTGTTTTTAATATAACCAATAACCATCGGAAGAACAGAGATGAGAATGATAGCGATAATGACTTTGTCAAAATTATTTTTTACGATGGGGATGTTTCCGAAAATATACCCGAGCAAAGATAAACTACTTACCCACAAAATGGCACCGAGTACACAGTTTAATAGATACTTCTGGTAATCCATATTTCCAGCTCCTGCCACAAATGGTGCAATGGTTCTTACAATGGGTACGAACCGCGCCATAATAATAGTCTTTGCCCCGTGCTTTTGATAAAAGAGTTCAGTCTGCTCAATGTATTCGCGCTTGAAAAATAAAATCCGCTCTTTGCTCTTGATAAAATCGCCTGCGAAGCGACCTACAAAATAGTTTACGTTATCGCCTAGCAAGGCAGCTGCCAGAAGCAACGGAATAATGATGACAATGTTTAATGCAGAATTGGGCAATGCCGAGATAGCACCGGCAGCAAACAGTAGTGAATCGCCAGGCAAAAAAGGCATAACGATAAGACCCGTTTCGGTAAACACAATAAAAAAAAGTATAACATACGTAAGTGTGCCATACTCGTTTACAATTGCTACAAGGTGTTGATCTAGGTGAAGAATAAAATCAATCAAGAATTCCATTCGTTCTTAGTCTGCTTCAAAGGCAGGGGTGCTTTTGTCTTTTTTTCGCTCTAATCCTAAAAAATGTAAAAACGTATCGCCACGCAACCCAAGCCGTATCGTCTCTAACGGAATGGCTTCGTTGGGTGCTATGTTGCCGAGATTCACATTGGCACCGAGTAACTTGATAAACCACACTTGCTGGGCCTTTTGTGGAGCCTCCCAAATTATTTTCTCAAACGGTATTTTAGTTAAAATCTCTTGCACCAAGCCCGAACGTACTTCGCCACTCGATCGAAACAATCCTACGTTTCCACCTTCGCGCGCTTCACCAATTACCTTCCATGCACCGGCATCTAATTCTTTTTGCATTAAATCAATCCATTGGTAAGGTGGAATGATTTTGTCTGCATCTTTTGATCCAACTTCTGACAATACCGTTACTTGCTTAGCGAGTTTAGAAATGTACTCTAATTTTTTTTCGTGTTCTAAGTCAATTGAACCGTCAGACACTTCGGCAAAAGCCATATCGTACTGATCTAATACTTTACGATAATCGTCAAACTGATCTCTGATGATGAAAGCTTCAAACAAGGTTCCGCCAAAGTAACAGGGTATGCCAGCGTCTTTATATACTTTTAATTTTTCTTTTAGGTTAGGGGTAACATACGAAGTAGCCCATCCTAGTTTCACAATGTCGATGTGGTCAGACGCAACACTCATAAAGTCTTCGGCTTCGCGCACACTCAAGCCTTTGTCCATGGCCATTGTAAAACCTTTATCCCTGGGCTTCTGTGTGCGCTCAGGAATGTTTTTTAAGTTGTAGTTCATCAGGAGTTTTCTTTTCTAAACTGATCTATGATTTTGTACAGGGCTTTTTGAGTTTCTATTTTCGGAAAGAATTCAAACAAAATTTTGTGCCCCTCAAAGTCCAAAATTAATGCATTTTCCAAATATGTAAAGGCCTCTTTAAATTGCCCCGCCTCTATAAGATAAACGGCCATTCGATAAAGAAAATCGGGGTCTTTTGGCGAATCGACCATGCCATGGCTAAGCACATCAACGGCTTTCAAAGGTTCGCCTTGTTCGTAGTAAATAAACGACCAATTGAGCCACACTTCTTTGTCATCGGGTGCTAAGTTGGCAGCCTCTTCATACGCACTGATGCTTGAAATAGTGTTTCCGATTTTAAACTCTGCATGCGCTGCGGCTTTCCAATAATCTGAATTGTGATGATTTATTTTGATGGCCTTGTTAAAAAAGTGAAGTGCCTGATACCATTTTTCTTGTTTCTCTAAGCAACTCCCAGCACCAAACCAAGCCTCGTCATACAGCGTATCGAGTTTGGTCGATTTCTGAAAATACTTAAGGCCTAACTCGTATTGCTCCATATTTTCATAGGCTGCACCTATGCAACAATACACTTCGGGGCTGGGCCCTTCTATTTCAATTGTTTTGTTAAATGATGCAAGCGCTTCTTGATATTTTTCTACGTTCATCAAGGAGTTACCTAAATTAAAATGAGCCGAGGCAAAACTTTCATCAATGGCTAATGCGTATCCGTACGCATCAATGGCTTCTTCAAATTTTTCTAGCTTGTTACAAACGATGCCTAGGTTATACCACGCGGCAGATGAGTAGGGATCTTCGTCAATAAATTTTTTGTAGTATTCTAAACTATTTTCTAGCTGACCAACTACATCTAAACAAAATGCCAATTCGTATAGAGAGCCTTCGTGATTAATATTTTCTTCAACCGATTTTTTGTAGGCTTCAATGGCTTTGTCATATTCTTCCATGCTTTGATACGCCAGCCCGATGTTGTAATAGATGTCGTCTTTTTCTTCGTTAGAAAAACTTAGTACGTCTTCGTAAAGCGCGATGGCCTCCTGGTATTTTGCTTGCAGCGATAGTATGGAGCCAATCGATAAATAAATTTCGATGTCCATTGGATGCAAGTTACGCGCTTTTTCTAAAAGCGTAAGAGCTTCTTCGTATTGCTCGAGGTTTGAAAGTATTTGTGCCTTGACGGCTATTAAACCAGTCGAAAACGGAAATTGATCCATGGCTTGATTTACTGCCCCCAACGCTTTTTTGAATTTAAGTTTTTCCATGTAGTGATCAATGATCACCTCGTAGGCATCGATGTCAAAATAACCGGATGTATTTGAGCGTAAATTTTCCTCGTACCGCTTGATCAACTCTTCTTCCTCTTCTCTCTTTCTGAATTCGTGGCTCATGCTTGAAAGGTTTTTCTAAAGTAGAAAAAAAAATGGGTAGAAAAAACTAACCCGTACTTTTTATGCAAAGTTCTTAGAATAAAAAATGAGCAGCAAGTTTGTGTTTCTTATTTGTTTGTGCTATAAACGCGCAAATAGTGATTACAGCATCTATTTAGGGTTTCTTCGAGGGGTTGATAGGAAATGCCTAATTCGGCAATTGACTTTTCATTGGAATACACAAATTTTTCGCCTGCCGCTTTTACCGACTCGCGGGTTATCATTGGGTTTGATCTCAAAAGCGAACATCGTATCTCCTCAAGGGTTGCAAACAAATGAAGCAACGAGTTACTTATTAAAATAGATGGGGCTCGTTTTGAAAAATGTTTAGCAATCATCGCAAACAGATCATAAAAAGTAATTGATCCTGCAGAAGCGATGTAACGTTGACTTTGCAAATCGCTGTGTTTATAAATTGTATAGATTAGTTCAGTCACGTCCTTAACATCGACATAGTTGGTAAGGCCGCTGCTATAAAATTTCTTCTCTTGCCACACATAACTAAATAATTGTGCGCTGCTCTTTTGCCAATCGCTGCCAGCCAGAATAAACGAGGGGCACACTATGTTTGCTATTAAGCCTTCTTCTATGCCTCTGTATACTTCTAGTTCGGCCAAGTATTTTGATTTTCCATATGAAGAGTTTAGTGGGCTATCTACCCAAGTAGCAGATTCGTCTATTTGATAAACTCCTTTTTGCCTACCTAATGCTGCAACCGAACTGATGTGAATAAGCCTGGCATTTTTCGCCAAGCAGGCATTTACCACATTCGCAGTACCCTCTACGTTTGTTTTAAAGAGTAACTCTTTATCGCGCGGATCGAAAGACACCATTGCGGCAGCGTGAATAACAGTTTCAATGCCATGCAAGCTGTCGGTTAAAAAATCGATATCTAGAATATCTCCATCAATCCACTTTAAGTTGACTTTCTGGTTTAGATCACTAGGCAGGCTACTATCTTTTCGTTTTAGCGCAGTCACTTCTACGCCTGTTTCTAAAAATCTTTTCAGCACGCAGCTTCCAAGTAATCCAGTAGCCCCCGTAATTAATACCATATTAAAGTGCGTTATTTAATAGTGGCAAAGCAAGTGCTTTGTGGTAATATTTTAGATCCATCGAAACACCAAGTGCTTCGGCTTGTTGTAAGTTGTGGCAATCGCTCCCTAAAAAATTAATCCATCCTTTATCAATAAGTTGATGCGCCAATTTCTGAATTGACTTAGAATAATATTCGCAAAGAGAAATCGAGTTCAGTTGAAATAGCACACCCCTGTTTTTTAAATCTTCGGCTTTACTCATATTCATGTAAGCATACCGCTCAGGATGCGCCAGCACTACTTGATAACCTTGCGTGGCTGCATGAAAAATAAAGTCTTTTAGTTGGTAAGGCTCACTTAAAAAATTGGTTTCAATCAGTAAATAATTTTTCCCAAAAGTAAGGAACGGCCCTTTAGCGATTAGTTGATCGTAGATCACTTCATCCAAGTAATATTCTGCTGCGGCTTCTATTTCAATATCAATTTTATGTTCATCAAGAATTTTTCTTAGCTCTTGCAGCTTACTTAAAATTCCTTGCGCATCGTTGCGATACGTATCGTGCTTGATGTGTGGGGTAGTGATTATTTTTTTAAAACCCAGCTTAGTAAGCGCATGAATCAACTCAAGAGAATTTTCCCAGTTAGGAGCTCCATCGTCAATGCCTGCTAATAAGTGCGAGTGAATGTCGCAATGCAAGGGAGGTAGTTTCTCTTTTTTCGGTGACGTTAAGAATGAAAACATGGCGTGTAATCAAAAATTGATTAGCCCCCTCCAACCTTTTACGCTCGTTTTATCTTCGTAGTAACCATATCCGTAAGCTTTACTGCTAGAGAGTAGCGCGTTAAGCACTACGGCAAGCCCAGAAACTTTATGTATGGTCTGGATACGATTAATGTTATTTAAGAATTCTTGCTTCGAATAGTTAGCACGAATCACGTAAATAGATAAATCGGATTTACGCATAGCCATGATGCCGTCTGTTACTAACCCAACGGGTGGGGTATCGATTACGATGTAGTCAAACTCAGTTTTTAAGTCGTCAAGTAGCGAGGTGAATTCTCCATTGAGTAATAATTCAGATGGGTTTGGTGGGTGTGGGCCAGATGGTAAAAAGTACAAATTTTCGAGCTCTGTTTTTTGCACGCAATCTTGCCACGTATTCCTTTTGATTAAAATCGTGCTGATTCCTTTCGAGTTATCATGGGCTACAAAGTGACTTCCATTTTTTTGTTTGCGCATATCTAAGTCTAGCAACACAACTTTTTTCTTTGACATGGATAGCACACCGCCCAAATTAGCTGCAAGAAACGATTTGCCTTCGCCTGAGACTGTGGATGTGATAGTAATGATTTTTTTAGCTCCGCCCGAAGTAAAAAAGTCTAGGTTAGTCCTCAGCGTACGAATGGATTCGCTGACCATCGATTTAGGGTTTTCAAGCACATGAAAATCGGTAGACGAAGATCGTTTGTAGGCTGGTATTACGCCCAGTAAGGGAGCACTCGTGCCTCTTTCAATTTCTTGCGTATTAGTAATTTTATTGTTCAACAGATATAGAAATCCGATAAAGAAAAAGTTCAACACTATTCCAACCACAAAACCAATGGCTAAAATGTAAATTTTCTTAGGCGAAAGTGGAACGGATGGAATGGTGGCCGTAGAGAGAATTTTAAAATCAGGTGTATTGCCGGCCTGTGCAATTTCAAACTGCGCTTTTGATTGCATCATTAGCAAATAGAACTCTTCGTACAATTTATAGAATCGCTGATTTTTTGAAAACTGCGTATTCTTATCGGGCATGGCAATAAAATCCTTTTCAAGTTTTTGTTTTCTGCTTGCTAGTTCAACTGCATTTTTTTGCCACTCTTTTTTTAGTTCTGTCAGTTGTTGGTAAACAAGGTCTTTTACCGATTTCATTTCCTTTTCTTTCTGCCGATAGGCAAACGTATTTTCATTGTAAGCCAGGCTTAACTGATCGCTTCCTTGCCTAAGCTTATTCAGTTCTTCTAGTTTTTGGTTTAAGTACGAGGGTAAAAAGTTTCTTTGTTGAACCGAAAGAGTTGGTTTGTCCTTTACGATTTCATCAATTGTTTCATTTAGAAGCGTAATCCTTTTGGTTAGTTCGAATCGTTGCGAGTCAACACGATTGATGGCTATTATGGTATTTTTTAGATCGAGGGTAAGATCACTGCTCTTATTTTGAAGAGTGAAGTTTTCAAAATAGTTTTCAAAATCTTGCATCCTTTTTTCAACTTGTGTCAACTCATTATTGAGCCAATTTATTTTTTGTCGGTTGGCCAAATTTTTCTGCTCGCTACTGTAAAAGATATAGAGCGAGTCGATCGTGTTTACAATATCAAATGCCTTTAACGGATTGTAATCCTGAAAAGCTACACGAATGGTGTTGGCATTAAAGCTAAGAGGGTCTACTTTAATATTTTTCGATAAGTAATCGATCAGCGAAACTTTGCTGTTGATCACAAATTCAAGATCGTTGTAGCCTGAAAGCTCAAAATAACTAGTGGCCGAGAAAACTAATTTATTGCCATGCACGCTGATTGGCACTCCGAATTTTCCAGTCATCGAGCCTTCGGCATCGCTAACTTTAATCTTAAATGATTCTTTATCAATAAAAGTAAATTGAATGGGGATATCTTGTATTTCTGAGTTTGTTAGCTCGTAAGAAACCACAAACGGAGAGCGCTTATACATTTCGTCTTTCAATACATTACCGATGCTGTAATAGCTTACCGCTAAATCGAGCGAGTCGATTACCCGATTGAAAAACACTTTTGATTTTATTTGTTCGATCTCGCCCGAAATGATGTTGATATTTTGATCTTCCACTAAAGTTTTGATCCCTAGCTCGGTAGCATCTCTTTTAATATCAAGCTTTAATTCAGAAGCCGACTCAAATACCTCTTTCGTCCATCGGGTAGTAAGGTAGGCAGCAATATTGCAACTGATAAAGATTAGCAGTATCCACCATTTGGCTTTTTGAGTTACGGCAATAAGTTTATCGAAATCTAATCCTTCAAAGGGCGAGGCAGGTGGCAAAGGGGCTTTGTCTGTCGAATTCACTACTCTTTAATTTACGCTTCGGATAATGACTGCCAACGTAGCTAAACTCACAACGAGACTTATAACTGTAAAGTTATCTCGAAGTGCTTCGGTGAACGGCCTACGAATAGGCTCTACGTAAACTACATCGCCTGGCTCTACTATCATGTTCCCATCTTTAAATCCTTTGATGGTGCTAAAATCTATTTGATAGACATGCTCGCCTCGTATCAACTTTAGCTTGTTTGCCTTTGCTTCATTTGCTACTCCTTTAGCAAGAGCCAATACTTCTACTAACGTTACGTTTTGATTGGTGAGTGGAATTACCTGGCCACCCGGTGCACCCAGTACAATTACCCGTTTGTTTGAAAATGATAACCGCACAAAAGGTTCTTTAAAGTATTTCGCATATTCTTTTTGTGCAATCTCTTCTGCTTGGTGGATGCTCAACCCCTTCACCTGAAGTTCGCCAATCATTGGCAACTTGACAATCCCATTCGATTCGACCAAGTAGTTGAACACTGTTGGAGTGACTTCACTTTGATTGGGTTGATTGGTTAGCTCTGGATTGGGATCTATAATCCGCTCTCCTTTATTCGAAAAAACATCTAGTTGAAGTAAATCGTTGGCTTGTATTTGATAGTTTTTGTCGGCCGATTGGGCTTCTTTTTTAAACACTTCAGTTCGTCCTTCATCGGTTTCTTTAAACATGATATTCTGTTTATAGGAAGCGCACGATAGAAGGGCGGTTGCACCATAAACTAACAGAAAAATTTTCCGCACGGTAGAAAAGGGTTATTCCTTGCTCAAATTAAAGACTTTCTTTCGATAGAAACTAAGGAGCGTGTTGATATTGTCACTTTAAAGATTCTAGTGCCAACAAGTATTTCGAGATGACAATTTTTTCATCGAATTGAGTCTCCATTTTTTTTCGTCCGTTTTGCCCCAATCGTTGTAAGGTGTCGTTTTCATAGTTGGCCATTTCGTGCATTTTAGAGGCCAAGTCATCGGCATCTTTTAGCTTGCAAAGCAGCCCATTGTGATTGTGATCTACCACGTGGTGGCAACCGGGCACATCGGTAGTGATAATTGGTTTGGCAGAGCTAGCAGCCTCTAACAACGTGCGAGGCGTTCCTTCTCGGTACGAGGGCAGCACCACGCAGTCGGCCTTGGCAATAAACTCTCTTACATCTTTTGCCGTGCCTAAGTATTCGATGGTGTTGGTTTTTATCCAATCGTTGATTACAGAAATGGCAATGCCGCGCTGATGAGCAGGGTCTTTAGCGCCTAGAATTTGAAAGTTAGCTTGGAGGCCATTCAACCGAAGTTTTTTTACCGCCTCTACAAACTCAAGAATTCCTTTATCGGTTATCAACCGCGAGATTAGTAAAAACGTGAACGGCCTGTTTCTTTTAAAATCCATGGCCGCAAAATGGTTCAGATCAATTCCCGAGCCTGGCACTAAATCGCTGATCTCTTTTCTGATCAATTTACGGTCTATAAAAAGCGCCCTATCATCTGGGTTTTGAAAGAATACTTTTTTCGGAAACCGAAAAGCCAGTTTGTATAAATTGATAGCAACGCTAGAAATGAAATTGTCTTTTAAAAAAATGGTGCCTAAGCCACATACATTATTAATGGAAGGTATTCGTAGCACGGCCGCAGCAAAGGTTCCATAAATGTTGGGCTTGATGGTATAGTGCAAAACCACATCGGGTTTTAGCTTTTTATAAATAAAAAAAAGCTCGAAGAATAGCGCGAAATCTTTTAGTGGATTTGCCCCCCTGCTATCCATTTTAACATCGTGATTGATGCAACCTGCTTTTTCTAAAAGAGGTGAAAACCGATCGAACGGGGCAACGGTATGTACCTCATGCCCAGCTTCCAGAAGAGCCTTTACCAAGCTCAAACGGAAATTATAAATATTCCAAGCAGAGTTTAATACAATTGCTACTCTCATAAGTGCCAACTAACCGCTCTTTTTTGAAGGAGGGGGGTTTAGGTAAATCAATACCAAAATCTGAGAAATAGACAGAATTTGGACTGGTAAATCTTACAAAAGTATAAAAAAGTAACCCTCCCTAGAAATGGATTTGAATAATTGACGCCCACAGAAAGTAAATTGCCTTTGCCAACGATTGTAATGCCTTGCCCGCTATGAAATAGGATGCAGCTTGAAATCACAATTGCCTCGATAGTTAGTTTTTAGGGAAGCAGTAAACTAATTTTGCCAGATGAAGAAAGCAGTTTTAGTGGCATTGGCCGATTCAAAAAGCGAACAAGAGGAAATAACAGAGCATTTAGATGAATTGGCGTTTTTGGCCGAAACAGCTGGGATTTCAACCTTAAATAGATACACTCAGCGATTACCCCATCCCGATGTGCGCACTTTTGTGGGCAAGGGAAAACTTGAAGAGATTAAACAGTTCGTTTTTGCCAAGGGTGTGCAAAATGTACTCTTTGATGATGACCTGAGCCCTTCGCAACTCAGGAACTTGGAGCGCGAGCTTAATCCAGAGAGCAGAGAAGAAAAAATTAGGGTATACGACCGCAGTTTATTGATCCTCGATATCTTTTTGATGCGCGCCCAAACCGCTCAGGCACGCACGCAAGTAGAACTGGCTATGAACCAATACCTTTTACCCCGGCTTACGCGTATGTGGACGCACTTAGAGCGCCAACGGGGCGGAACCGGTGCAAGGGGTGGTGCAGGTGAAAAAGAGATAGAAACAGATAGGCGGATTATCAAAAATCAGATTTCTGCTTTGAAGGAAGACTTAAAGAAGATTGACAAGCAACGGATCACCCAGCGAAAATCGCGAAGCAATATTGTGCGGGTTTCGTTGGTGGGTTATACCAATGTGGGCAAATCGACTATTATGAACTTGCTTTCCAAAGCCGATGTAAAAGCAGAGAACAAATTGTTTGCTACTGTAGATGCTACCGTGCGCAAAATGGTGATTGCCGATATTCCTTTTCTGCTTTCCGATACAGTTGGGTTTATCCGGAAGCTACCTCATCATTTGATTGAATCTTTTAAATCTACTTTAGACGAGGTGCGCGAAGCTGACTTGTTGCTTCATATTGCAGACATGGCGCATCCGTTTCACGCCAACCACATTCAGGTAGTAAAGCAAACCTTGGCGGAAATTGGGGCGGGTAACATCACCACGATTTTGGTATTGAACAAAATAGATTTGGTGAATAAAGAGGGGCTAGATTTGGAAAGTGTGAGAGGATACTATACAGAAATGGGGTTTGACGAAGTGGTGTTTATATCTGCCCTTTCAAAAGAAAACCTGCAAACTTTTAAAATGACAATTTTTGAAGCGGTGAAAAAGAAACACCTTCACATCTATCCAAACTACATTCAGTCAGAGAATGCGGTTCATTTTAATTTGGGTTGAGTAAATCTTAGAAGTTAATTAGGGCAACTAGTCGAAGATCGCTCTTTTTGCAGATCATTTGCCTTTTTCAGATCACCTGTACATTAACCGAAAAAGAATTTTTAGGCTTATTTAAACTTTTGGCTTACGAATTGCATCCAATGAGCATTAAAATACGTAAGAAGATTAACATGAACGTTTTGAAACCCATCCTTATTGTTGCTGGCTTGTTTTTTAGCCAATTCGCGTTGGCTCAAGCCAAGGATGAGTCTTTTTCATCTGGCACCGATCCTGTTAAGTTAGTTCAGGTTTACCCCAATCCAGCTGTAGAGTTTTTGACTATCACCTTTGAATCGCCCATTGCCCGAAAATCAAAGTTTACTATTCACAACATCATAGGCAACGAGGTAGAAATTGAGCCTGAAATGATCGATGAATTTGAGGTAAAAATAAGGGTTAAAGATTTCCACGAAGGATATTATTTCCTTTCCATTCAAAATGGCCAAACAGCATTTAAGAGTACGGTCAAGTTTTTAAAGCGATAAATTCTCTGTTTGATTTATCGGCTCATGCAATTCCAAATCTAAAATCAATAAAAAAAAGAGAGTAGTAAGTTTTTAAAATTACTACTCTCTTCAATTTTGAGTGTAAATTACTTTCCTTCTTTTAGTTTTTTCAATTCACCTTCATAAAAAGCCATATTCTGTTTTTGGTTGTCAGGTATATTTTTTATGGCCAACTCCCAATATTTTATGGCGTTCTTCTTATCGCCCATGGCTGTATAGCCTCTAGCCAAGCCAATGTTGGGTGTAAACTTTTCTTCAGGGTGCTTCTGTGCATTGTATTTGAAAATCTCTAGTGCCTTTTCCTTTTTTCCAGCTTGAAGCAAGCTTCTACCGTATTGGTGAATGGCCGCTACACTGGCATCCGTGCGTTTTACCGCTTTTTCCATTACCACATCTGCATCATCGTTTTTATCCATCGCTCTTAACACGGTTGCCTTGGTTTGTAGCGTAAAAAATTCTTCTTGGCCTCCGCTATTGGGATTCATCGCTTCATTTGCCCACGCCAACCCTTCCTCGAGATTGATTTTGTGTTGTGCGCAGAATAACGCTGCGGTAGCATAGTTTCGGTAATCAAAACCTATCCACGAGCGAAGTTCATCGCGCATCTTGGCAACGTATAGCTCATTCACATTTGGAACTTCTATTTTAAAAGCGATCTTTTTGTTCTCCCATTGCAAGAAGGCAATGGTTCTATCTTTTTGCCTGTCGTCAAATCCGTAAGTCAAAAACTCGGTGTACGTTCCTTCTGTTGGCGTTACATCTACACGTAAAGCATCTTCTTTTTTATTGTAGTAGTAACTTCCCCAACTTGATGTATTGGTCGAAAAAATCCATGTCCAAGGGCCTTCTTTAGCGGTTGCTAGAAACAATCCGTACGATCCGGCTTTCAATTCTTTGCCCTCGATCTTTACATCATGGCTAAGAGTGATTATTGTGTTTTCATTTGACCCTGCTCTCCAAGGTGCTTCTTTGGCGGGACCAAAACCCTGATCGATGTATCCGTAGTGCACGAGCTCTCCCCAAATGTGCCCTTTGCGATCATCGCCATTGGGTGCGTGTACATCGGGGCTATTGTAGGTAATGGTTACTTCAACAGGCCCAATGTATTGAGTTACTTTCGACTTTTGATTATCGCCATTTGGTGGCTGACTAATGGACTGCGCCATTCCGGCCATAGCAATAAATGAAATCAGTAAGACTGTAAATAGTTTTTTCATTTGCTTTTAGTTTAAAGGTGAATTGGACGTTTAACGGAGGAGCGACTATTTATAGCTATACCTAAACAAAGTATTTTTTGATATGCTGATTTGGGTGACCAGCGGTTAATAGTATACGTAAAGTGGCTGGCTGAATTGTAACTTCAATTCGATTGGCGGGAGGATGAGCTTCGCCATCGATATGAAAAGGAATGGGCACTTTGCAGTGGATTGAAATCTGGTTGGCTTTTACCGTGCTTATAAGTTTTGAATTATTGAGATTACCTGAAAACATGTTGTAGCTAAATGGAAGAATTTGGTGTAGCGACATTTTGCGAATGAAACAAACATCAATGAGTTGATCGCATACCGATGCATCTGGCGCTATTCTAGCATTGTTGCCAGGTTGAGAGGAGTTAGCAAAAGCGATAATAAAGTATTTACT
>JAAFHY010000036.1 GCA_013298505.1 Cytophagales bacterium
CTACGATGCGGTAGCATACTTTACCGATAGCAAGCCAGTAAAAGGCGACCCAAAGTTCACCATGAAATGGGCAGACGCAAACTGGTATTTTTCGAGCAAAAAGAATTTGGAATTATTTAAAGCATCCCCTTCAGCCTATGCGCCTCAATATGGTGGCTATTGTGCTTATGCAACATCACAAGGTGCAAAAGCCCCAGCCATGCCTGATGTTTGGAGTATAGTGGCTGGTAAACTTTACTTGAACTACAATGCCGATGTGCAAAAAAATTGGAGTAAAGACAAAGATGCGCTGATAAAAAAAGCAGATGAAAACTGGCCAACAGTAAAGAAGCTCGAATTCAAATAAGCCAAAATTTTATGAATACGAATACGTGGACATTGACAGGTAAAAAGGCATTGATTACCGGCAGCACAAAAGGCATTGGCCTGGCTACGGCTTGGGAAATGCTGTCGCTGGGCGCAGAGGTCGTGATTGTTTCGCGTCATCAATCCGATATTGACCGA
This sequence comes from Cytophagales bacterium, assembly GCA_013298505.1. GTDB lineage: Bacteria > Bacteroidota > Bacteroidia > Cytophagales > Cyclobacteriaceae > ELB16-189. The sequence continues at coordinate 505 of JAAFHY010000036.1, forward strand.
GTCCTTGCCGAAGGAAAAAACTTCAACTATAAAATCAGTGGTGTGGAAGCAGACGTAAGCACCAAAGAAGGAAGAGAGAAAGTTTTGAAACACATTGAAAATCACGGTGCGCGCTTAGATATTTTGGTGAACAATGTGGGCACCAACATCCGCAAGTCATTCCTCGATACTTCTGAAGAGGAGATGGACGGAGTCTTCAAAACCAATCTAACGAGCGGTGTTGAACTCGCCAAATCGATGTTCCCGTTTTTGAAGCAAAGCAAAAGCCCCAGCATTGTCAACGTTGCATCGGTGGCGGGCTCGGTAGATGCAGGCACAGGTGCGGCTTACGGAATGAGCAAAGGTGCAGAGATACAATTGTCGAGGATACTAGCAAACGAATGGGGCGTTCACGGCATCCGTGTAAACACCGTATCTCCTTGGTTCACAGAGACACCCTTGACAGAACCTCTTTTGCAAAAGCCTGAGATTGTTGCGAAGGTGCAAGCTCGCACACCGCTTGGCAGGGTCGCGAAAGCCTCTGAGATGGCCAACGTGATTGCGTTTCTTGCTATGGAGAAGTCATCGTACGTGACGGGGCAAAATATACTTGTGGACGGTGGTATGACCACACGGGCACTTTAAACTCACGAACAACAAACTTGAATCTGTAGACACAAAAAATCTTCAACATTCAATAAATGAAAGAGAGGTGGACATCGTTTTCTGTGTCCACCTCTCAAAATAAAAATTTACTATTTTGTTTTTATAAAAACACTGCATTTGCTGCGACTTCACCCCAAGCGTCCAAATCTTTTTGCACATGTGCAAGTTTTGAAGAAATGGTAGCCAACGCAATTTTCCCCAATGGCAAACGTAGCGGAGGGTTTTCAGTATTGACTACTTGAATAATTGCTTGTGCCGCTTTGTGCGGATCGCCCTCTTGTTTGCCGTCTACACCCTTTATTCGTTCCCGGAAAACGCCCGCGGTAAGTTGATAGTCATCGATCTTTCTTTGGGCAAGAGTAAATCCTTCACCCGCGAATTTTGTTCTGAATGGCCCGGGCTCAACAATGGTTAATCGAATTCCTAATGGACCAACTTCACCAGCCAGTGCTTCGCTCATCCCTTCCAACGCAAACTTGCTTGCATTGTAAACACCAAAACCAGCCATCGCCTTAAAACCACCATGTGAAGAGATTTGAATAATGTGTCCGCTCTTTTGCTTGCGCAAAGTGGGCAACACCGCTTGTGTTACCTGCAACGCGCCAAAGAAGTTTGCTTCAAATACATTTCTGATTTCTTCGATACTTGCTTCTTCGATGCTTCCCGCAAAACCAAACCCAGCATTATTTACCACCACATCTATTTTGCCAAACTTCTCAACGATGGCATCAATGCCTTTATTTACTTCATCAAAATTGGTCACATCCATTTTGATGGCGAATGCCTTACCCGCATGACTTTGATTGAAGGCATCGACTTGCTCTTGTTTTCGAAATGTGCCGATCGCAAAGTCACCACTTTGCACAACGGCCCGTATCAACGCGTTGCCAAGCCCGCTGGAAACACCTGTGATAAACCAAATTCGTTTTTCCATTTTCTATTTCACTTTGTTTAACTCAATATTGCATTCCAACTCTACATCATTGCCTACTAGCAAATCACCACCAGCCAACTTGCCTGTCCAGTTTAATCCCCATTGGGTTCTATCAATAGTCCCTGTAATTTTAAAACCAGCCTTTGTATTTCCAAATGGATCCTGTGGCACTGTGCCTCGATAGATTACGTCTAACGCAATTTCTTTGGTCACCCCATGCATCGTAAAATCGCCAATGAGTTTGTATTTGTTTTTAGATACAGGCTTCAATGATTTTCCTTTGAAAATAATCTGGGGATATTTAGCCACATCAAAGTAGTCAGCAGATTTCAGGTGCGTGTCGCGCTGCTCATTGTCGGTGTCTACGCTGCTGACGTCAATGGTTAAGTCGATTTTGGAATCTGAAAAGTCAGGCTTGTCAGACAACACTGTACCTGTAAATTTGGTGAACTTCCCTTCTGTTTCAGAAATACCAAAGTGTGTGACTTTAAAACCCAACTTAGCGTGTGTGTCGTCAACAATCCATTTGGTAGTTTGTGCGTTGGCGTACAATACAGAAAGTACCATAGCCCATAGTGCAATTGTCTTTTTCATAATGTGTCTTTTAGTTTGTTTTGTTAATGACACAAAAGTATAGGGACGACCACGCCTAGGGTTATGACGAAAGCTACCTTCTTCGGTAGGATTCGGAGATGGTGGATTTAAACTCAATGGGAGATGCGCCCGTTTCTGCCTTAAAGACTTTAGCAAAATAGGACGAGTCGAAGTAACCAAGTTCGGCCGCGATTTCAGAAATGGAATGATCTGTAAAAGAAATCAATCGTTTGGCCTCAAGCATCACTCTAGCGCGGATCACGTCAGTAGCCGTCTTGCCAGTTACTTCTTTTGCGATATGATTGAGATGATGCTGAGTAATAGCCAGCTCGGAGGCATAGTCGCTAACAGAAAGGCTTTTTGTGAAGTTGACATCAATGAGATTTTTAAACTTTTTATAGATCACAATACTTTTCTTCGAGATCGTATTTTTTGCTTGGGCATCAATACATCGCTGGATTTGTAACAGAAGGACTTGCAGTAGTGCTTGCGCCATTGCCGGAGAATAGTCTTTTCTTTTTTTCTCTGTGGATAGTTGATAGATCGTTTGTTGAATTTCTGTAAAACTCTTTTTGTCGGGGCGCAAAACAGGATTGCTGTAAAAATTATCTAAGAAGCTCAATTCAAAGAGTCGGTCTTTGTCCTGGTGATTCAGTAAAAGAAAATCTTCAGTAAACAGTAAGCTTCCTCCAGTTATTGGTTTCCATTCTTCAAAAATGTGCAATTGGCCTGGCGAGATGAAGAACAACGACCCGGGGTTTATTTCATGATTGACATAATCAATGACTTGACGACTCTTGCCCTTTTCGATCCAGATGATTTCGTAGAAAGTATGTTTGTGCAGGTCATCCACATCGGGTTCTTCCATTTCGTCAAAGCGCATAATCTCAAACTCCGTTGGATTTTTGGGCTGGTTAATGAAATGGCCAATGGAATAAAAGGGGAAGAGCTCTTTCATTTAGGTACTTAATAGAGCTACAAGTTAAAATAAATCTTTCTTGTTCAAGATTTATAAAATTAGGATTCTCCTTCTAAATTTTCTGTTGATACAGACCGATTGTCAGACAACTGACTTTCGTTGCCGTCTCGATTGTGTAAGTTCGCAGTATTAGAAACACAGGAAATATGAAATCAACCAAAATAGTGTTGAGCTTTATCTTATTATTAGTATCTACCTTTTTGTTCGCTCAAACAAGCGAAGTATTTTCTACCGAGGCTGGCGCCATCAAAGGGTATGACCCTGTTGCTTTCTTTACTGACAACAAAGCTGTGAAAGGTATCAACGAATTTACCTACGAATGGAATGGCGCTACTTGGCATTTTGCAAGCAAGAAAAATAAAGACGCATTTGCTGCCAATCCTGAAAAGTATGCGCCTCAATATGGAGGGTACTGCGCTTACGGAACCGCGGACGGGCACAAAGCACCAACTGAAACAGATACATGGACTGTACTTGATAATAAATTATACTTCAACTACAACCAGAAGGTAAAGGTACTTTGGGATAAAGACAGGGCTGGGCTAATCAAAAAAGCAGACGAGCAGTGGCCGAAGATCAAAAAAGATTAAACTTCCTTACTATTTTAAAACGCTTGAGAAAGATAAACTCTCAGGCGTTTTTTATTTAAGGTCTTCTATTACTCGAATTACACTTTGCCGTGTACGGTTTACAGTCAGTTGCAACACATCGGGTCTTGAGTAATGACCGCTCGGATCAAAATTCTGGCGCTCCTTCTTCACTTGATCATGATCGAGCTCTGCAACTAGTAATATTTCCTTTTCAGCGACTGGTTCTATCAACCACTCGCCCGTAGGCGCTGCTATACAAGATCCACCATTTGCCAAAAACTCCGTTTCTGAATTTTTAACAATGAGCTGATGATGCGGTATGTGATCACGAATATCTTTTCTAGTTAAAATGGAAGACACAGAAATCACGTAAGAGCGCGACTCTTTGGCAATAAACCTCGTGATGTCTTCGGTGTTGCGAACACTGCCCGGCCAAATAGCCACATGAAGGTCTTCACCCATTCCGTAAAGTGCGGTACGTGCCAGCGGCATCCAATTCTCCCAACAATTGAGCGCACCTAGTGTGAATGCCTCTAAGCTATGAACACGTAATCCGTGTCCATCACCCTGCGCCCAAGACAATCGCTCTTCGTACGTGGGCATTAGTTTGCGGTGGGTAGATTGAATCACTCCTTTTTTATCAATATAAACCAATGTGCAATACAAACTATGTCCACCTCGGTCTTTCGCATTTTCGATAGTGCCAACTACGCACGCAATGTTGTTTGATTGACAAGCTTTGCATAAGTCGGCCAAATCTCCATGTGAAATCGATACGGCTTGGCTCATATAAAAAGCGTGCAGCTCTTTTTGGATTGCAGAATCAAAGCGTGCGCCATCGGTTAGTTCAATCCAAAAGGGATAGCCCGGAATAAAGGCTTCACCAAAAACAACCAAGTCGCATTGTTGTGCACCCGCTTGCTTGATATAGTCCACCACTTTTTCGGTGGTCGCTTTCTTGTTGAGCCAGATTGGAGAAATCTGAGCCAAGCCTACTTTCAATGTGTTCATCGCATTAAATTGAGATGTGAAGTTAGTATTTTTCAAAATCCACAGCCCGCTAAAACGAAACTAACTGACTCACCTTCTCTCTCAGCAAGGGAACAATCTTTTTCTCGAACCATGGATTTTTCTTTTGCCAGATGCGATTGCGAGGCGAAGGGTGCGGGAGTGGAAGAAATTTCGGTAGGAATGTTGCATAAGCGCGTACTGTTTCCGTCAAATTATCTTTTCCCGAATCGCCCAAGTAGTAGGCTTGCGAATATTGCCCAATGAGAATGGTTAATTCTATTTGCTTAAGGCTCGCGAGTACTTTCTTGTGCCACTGTGGCGCACACTCTGGTCGGGGAGGCATATCGCCCGAAGTGCCTTTGCCCGGATAACAAAAGCCCATGGGCATGAGTGCAAAAATTTTTTCATTATAGAAGGTCTCGGGCTCCACGCCCAACCATCGTCTAAGCTCCTTGCCGCTGGCATCGTCCCAAGGAATGCCACTCGCATGTACTTTAGTGCCTGGTGCCTGTCCGATAATTATAATTTTTGCTTTGGGATGTAGGCTCACAATTGGTCTCGGCCCCAAGGGCAGATGCGCCTTGCACAGGGTGCAGTTGCGTATGTCGGTGAGTAGTTTTTCCATAGCCATAAGTTAGATTTTTTTTAAAAGACAACAACACTTGAAGCGAACTCCAAGTGTTGCCAAACCAACCCCACTTACCCTTTAGTCTTTGCTTAGCTTAGGCCAATTGCCATCTGCTTTTGCTACCAATTTTTCATGGTTGCCGTCCTTCCAAAGTTGACAAGCATCTACTTCTAGGTCATTCAAAAACAAAAAGTACTTGCCATCTTTTACTACAAACTTGTTTGGGTCTACTCTAAACTTAGCACCTACCGATACACCAAAGGCGCAATATCCACCATATTGAGGTAAGTATTTGGCAGGGCTCTCGTCAAATTTTTTCTTTTGGTCTTTGCTGGTGAAGTAGTAGTTCACACCGTCTTGTGTGCTTTTAAATTCCTTCAATCCTTTTTGAGCCAGACCCAAGTCTAAGTAAGAAACGGGGCTGTAACCTTGCAATGCAATTTTGCTGTCATCAATGTTGTTGACTGCTTTTAGATTTTGGGCCATGCTGGCTTGCCCCATTAAGGCCAATAGAACTACTACTACCAATTTGATTGTTTTCATGTTGTTTAAAATTTAAAGTTTGTTAAAATGTTTTGGTAAGAATTATCCTTTGAAATACTGTTCGTGTACGATTAAACCATTTTCCCATACGGAGCGAATGATTTCGTGCCACACAATTTTGCTGCCGTCCTTCATGTCGAAGTTGACGTCCAATTCAATGAACGTTACATTGTTGCCGACTGCTGTTTGCAATGCTTTGAGTGAATTTACTTTCGCGATTGCGCCTGCAAAATTTTTCATTTTCGTGATCATCTCGGCTTTGTTGCTGGTAATGGTACCATCGAAGTCTACCGTTTTGCCATTGGGCGCCAGAAATTTTTCTGTGGCATCCACAATTTGTCCTTTTTCTATCAACGCAACTTTGGCTGATAGCAATTCATTTAAATTTGTCATACTGTATTTTTTTTGGTTGGTGTAACTAATTTTTTTTGAGCTGGGGAAAGCAACTCGCGAGCTTGCTTTTCTTGCGCTTTTGTTGGCACAAAGGTGTGGCAGATTTTTGCACCGCTTGGTACAAAATCAACTCAATAGAGTGCACTTTTTAGAATCTGAAAGAGTTGTGATACGTAATCGTGAAAAAATAGGAGCTCTTTACTCTCCCGATGCCCACTGTGTGGGTGTTTTGCCCGTGTGCGTTTTTATAAACGTTGAAAAATGATTTGCTTCTGCGAAGCCGAGCTCTAATGCAGTTGTGCGAATAGGAGTTTGATGCGTAAGAAGTGATACCGCCTCGTTAATCAGCTTTTCCTTTAACAGTTGGTTGAACGAGACACCCATCTTGCTTTGTACTTTTCGGTGAAAGGTTGCCAGTGAAACCGAAAGCTGATTGGCATAATATTCAGCAAACCGATGGCTTTTATAATAGCTATCCAAAAGTAAAGTCAAATCCTTCACGAAAGTGTCTGCCCGGTCTACTTCAAAATGTTGACGAAACTCCCATGGAGTTTTGTGTGTCTTCAGTTTAAAGTAACGGTTAAAATAGGTGGGGTCTCGGAAGCCGAGTTCATATGCAATCTCTTTTGTAGATTGGGTAGTGAACACAACTTTACGTTGCGACTCAAGCAACAACTTCTTATCAGACAACTGGCGGATGGTTTGGTGGAGCTTTTCTTTTGTGAGCCTCTCCACGTGATGTGATTTTTCGTGCACTTGTTTAGAGAGCTCTGTAATGCTGATGGGTTCTGCGTAGCGTTTGTCAATAATATCTTTGATATCAAACAGCAGTTGTACTTCGCGCCATGATGCACCAAACGGGTTGAACTCAATCCAATCGTCAATGGCGGTGGTAAGTAGTTTGGCCACGTCTGATGTAAAATTGATATACTCCAATTTATTGAGATGGAAATGACGAGGCGATTCCAAATCAATATGACCTAAACTCACCAAGTGCTTGAAGAGTATGCGCGAGTTTTCTAGTTGTTGGATATTCTGGTTGGGGAATTCGTAAAGCGTCATGGTAAAGCTGCCGGCCAACAATTGAAAGTATTGGCCGGGTGAGAGGAATATTGCTTTATTCGCTCCAAACTGATAGTTCAAAAAATCGACTTGAAACGTGCCGTGTCCCCACCCAATGAATAAAAGGCAGTACGTATCAAATACATAAATTTTGTTTAGCTCAGGAATGAATTCCTTTTTCATACTATGAATAGTCACAAAACTTTTTACAACGCTTACACTCGTATCAATCGAATATCAATTTCCCTGTCAACATATTTCCACTCTTCTGTTTTTCTGAGTGCTTGCACCAATTCTTCAAACGCGTCAGCGTGTTGGGGTGCGTATTCAAACCGGGTAATGAAATCAAAAGGCTCACCGATGTCGCGACAATGATAAAGCTTGCGGGCAATGGCTGGTAAATATTTCAATCCCAATTCGGTGTGGTGAGATTGCTTTTCAAAAATGGCTCTCCGCTCATCTTGTGCCAACGCCCACCAAATTTCATTCTTGCGGATGGGGATTAATGCTGCACAGGTGGCCTGTTGCCTGCCCAGTCCCTCTTGCACAGCCAACAGCTGTTCTTTTTCATTCTTCTCTGTGTATCGAATGTTGCTTGCAAAACCCCGCAGCGTCCAGATGCCCGCGTTAGATTTATGTACTGCATTTTCTTCCGTCCTTACATGAGAAGCGTTTTCGAGCGGTTCGCCAATCACAGCTTGCAGGCGAGTTATTTTCCATTGACCGTGCGTATCTCCAATAAAATTTGTCATGCCGAACTTTGAATAACTCAAGTTCGATATAAATCCACAAGCATTTTGTCTTTAAAGTGACAAAGGCTTAACGTCACTTGTTTACAAAGTGCAAATGAATCATCTGTGTCAACCTAAGACATTAATACCCCTTCGTAGTCCCTTTTTCCACTGCTGGTATACCCGTTTTCATCCACGTGGGCATAGAAGCACCTTTGAGATAGTGGTCGAAGAACTGCATCATACGGATGGCGAAGTCGGTACGGTCTTGCCGCTGCGTGAGTCCGTGGCCCTGGCCATTGTAGTTCAACATCCACACGGGTTTGTTTAGCCTGCGCATGGCCATGTAGTATTCAATGCCTTGGTACCAAGGCACAGCACCATCAGCATCGTTGTGCATCATCAGCAAAGGTGTTTGTACTTTATCGGCAAAGAAGATGGGCGAGTTCTCTAAGTACAGCAGTGGTTTTTCCCAAAGTGTTCCGCCCAATCGACTTTGCGATTTTTCATACTGAAACATACGGCTCAATCCACTCTCCCACCGCACACCGCCATAGGCGCTAATCATATTCACCACAGGCGCACCGGCTTCAGCAGCTGCAAACAAATTGGTTCGCGTAATTAAATAAGCCGTTTGATAACCCCCCCAACTGTGACCTTGTATACCAATATGTTTCTCATCTACAAAACCTTTGCTGATGAGTGAGGTGACGCCCGGTAAAATGCAATTGTGCGCACTCTCGCCTGGGTAACCAATCTTGTACACGATATCCGGCACAAAAACCAGGTAGCCATTGCTGGCATACAACGAGAAGTTGATGAACGAGCGGATGGGCGCGGGCGCATAGTGTTGGTGAATGTCATCCGCATACTTTTCGTAGAAGTACACCATCATCGGGTATTTCTTTTTCGGGTCGAAGCCTTCGGGTTTGTAGAGCAGACCTTCTAATGGAAGATTGTCGAGCGATGTCCACGAAACTCCTTCAACAGAGCCCCAGAAGTAGTTTTTCATTTGCGGATTAGCATCGGAGATTTTCTTAGTAGCGGCAAAAGAAAAATCAGTTGTCCATACATCGGGATATTCGCGGAAGTTTTCGCGCGTGAACAAGAGTTGGTTTGCGCTCTTTGCTTTGGCTGTAAATGAATAGCGATGGTCGCTCATCAATAGCTTCGTCAACTGATTGGTTTTCAAATTGAATTTGTAATAACCAGCTGCTTTTGTTGTTTCGCTAAAGGCACTCAACAATAGTTCTTTATCTGGGTCAATGAAGCGCTCTTCATTATCGAGACGGATGTAGCGAAACCTGATTTTTTCCGCTCGACCGATTTTGGTAAGGTTGATAGGGGCTTCATTTGCTTTTGGACTGAGCGACCAAATATCGTATCGGTCGTAAACCAACACGCGCGCATCATCTTTCGTCCAGCCTGCAAGGCCATATGAGCTTGGAAAATCTGGATGGTCATCTTCTTCATCGCCTGTGCGGATGCCTTTGGAAATTCGATTGGTTTTTTCAGTCGCGATGTGGTATGCAAACCAAGCTGTGTCTGGCAGGTTGTACCAATAGACATACTCGGCTAATGGAGAAAGATTGGCATTGCCTTTCATTTTTTCTTGCACCAGCTTTTTGGTATTGGAAGCTAAATCAAAAATGTACACATCTGAAAAATTCTGCGTGTCCCACGTAATCATTTTGCGGTGCTTGACATCGCTCTCGCCCAAGAGTATTTTTGAGTTGCCCTCGTTGCCAAGTGTGATAGTGGGCACTTCTTTGTCGCCAATTTGTTTGATGGTGCGCGCAGCCAAATCATAAACCGCCAGGTAGCTGCGTTTCTTTTCGGTGTCGAGTTGTTTGTTTTGTTGCGGGTAGATGTAGTCGTCATTGCCACCCCAGACCTCTAACACGGCCATTTCTTCTGGAAGTAGTGTAGTGTCAGCCACCGCGGGTGTGGGTGCAGAGCCAAAAAATAGTTTGCCGCCATCTTTGCTGAATAAAGGTGTGTAGTTTTCACTGATAAGCCAATTAGTGGGTAGCGCTAGTGAGTTTTCGGCATCGATGAATTTTGCTGATGGCTCGCCCTGCTTCCATGTGTGCAATTGAAAATGCCTAACCAGTGCTTTGGTCGTGTCGGTGTCAACTAGAAATGCCGCTTGGCTTCCGTCTTCGCTAATGGAAAGACCTTTGTATTTGAATTTAGATTTGCCTTGGTGCAAGGCCGTTAAACTGGCCGAAGCCAAATCATACCAATACACACCAGCCTTCATAGTCGAATCGTTTCCTGTAGATGAAAACATAAGGCCTTGTCCAAATTTGGCGAACGTGTAGTCTTTTACGTAACCGAATGACTTTTCTTTTCCATCGGCTAGCGAGCGCAGGACAAGGGTGTAGCCATTGTCATCACTGTTTGCTTTTTTCTTCCTGGTTTTTTGCTCAGGCTTTTTCTCTTCTTTTTTTTCATCGGGTCTTACTTCCGATTTTGACTTGTCGTCTGTCTTTTGCTTTGCGTCTTTTTTTGCTTCGAGTTGATACGCCATCCATCCACCCGCTTTCTCTGGAATTTTAAATGACTTTACTTCTGCCACTTTTTCAGTTTTGCGTGTTGTAATGGAATAAATGCCAAGCGAGTCCTTCGGCAAATCTTCTTTTTTCTTTTTCTGTCTGCGCAAGTCCTTTACTGTTTTTTGTTGTGGCTTGATTTTAAAAACCACATGCTTGCTATCGAATGTGAGCCCGATCTCGGCTGCGCGTTTTACGGAGTCTTGAACATTGGTTTTGAGATGATAAAATACCGCTTTACCATCGCCATCCTGCGGGTTGATGGCCATCACCGCCACGGTGCCATCGGGCGTTAACGCTTTGAAAGGGATTTCCTTCCAGCCATCGTACACCGAGTGAGTAAGGGGTTTTTTTACAATTGGTGCGGGTGTGTTCTTCTTCTGTGAATATCCTGAAATGGAAATCAAACAAAATAGAAGGAGGGAATAGCGCATAAAAAAATATTTGCACTTAAGTTGTTCTATTTTCAGTTCCAAAACAATAGCTTTAGGATAAGGCTGCTGCTTGTCATTTCGGTGGTCAGAACACCTTTTAATCAGGCTTCTCCAACTCCTCAATAAGTGATTTTAACTCAGCGAGGCACTTTCCGTATGAGATATTGTTTAGCCATTTCGCTAAGAAATAACAGATGGGTGTAAATAGGATGATAGAAACTACAAAGATAATAATTACTATTTTTTCTTGCATCATTTTCTCTAGATTTCCACCACTTCCTACAGATCCTCCCCCTAAAAACCCTGTAGCTAAAGCAATTGGATAGAAAAAAAGTGCAGTTCTTTCTTGAAAACGAATGTTACTAAAGATGGCATCGTGCGTGCTTTGCAAAATTTCTTTCAAACTTCGATCTACAGGTAGTGTGACGTTTATTTTCCGGTACATGGAATAATTGGTAGCAAAACCAAGAACATAGGTAATGATTATTAATACCAATCCACCTTTCACAATTAAGGCGTTCATTATAAAGAGTAGGATAAAGAAGCAAATCAAAAAGACAACAATAAATGCTAATGTAGTTAGGTACAAATTCTTAAGCTTTTGCACTGGGTGCTTAGATCTCTTTTGAATATGAACAGCGCCAAGCATAGGTTTGCTGAGTTTATCTGAATCTAGTTTTTTCCAAAGCTCCCCTAATTCCATACTATAAGGCTTTCAGTTTTTTGGTTAAGGTTTCTTTAATGCGATGCAGCTTAACGGCTGTATTATTTTTTGTCAGTCCCGATATTTCGGCAATCTCTTCGTTCTCGTACCCATCCAGATGCAACGTGACAATCATGCGGTCGATTTCATTTAATTCCCTGATAGCGATATACAAGGCTTCTGTCTCTTCACTTTGAATCTTATCGCCCGAACTGGTTTTTAAAAGTGACAAATCTTCGTGAGGCACTACCAATTGTGGTCTTCGTTTAAATGTCAACACCGTATTTAATCCCACCCGATACAACCAAGTAGAAAACTTTGATTGCCCTTTGAAGTTAGGATACGAGCGCCAGGCCTGAAAAAGAATTTCCTGGAACAAGTCGCGCTCATCTTCCTCGTGGTTTACATACAAGCGAATCACCTTGAAGATGATACCCTGGTTTTCCTCAATGAGTTTAGTGAATTCGCGCTCAGATGTCATACATCAGCTAATGCTTGTTTGCTAAACCCAATCTGGTTCAAATTGTTTTCTGAGAGATTAGTAGCGCTGCGAATCCAAAAATTACAGGTAACTGTAATCTTTTTGATTGGCTATTGGATGGATGTCAAATGGTAAAACCATCAATCTTCCGGCACCAGCCTAATCACCATGCCCGGATTTTCGGTAACGACAAAAATGTAACCAGTAGGGCTTTGAGCAACGGCACGAACTCGTGCAACATTGTTGAGCAACTTTTCTTCGCGCACAAACTTTCCAGCGGCATCCAGTTCTGCACGGGCAACGTGGCGCAGCGCCAGGGCACCTACCATCAGGTTCCCTTTCCAGTTTGGATAATGCTCACTCGTCACCACTGCCATGCCGCAAGGAACAATGGAGGGCACCCAGTATCGATTCGGCAGTAGTGTTTTATATATTCGGCAGAAGAATTTGTAGCTATATCAGAATGTGATCCTAGCTCAATCCAAGCTTAAACTGAAACACCTTTGCTATATGCCGCGCCCTTTCTTTTACTTCCTGCGCCTGTTCTCCTTCAAAATTTTCGTCCACCGTTTCGATGAACAGGTTTAACCACCGGTCGAAATGCTGGGCTTGCAATGCCAGTGAAAGATGTTTATGAAACGGACTGCCCTGATAGCTTTGGTCGCCCAATAGCATCGATGACCAAAAATTGTACATGACTGGCAAATGGTGCGGCCAATCTACGTGTTCAAAAAAAGGAGCTAGCAGTGCATCCTTCTTTACCTTGTCATAAAAGATGTTGACAAGTAATTCAATGTTGGTGCGGGTATCGAGTGTCATTTTTCCTTACATAAATTGTAAACTAGAGACCATCACTAAAGTAGTAAGTTACCGTCTTTGCGAGAGATTACTTTACTACGTTCGCAATGCCGGAATTCGTTTGAGAAAGCCTCTACGCATATTTAAAAATTAAGAAGCTGTTTTTCTCATGGATGCCAATTACTTCGTGTTCTTCGCCCACAGGAATTGAGAAAACATCATGCTTTGGAAGGAGCTTTATTTCGTTCCTAAGCTTAAACGAAAGTTCTCCTTCCAGAACGAGCAATAAAGCAGCTACATCGGTTTTATGTTTTGCCAATACCTGATCCTTGAGCAACCCAACTACGAATGCTTTGGTATTTTCTGTTTTGAGCAAACTGAGTATTGCCGGACTTTTAGCTTGAAAGATAAGATCGGTGCTAATATTCATGAACGTAGTTTAGTGTATGTGTAGTTTCTAGAAAGCAAAAAAATTAAAGCGAAAACTAAGACCCACCAACACAAAGCTAAGTGCCAGCACGGTTACCAGCAGGATGTGGAACGCCAAGCCAGAGAGATTTTGTGAGGAGAGTTTCGGGATAATAAAAAATCGGGCGTGAATGGCCAATACCAGAGTGCCCAACAAAAGCCCCAGCTTCATCCATAAGAGCCGATGATGCACACTCGCTAGTGACATCCATTCATGGAATGGTACGTAGATTAATGCCATCCAAACTCCTGTAATAACTTGAACCAATAGTGCCGGGATACCAATCCGTTCAAATTGCACTTCGAACGTTTTAATGACTACGGGATTTTTCTCCTGCAGTGCCTTCGGCAAAAATGTAGCGGCCAAAATCAAATGGCCACCCATCCAAACGGATGCCCCTAGCACGTGAAACAGGATTAGCCACTTCATAAATCTTTTCGGTTAAAGATCCGCAGTGCGAGCATCAGCGGGACAATCGCCCACAGCAGCAGAATGGAAAAGGAGAACAAGAGCCCGGCATGGCTTCCAAAAAAGTTTTTGTAGAAGGCGCCTGTGTACCCCATCAATGCCGAGATGTCGAGTTGAAGCAGCATGATAATACGTGCTAAGTCAACCGGATTGAACGCAATCAGCGTAAGCGTTATTTTTTCTAACGGATAGTCGTTGAATGTATAAACGACCCAAAGAATTAGCCCATCAAACAACAGCGAGAAGTAGAACCAAAACAATAACGCAATCCCAATGGCTTTTGCTTTATCGCGTGTAAGCACGGACGACAAAAATGCCAGCGACACAAAAACCAGCGTGAGGCAAAGCCCCGTGGCCAGCAAGGGCAGCACATAACTGCCCGCACCAAACATAAGAAAAGGCACGCCAACACCCGTTGCGTATGCCATGCACAGCGAGCCCGCCACCGCCACGTACTCGCTCATAAAGATTGATCTGCGGTTGATGGGTTGTGCCGACATCAGCTCAATGAATTCGTACGAACTAAAAAAGTGAATGGTGGTAAACACCACGCTTACCAATGGCACCACCATCAATACGATATTGAGCAAGCTGAGCACTACTTTGCCAAAGTCGCTGTCGAGTTGAAAAAAGGCTACGGTGCTGGCAAACAAAAAGAACGTGTAGAACACGATAAAACGTGTTCGTAAAATATCGCTGAATATATACTTGACTAGGCGTGTCATATTAAATAATTGAATCGAGTAGTTCGCGCTGACGAATCAAGGTAGTAACTGCTTTATTCAATTTCAGCTCGTTGGTTTCCTGCTTCAGTGCTTCAATGGAATTATGGTATTGAACTTTTCCCTCAAAGATGTAAATCATGTCGGTGGCCAATTCATCTAGGTCGCTGAGAATGTGCGAAGAGATGAGCAGGAGTTTTCCTTTTCGTCTTTCAGCCAGAATTTTCTCTTTCAATATCTCCACCGAAATCGGATCTAACCCCGCGGTAGGCTCATCCAAGATAAGAACCGGAGCGTGAAACAAGAAAGCAAGTGAGGCGCTTACTTTTTGCCGCGTGCCACCTGATAGGGTGTGCATGCGCTTGTCCAGCACTTTGTATAACTTAAAAGAGTCGATCAATTCTTCATCAACAGTGTTGACCTCTTGGCGAATGTTTTTCATCATGTCAATCAACTCACCAATCTTCATGTTTTCAGGATATCGACCGATTTGCGGCATGTACCCGATGTTCTCCCGATACCTCCATTCGTTGGCAATATTTTTTTGATCGAAAAGAATCGTGCCCGATGACGGCTTCACCATTCCCAATATACTCTTGATGAGCGTAGTCTTTCCTGAACCGTTGGGCCCAACTAAGGCATAGCTCTTACCGCTTGCCAGATTCAGGTTTACCTGGTCGAGTACAGTTAAACGAGAAAAACGCTTACATAAATTTTCAATTGAAATCATACGGTCGCATGGCGGGTAAGTTGTCTTTCAAATTTTCAGGTGTGATAACCGGAATTGCCTTCTCTGCGCGATCTAATAGAAACACCAAGAAGCTGCGCCACAACAAAACAGCTGTAGGCATTTGCTCCACGATGGTGCCATACAGACTGATCGGGCGATAGGGAATATCGCCTACTTGGTTGCGATCCAGGTCGTACCCTTCATAGCGATCCCAGTAATTACTCTCGATGTTATTCAGCACCAGGCTTCCATTCGTAACAAGATCGAATGAGTTTTGCTGAAAGTTGTTTTTAAAAATCTCATTGTCATCGCAACTCGCTTGCAGTTTAAACGCATAGCCGTTTCTTACAAAAGAATTCTCCTTTATTTGATTTCGACTGCTGCCTTCCATGAATATTCCAATGGAGTTTTCTTCAAATTCATTTCCCGAAATATAGCTATCGCGAATGTCCTTCAGCAAAAGGCCGTACGAAGACGAACCCCAGTTGTGCAAAAAGTGGTTGTCGATCATTTTTACGCCCTTGGTGTACATCACCGCCACACCTGCTCCGTTGTTCACAAACGTATTGTTGCGATACTCATCGTTGTGCGAAAACATAAAATGTAAACCGTAGCGCATGTTGCCTTCGCTGTGGTTGTTGGTGATGAGGGAGTTGGTCACAAATTCGAAATAGATTCCATCGCGATGTCCTTTTACCGAATTACCTTGAATAGTAATGTGCTCGCATTTCCAAAGGTGAATGCCGTTTCCGATTTGGTGTTCGGCTTCGGCATTCGATACTAACTGATTGTTTTCAATCCAGATATGAGATGAATTTGCCAAATAAATTCCAAAGAAGGTGTTTTCAAATTTGTTATCGAGAATGCGGAGATTGCTGCTTTCCAGAATCTTTATGGCGGCTTTATCTTCAATGCTACCAATACCAATGTCGATAAATTTCAATCCTTGCACCACAGCATTCTTCGTGTGTACCGTAAGTGTTTCGTACAGATTTTCGCCATCTAACACCGGGTAGTTTCTGCCCAGTAACACAATAGCTTTTTCAAGAATGATATTGCCTTCGCGGTAGGTGCCCGGCATAATCAGTACGGTGTCGCCTGCTTCCGCCAGAGCAATGGCCTGTTTGATGCTTTTAACTGACTGGTCTTTGCCAACAAAAATAGTTCGCGCGAATCCTGGCACGGATGTTAGGAACAAAAGAACAATCCATACTTGCTTCAACATGTGATTACGTGAAGCCGATTCATTTAAATTGTGTTTGTATTTCTCCCCAGCTCATCATAATACCTTTCCACTCCTGACGATACGGTGCCAAAGCTTCTTCGCTTTCAAACCCGGCAACTCCGCTTGCCATGGGCGTTCGAATATTGGCCGAGCGCAGGTAAAGAGCGTGTTGAGCGTCAATAAGCTTTTCAGGATTCGAATAATCTATTACAAGAATGTGTTTAAAATCTTCTATCACTTCATACCCGGAGTGATAAAAGTTTAACATGCAGTTCATGTCGTCAAACTTATATACTTTACCCTTATGCGTAACCAACTCAGCTCCGAAGCGCTTATCCATCAGCGTCATCTTACAGGAGTAGCAGCCATCTGTGCCAAACACGAGGGGTTCGGGTTTAGCCGAACAGGCAATTAACAGTAAAACAAAAAAAACTATCAACAGATTTCTCATCGTCATTTCTTCGATTTGATTTCTATCCAAACGGCAGTGACGGTCATTAAAGCAGCAACAATAAAAATCCATCCACCAATGTCGGGGCCCGAGAAAGCCGTGAAGTTTAGCAACTGCTTAGTGCCGATCAGCGGAGGCTGGTATGACATTCCCGGCACAACAATCGCGGCCGTAGGATCGAGATTGTGCCCGTAGTCATATCCCCACAAATAGAAATCGACCATCGCGGCCACCCCTGTTGCCAACAACAAAAAGCAAAAAAACCAAAGCATGATTCGCTTGCCCATGAGTGCAGTAATCAGACCTATGCCGATCAAAACACCAACGATGTAAATCATATATGTAAACTCGGGAAACATTTCCACCTCAATGTGCTTCATCCCAATGTAATGATTGAGTGCGCTAATGATTTTCACATCTCCCGTGATGTTGTTGATCCAAATGTCCATCTCCAATCCTTCCGGATACTGTGGAGCCCACATTAAAATTTGCCATAGGGGCACAAAGTAGGCGCTCACCATCAGCAAGGCTGCTATTGCCACCAATACTCTCGAAATGGTTTTTAAAGATTTCATATTAGCATGCATTTACATTTAGCTCCGCATCACCCCGACAAAGCCGGGGTGATTAACGGAACACTCAACCTGTAAACTATGAAAACACTTTTGCCCGACAAGCAAAACGAGATCTACTGACGCGCTCCTGCAGCTTCGTCTTCGATCTTACCGGTTGAAAATTTAAGCGGTACGCTGCTTCCTGCAGGTGAAACACGAACATACCCTTGCATTTCCTGATGCAGTGCCGAACAGAAGTCGGTACAGTAGAACGGAAACACGCCTTTCGCTTTTGGTGTCCACTTCAATGTTTGTGTTTCGCCCGGCATAATTAACAATTCGGCATTGTTTGCTCCCTTGATGGCGAATCCGTGCGGCACATCCCAGTCTTGCTCCAGGTTGGTAACGTGGAAGTACACTTCGTCACCCACTTTTACGCCTTCTATGTTATCAGGGGTTAAGTGCGAACGAATGGCGGTCATGTAGATGTGAACTTGATTACCCTTTCGTTCTACTTTTGCTTTGCCTTCGCCAAGAGCTGCATAGGGGTGCTTGTTTTCTTCCAGTTTAAAAATCTTGGTAGAATTTGGCATCACTAAACTGGCGGGTATTGCTTCGGCATAGTGCGGTTCGCCCGTGGTGGGGAAATCCAAAATCAATTGCATCTTATCGCCACTAATGTCGTACAACTGAGCTGACTGTGTAAGTTCTGGGCCAGTAGGCAGGTAGCGATCTTTTGTAATCTTGTTATACGCAATCACATACTTTCCATGTGGCTTGGCGGTGGGGCCACCGGGCACACACAAGTGGCCGATAGAATAATAGGTTGGTACGCGATCTAACACTTCCAATGTTTTCACATTCCATTTTACAATTTCAGATGAAACGAAGAATGAAGTGTAGGCATTTCCGTTGGCGTCAAACTCGGTATGCAAAGGGCCCAAGCCGGGTTTCTTCACTTCACCATGCAATGCCGCTTCGTACTTAATTACGGGTATGCCTGCAAATTCGCCTTCAAACTCTTTATTAGCTATTGCATTCTGAATTTTAGTGAACGAGAAAACTGGAATCAACGCGGCCAGTTTACCACTGCCAACAATGTATTCGCCTGTAGGGTCAGTATCGCAGCCGTGTGGCGATTTAGGACAAGGAATGAAATAGATAATATCTTTCAATAAGGCAGGATCTAACTGCAACACTTCTTCCATCATTTCTGACGTAGCCGTATGGGTTGATTCATCATAACGATTGTGTGCATATTTTGCTTTGGCCATTACACCCTTTCCGGCAGCAATGTATTCTTCAGCTTTTTTCCAGTTAACGGCCATGATAAAATCTTTATCCTTTTGAGAAGCATTTACTTCCAATAGCGTGTACGCTTGCTCCGTGTTGTAGCACGAAAAGAAAAACCAACCGTGTGAAGGTCCTTTGCCTGCGCGTGCCAAGTCAAAACTTACGCCCGGAGTTTTTAGTTGAAAGGCAATCTTCATGTTGCCATCGTTTTTATCAACTGAGATGAAGCTGATGAAGCCTTTAAAGTTTTCTTTGAAGGAGCTGATGGGCACATCTGTGTTGTCGCCCACCGGAACGCTAAAGCGTGTACCTGCCACTACATATTCGGTGTTTTCGGTAATGAAAGGAGATGAGTGATTACCACCACTGTTGGGTAATTCAAGAATTTCTGCGGTGCGGAATGTTTTCAAATCGATGCGAGCCACGCGAGGGGTGTTGTTGGCATTGCCGAAAACCCAGCGACCATCGTGCTCTCCTTTGGTGGTGGATAAGGCAGGGTGATGGAGGTCGTCCCAAGGAATATAGCCATGCGAGGTGTTGAGCATGGGCTTTGTTTCTTCGCTGTACCCGTAGCCGCTTGTGGGGTCTTCAGAAAAAACCGGAATGATTCTGAACAAACGACCCGAAGGAATGCCATAAACATTCATCTGGCCATTGAAGCCACCGGAAACAAAGTTGTAGAACTCGTCATATTTTCCCGGTGCAACGTAAGCCTTACTAGCTGCGTCACCCATGGTAACAGTACCGGGTGCCTTGGGTTTACAATTCTGCCAAATGGCAAGCGCTGCGAAGATGGAGAGTACTGCAAGTACCCGATGTAGTTTCGTTTTCATATCATGTAATTTTTTAGTTCGGTTTATTTTTTATCCGGGGGAAGTAATACTGCATCAATGACGTACACAATCCCGTTGGAAGCGCGAGCAGTACCCAGCACGTTCGCTCCGTTAACTGTAATCTTGCCATCTTTTACATTGAGCGTTACATTGTCGAGGTTCACTTGATTGAGGGTCATCCCATCGCGCACCACATTTTCGTTTAACACACCCACGTAAACATGATACTCCAGTATATTTTGCAGCGTGGCCTTATTCTCGGGCTTTACTAAATTTTCCACTGTGCCAGCCGGAAGTTTTGCAAAAGCAGCATCGGTAGGGGCAAACACCGTAAAAGGTCCTGCGTTTGAAAGTGCATCTACATACTGAGCTGCTTTGAGAGCGGCCACCAGCGTAGTGTGGTCGGGTGAATTGACAGCAATGCGAACGACATCCGGATTGGAGACATCATCTTGTACAGTTGACTGGCCGCCTTCCACGGCTTGAGCATTGGCAGTTGCTTCGTTTTCGGTATTGGTCGAAGGTTTACCACAGGAAAACAAGACGAGCAACATAATTAGCATTGGAACATGGTTTTTCATAGCTCTATTAGTTAGTGATCAAATTATTTTTCCCCATCATTCTTGCGCATGAATTCGAGTATATCGCGTGCATCACCAATCGAAACATTTTGATTGGGCATGCGCATCAAGCACAGTTCAAGAAGTTTCTGTGCCTCTTCGTCTTTTTCTAACATCACGTCCACATTTAAAACCATATTCATAATCCATTCTGGCTTTCTTCGTTTGGTGATGTCCTTCCAGCCAGGTCCAACGACTCGCTTTTCGTCTAGTGTATGGCACGATTGGCACTTCATGCCATAGACTTCCATACCCCTTTTAATTCGGGCTTCGTCCAACGGATTGCTCATCGTTACGTTCTTAATCGCACCAATGCCTTTAGTAGGATCGGTAATTGCTTCCACTGCATTTTTGTTTTTGGTGTCGGATTGCGTTGACGGCTTATCGGGAGCGCATGAAAAAAGTGCGTAAGCAACAGCAACGATCATTAGATTTTTCATTTTAGTTTGAATTTGGTTAGACAGTTATTTTTCTTCCTACTATTTTTAATTTACCCTCGTCTTCCATTTTTTTTACGGTGCGAATGACTGTTTCCACTCGCAGCCCGGTCATATCAGCTAATTGCTGACGAGTAAACGGAATCACATAGTTACTTTCGCAAGTTGTTGTTTGCTGGCGGTGCATTGCATCGTATTTGAAGTAGTTGAGGAGGCTATCGATTCGGTGCGCTGGATCATAAAAAGAAATCTCGCTCAACACCATGGCTTTGTACCTTAAGCGCTGGCACAGCACCTGATCCAGTTGAAGATGAATGTTGAAATTCTCACGGAGCAACGTTAGAAAGCGCTCTTTAGATAGTTTGACGATTATCGAGGGTTCAAGAACAACAGCTGTGCTGGGATAAGGAAATGAACACAAGAGCGGGGGCTCTCCGAAACCATCGCCTGTTTTGAAGATACCTTGAATAAATTCCTGACCGTCCGAGCTCGTGGTGATCATTTTGACTGACCCCTCAACTACCTGAAAGTAATTCAATGCTTCTTCTTCTTCACGAAAGAGAACATCGTCTTTTTGAAGCGTGATTTTTTTTGCCCCGTAGCTTTCCATCACGGTTTGGTCAATCATAGTTTTTTTGGATTTATGATATAAACCTAGTGACGAGCCGAAATTCAAAAAATGACTTTGATCATAGAAAATTGGATTCACAACAAAAGCCTCCAAAATTGGATTCCAGAGCGAATTGTATTCCGTTAAGCTGGATGGTAATTTGTTGGTACTCATATCAACTGGCCAACAAATATTGAAATCGAGTCAGTACTTGTTTATGATCAGGATCATATCAGAAAAAAATTATCAGAAATTTGTTTTTGATGACTAAAAGCGTTCGAAGAACGAACGGAAAATAAGGACTATTGATAGAAGTCCTCCAATTTCTTGGCCAATGTTTGATAACGTGGGTCATTAGAAATGGTAGAGACAAAGTAGTATGAAAGTAAAGTATCAATTTACGCTACTTGATTTTCAATAGCGAAAAACTCTTCACCATCTGGGTAAACACGCGTATTGCTGGTTAATCAAATTTCGCCCGATGATAACACGTGCGAAGCCTGCCACTGTACACCACAACTAATGCCTGCTCGCAGTGAAGTGCCTATTGTTTCGTGTGGTGGAACAACACCAAGCAATAATTCTTGGCATAATTTTTAATTATATTTACTAAACTTTAATTTAAACATCGTATGAAAAATACCATTGCCTTTATTTTTATTGTCAGCCTCCTATCTTCTTGTGCCAATAGCCCTTTCGGGAAAAAGGTAAGCGAACCCTTTTCGGGCAATGCGTATGAATCAAATAACCGTTTTTTTAGGTCAACCGGCAAAGGAGAAAGCTCGTCTGATAACATTGCAAGAGGCAAAGCCGATATTGAAGCCAAAACGTATTTGGCCGGCCAAGTAAATACTACTATGAAACAAGTGGCCGACAATTACCAAGGTCAAACCGAAAACGAACGGGGTGCAGATGTTGCAGAAAAATTTCAGAGCTTGGCAAGAGAGGTAATGAATACTGACTTAGCTGATTTACGAAAGGTAGGTGAAAAAAAATATTATAACGAAAAAGAGAAGAAGTATACCGTGTTTATTGCTTACGAGATCAAGAAAAATGCCATGTTCCGTTTTATGAAAAAACAAGCAAGGGTGAATCAAAAGATAGACGAACGCCAAATGGCAATTATCGATAAAATTTTAGACGAGCAGATAAAAAATTCAGAATCTGAAAACTGATTTTTTTGATTCGGTAGTTCGTTGATGGAAGCGAACATTGATTACCAGAAATCAGCGACTCATCAAATTAACGAATTGCCGAATCGATTTATCAATTCACGCTATTCGCCATCTTCTCAGCGGTTTCTGCTATTTTCAATTGATTGATAAACTCGTCTACTTCGCCATTCATTACAGCGGGCAAATTATGCTGAGTATACCCAATGCGGTGGTCAGTTACCCTGCTTTGAGGATAATTGTACGTTCTTATTTTTTCTGAACGATCTCCACTTCGTACTTGGCTTTTGCGCGAAGCACCTACCGCTGCATTCTTTTTTTCTACTTCGAGCTCGTATAATTTTGCGCGAAGCATCACCATGGCTCTGGCCCTGTTTCCATGCTGCGAGCGTTCTACTTGGCAGGTTATTACAATACCCGTTGGCTTGTGGGTCATCTGCACTTTTGTTTCTACTTTGTTTACGTTCTGGCCGCCCGCACCACCTGAGCGCGAGGTTATAACTTCAATATCGGCCGGATTGATCTCAACATCCACATCTTCGGCTTCGGGTAAAACAACAATAGATGCTGCCGATGTATGCACACGGCCCTGCGTTTCGGTATCCGGTACGCGCTGCACTCGGTGTACGCCCGATTCGTATTTAAAAATACCGTAGGCTCCTTCGCCTTCGATGCTGCTGATCACTTCTTTGTAGCCCCCCGCAGTTCCTTCTGTAATATCCAAGGCCGACATTTTCAATCCTCTGCGATCGCAAAACCGCTGATACATCCGCCATAAATCACCCGCGAAAATTGCCGCTTCGTCTCCCCCCGTGCCTGCTCTAATTTCTAAGATGCAATTTTTATAATCGTTTGGATCTTTAGGCATCAGCATTTCCTTTATCTCAGCCTCCAGCGCATCGCGCTTTGGCTCAAGTTCTTCGAGTTCTAACTTGGCGAGCTCACGCATTTCGGGATCTTTCTCTTTTTGCAGCAACTCTTTTGCCTGTTGCATGCCATCTAACGCACGCTGATAGGCATCGAACTTTTCTACTACTTTTTCTAGATCGCGGTATTCTTTGCTTAATTGACCAAATTTCTTTTGATCGCTTAGCGTATCGGGTTGTACTAAAAGAAGCCCTACCTCCTCAAAGCGGTTCTTGATTTCAACTAATTTCTCAATCATAGTGCATTAAAGAAGGCAAAGTTAATAAAACAAGATGGGTTTTGCCCTTCAAACCTTAGTTGGTTGTACGGCAGTTTCCAAAAGCACCCTTACCCAACAAAAGTTGCTAGTTAGTGCAGTCATCGTCTTTTCGTATCCCCAGGTCTCGCTGAGAGAGGGAGATACAAGGTATCAAGAATTGAAAAATTTAAATGAGTGAGTGAATTTCGACATTCTGAAATACAAGCTATCAAGACAATAGGTAACCTGCAATCTTACGGTTTTGCCTTGGCGGGATCGAACTTCACTTTTACCAACACCTCGCTTTCAACGGGTTCGTTGTCTTCGGTGGTAGGCGACCACCCCGGGCCTTCTTTTACCAAACGAATTACCTCTTCGTCACATCCGCTTCCTAAACTCTTTACTACTCTAAATTCATCTAAGCTACCATCTATCCGTACCGTAAACTTCACAGTCACTTTTCCCTTTATCTTTTTTTCTAACGCCATTGGTGGATAGCGAAGGCTGTTTTCAAGATAAGCATCGTAGGCTTTAAGCCCACCAACGGGTAAGGCTAGCTTTATGACTGGCTCACGATCTGTATCATCGCGATTGCTAGCACCCGTTACTACCACCTCACTAAGTTGTGCCACATCGGGTTCGAGGGAAACCTTAAGCGGCTCAATTGTTGCGATTACTTCTTTAGTTTGAAGGCCTATAAATGAAAAAACTAATTTTTGATTTTCGTTGATCGTTGGCAATTGAAAGTTGCCGTCAAGGTCAGTCACTGTTCCAACCGTAGTTCCTTTCACGGTCACGTTTACTCCCGGTAATGGATTTCCATCTTCTGATGATGTTACTTTCCCTTTAATGAACGGACTTACGCTAGCTGATTTATTGCTTCTTAAAAGAGATGGTGAAACTACTTCCTTCTTGGCTAACGAAGGTGCGGCCGCAGGCTCAGTCGCTGCAACTTTCTCGGCCATATCTGCATCTGTCAGTTTGATTTCTTCGGCTTGTTTTGTGTCAGCTACATCTGCCAACTCTTTGTTTTCTTCTGTAACATGAGATGCTGGGGTGCTCCCTGCTGCTTGTTTTAGAGCGTCTGTTTGTTTTTGAGTATCTACTTTTTTGGAGGTTGAATTTAATGCGATCAAATTTTTCTTTTCACTCTCATTGTTTTGAATGGGTTGATTTTGAATGATTGTATCGGCTGTAGGTTTGGTCGTTGCAGGTGTGCTACTCTCACTTTTCTTTAAAGCCAAGTTCGTTTTATCTCGGCTCGGTAAAAACTCCATCGCCACCCAATACAAACCAGCAATGATTAGTAGCGAAGCTGCAATACCCAAAGGCCACAATAGACTTGTATTTTTTTCTGCAATTTTTGGTTGACTGCTTACCGACATTTTAGCGGTCTCTTTAGACTGCTTAAGTCGTAGACGCTTGTTAATGTCTGAAACATCGGAAGAAAAATCAGTAGTGGATATAGATTCTGCACCTTCTAATGCATCGGCAAGAAATGAATCGCTCAATGCTTTTTTCTCTAACGTATGCATTTCGGCTGTGGTCATTTTACCAAGTCGATAGCGCTCAATATCGTTTTGCCAATCAGCCATTTTGCTCCATACAATTTTTTAAGTTCCGTTTGCCATTTTGTATATAGCTTTTCACCTGGTTCATATCAAAGCCTGTTAATTCAGCTACTTCTTTATAACATTTTTCTTCCAAATAAAAATGCCGCACACATTGTTGCTGTTCGGCAATCAAGCCCTCGATACACTTTTCCAATTTACTAAGATTTCCCTCCATTTCGGGCTTCTCCTCCAGATGCAACAAAAACTGGTTTTCCATAAGCTGAGGTGAGATTTCTTCGGTAACCCTACCTTTCCGGGAACGAAGCTGCATTAAGCATTGGTTTCGAGCGGTTACGTATAGCCAACTTTTGAAATTCTCTATCTCATGGATACGCAATGTAGTAACCAGTTTTTCAAATAGTTGCATCACCCCATCTTTAGCCTCATCGCGGTCTTTCAAATACTTTAGGCACACCCCGTAAACCAAAGCCGTATAGCGTGCATACAATTCTCCCGCATGGGCTACTTCGCCCGACTCTTTATAAAGCCTGAGCAACTCTGCATCTGGTAGGGGCTGGTTTTGCACGCCTCAATATAAACCCAAATAAATATTTTACCACTAATTGTGGAATTCCTGCCAGCCATGCATCTGATAAGAAATTTAAAAACAAACCAACTATGAAAAAGCAAGTATTGATCTTAATGATGTTACTGATCTCTTCCATGGGCTTTATCGCACCCGAAGAAAGAACCATCAGCGGTAAAGTCACTTCTGCCGAAGATGGAAGCGCACTGGCCGGGGTGAATGTAACCGTAAAGGGAACGGCAAAGGGAACAGTAACCGATGCCCAAGGTAACTACCTTCTAAAAGTTCAGGGGCAGGGTAAAACATTGGTCTTTTCGTTTATCGGGTTAATGACAAAAGAGGTGCAAGTTGGAAGTCAAAACCGAATTGACGTTACTCTTACGCAAGATGTAAGTCAACTGAGTGAAGTGATTGTAACGGGGCGCTCTAAAAAATTAATAAACGGTATTGCTTCATTATTTCGAGGCGGAGAAAATAAAGCATACGCACCATCGGCTTACCAAGATCAGAATGAACTAGGATATTCAATAACCAACACCGAAGAATACGAAGGCATCAGCGAAAATGGTTTTCATGATCCGTTGAAAGATCCGCTTTCTACTTTTTCAATTGACGTAGATGCTGCTTCTTACAGTAACATTCGCAGGTTCATTCACCTAGGTCAGCGCCCTCCCAAAGATGCCGTCCGTGTGGAAGAGATGATCAACTATTTTGATTACGACTACGCGCAACCCAAAGGTGAAGATCCATTCTCCATCACTACTGAGATTTCTTCAGCCCCCTGGAATCCACAGCACAAACTCGTGCACATTGGCTTGCAAGGAAAAAACATTGCTAAAGACAATCTCCCGCCTTCGAATTTGGTTTTCCTGATCGATGTGTCCGGCTCCATGAGTGACGAAAACAAATTGCCCTTGCTAAAAGCCTCCTTCAAATTATTGGTGGAGCAACTGCGAGAGCAAGATCGTGTTGCCATCGTGGTGTATGCCGGTGCGGCAGGCTTGGTTTTGCCCAGTACTTCGGGCAGCGACAAAAACAAAATCATTGAGGCGTTGGAGAACTTACAGGCGGGTGGATCAACCGCTGGCGGAGCGGGCATTCGTTTAGCGTATGAAATCGCCAAAGAGAATTTTAAAAAGGGAGGCAACAACCGCGTGATTTTAGCTACCGATGGCGACTTTAACGTAGGCGAATCCAGCAATGACGCCATGGAAAAATTGATCGAATCCAAAAGAAACGATGGCATTTTCTTAACCACACTCGGCTTCGGCATGGGCAACTACAAAGATTCTAAGATGGAAGTATTAGCTGATAAAGGAAATGGCAACTACATGTACATCGATTCGATTTTAGAAGCTCAAAAGGCGCTGGTGAGTGAATTTGGTGGCACGCTCTTTACCATTGCCAAAGATGTGAAGCTGCAAATCGAGTTTAATCCGGCCAAAGTAAAATCCTATCGCCTGATTGGCTATGAAAACAGAATGCTGAAAAGTGAAGATTTTAACAACGACAAAAAAGATGCGGGCGAGCTAGGTTCCGGTCACTCGGTGACTGCCTTGTATGAGGTAATTCCGGTTGGCGTAGAGAGCAGCTTCGAATTAGTGGATGCGCTTAAATATCAGCCCGTAAAAAA
This sequence comes from Cytophagales bacterium, assembly GCA_013298505.1. Taxonomy (GTDB): domain Bacteria; phylum Bacteroidota; class Bacteroidia; order Cytophagales; family Cyclobacteriaceae; genus ELB16-189. The sequence goes on from JAAFHY010000036.1 coordinate 28,107, forward strand.
GCAAGATATAATCAAAGTGGAGAACGCATCTTCACAAAATGAAATTCTTACCGTCAAGTTCCGCTACAAAAAACCGGATGGAGATGTAAGTAAATTGATCGTTCATCCTTTAGTGGACGAGAAGGTGGCGATCGAAAAGACTTCTGACAATTTCAGATGGTCAGCTGCCGTAGCTGCTTTTGGAATGATCTTGCGCGAATCAGAATACGTAAAAAATTACTCCTCTGCCGAGGCTATTAAGTTAGCACAAGGCGCGAAGGGAAAAGATGTAGAAGGCTACCGTATTGAGTTTATTAATTTGATGAAATCCACACCGGCTATAGCGATGCGATAAGTCAAGAAAAAATTATGCGTGAATGGCAATTTCAAATTTGAGTGAGGTTAAGTAGAACCTGCAGATTAACTTAGTTTATGAAACAGGTTCGACTTTTTTAGTCGGGCCTGTTTTTTTTATAAGAACAGTATTCGGCCACTAATTTCTTTTTATAAGAACAAAAATCATCAATCATTCAAAATATTTCTTTTTTTAAACTTTGAGATTAAATGTGGCAATAGTTCTTTGTATAGCACGACAGCAATACTGGCTATGGCTAATGAAGTAATGGTTGCGGCCAAACTGATTTGTAGATTGAACTCCGCAAAAAGAAATAGCCGAAGCCAAGAGTAAAAGCCAAGTTGAACAATTACTAAACTGACGGCCATTAAATCGTACCAGACAGGAAGTTTCTTAAAAATAACCAACAAAAATAATACGTGGATGAAGCAAAGGAGGAACGCAAGCATGAATTCTTGTGTATCAGAAAGGCGATCAAGATAATCTTCATCCAAGATCATTGATATAATGTTCGCGTTTACCACGATGTCAAGCATGTTAGGCATACCCCTACCTGCCACTCGCTTCCCGAGAGGAACATAAAACATGTTCCCATAGGGTGGGTCGCCAGTTTCATCGCTAAGATATCCCATAATGATGATCTTATCTTTTAGAAGATCAGACGTAAAATTTTCTTTCAAAACATCTTCAGTGTCTAATAACATAAACAGATTTGAATTTCTTCGGTAGTTAATCTCCTCAAAATCTCTATCTCTATCAAGAAATTTCTTGGCCTTTGTCGAATCATAAAATGATGCAACCTGAACAGAAAAAGCAACCTCCACTTTATTGGCCAATCTTTTTTGAGGCCAAAACTCACGGCAAAGCACTACCTCATCGAGTATCCCTTTTTTTACAGGCAAGGAAACAAAGCCGTGCTTTGAAAAATCTCGAAACGATGGATCTGACTGCTCTAAAGAATCAAATAAGTCAACATCAAATCTGGAAAGCGAATCACTTTGCAATAGTTTAGAGCCTAGCACTATGTTTCCAGCATTGCGTATTGCATTGCTTAATTTTCGATTACCCACAGAATCTAGCAGTTGTGGGCAATTGATGCTATCGCGCATACCACCATCGCAATTGAAAAGAGCATCTATTGCAATTACTTTTGGCTCGTACTTGGTAAAAATCTCTACTAGCTGGGCAATCTCTCCGCGTTGTAGCAAACCAAAATTTACTAACACAATTCTATCTTCAATTGGTGGATTAGGTCGCAAATTTGCAAATGCATAGTCGGTTATCTCATAGTTTTCAAGTGCAAAAGACTCTGGATAAACATAAACTCTAAAAAAAGCAGTTTGGGAAATTTGGTAGGCAATAATTGTCAGCATGATAGTCACCATGGAAATTAGCATTGCCTCACGCATAAGCTTTATCCTGTAAGAAAGTACGATAAAAAGCACAAACAATGTAACGATAGCGAGAATCATCATTTAATTTGCTCTAGCTAGGACGCAGAATAAAATTACAAATCTTCTCACTAAGTTAGTAAACTTGCACTCTAATTTAAGGGTTAGAAATTGATGCGCTACTTCTTCGAAATCTCATACAATGGCACCAACTACCACGGCTGGCAAAATCAGCATAATGCGATTGGTGTTCAGCAAATTGTAGAAGAGGCCATCACACTCATCTTTCAATTACCCATATCAAAGATTAGTTCGGGCAGAAAAGAGATGACGATTAAGCGGATACCAATTCCTATCGTAGCCAGCGGAAGAACCGATGCAGGTGTACATTGCCTACAGCAGTTTTTTCATGCTGATATTGAACGAGAGTTTGACATAGATCAATACCACCAAAAACTTAATTCCATTTTGCCCCGCGACATTGCCATTCGCTCAATTCAGCGAGTAAAAGACGATGCCCATGCGCGTTACGATGCCTATGAACGAGCGTATGAGTACAAAATCACCCGAGCTAAAAGCCCGCTGTTGATTGGCTTGTCTCACCATTATTTTAAACCGCTCAATGTCAAAACCATGAACGAAGCTGCTGCGTTATTGGTGGGCGAGCAAGACTTTGAGTGTTTTAGTAAAGTGAATACCGATGTAAATCACTTTGTTTGCGATATTAAAAAGGCCAAGTGGAATGAAAAAGATGAATTGCTTGTTTTTACCATCGTGGCCAATCGATTTTTGAGAGGAATGGTGCGGGCAATTGTAGGTACATTGCTAGATGTTGGGAGTGGCAAAATCTCGTTGGAAAAATTCAAGAGTATATTGAAAAGTAAAGACCGAAAAAGAGCGGGCATGAACGTGCCGCCAGAAGGTTTGTATTTGATAAGCGTAAAGTATCCAAAGAAAATATTTATAAATTAATTGAATTAAGTCGTAAAGTCGTCAGACCGCTTTCTGCGGATGCTTACAGCGGTCAGACGACTTATTTTGTAAACTAAACGTACCCCTCTCTTTTGGGGAGGGGGCAAGTGGTGAGGTCATGGAAAAAGAAAAAGTAAGCAGCGGCAACATTATCGACTTTAAGGTTTTAAAGAGGATACTCGATTTTGTTCAGCCGTATCGAGGAAGGTTTTATCTGGTGATTGTGCTTACCCTTCTGCTGGGCGTGCTTACGCCCATACGGCCTTTTTTAATTCAGTATACACTCGATCACGATGTTCAGTATGGCAACTATTGGGGCATGGTTAACATCATGCTTATTGTGCTTGCCTTATTAGTTGTGCAAGCCTTGGTGCAATATGTTCACACCTACGTCAGTGGGCGCATCGCTCAATTTGTAATCAGAGATATTCGCATAAAGCTATATACTCATTTGATCAACCTTCGACTTCGCTTTTTCGACAAAACCCCAATAGGAAGATTAGTGACTCGCACTATTTCAGATGTTGAAACATTGGCCGATGTGTTTAGCGAAGGATTGGCAGCCATGGCCAGCGATTTATTGCAAATCATTTTTATTCTGGCTTTTATGTTTTATACCGATTGGCGGTTGACGCTGGTGAGTTTATCAACCATTCCGTTGATGTTGCTTGCTACGTATGTATTTAAAGAAAAAATCAAAGTGGCGTTTAACGATGTGCGCAATGCGGTTTCAAACTTAAATGCATTTGTGCAAGAACATATTACAGGCATGACCATTGTGCAAATTTTTGGCAGTGAAAAGAGAGAGTTCGAAAAATTTAAGGAAATCAATAAAGAGCATCAGGCCGCTCATTTAAGCTCTGTCATGTATTATTCAGTATACTTTCCGGTAGCAGAAATTATTGCAGCGATGGGCACAGGGTTGCTTGTTTGGTATGGTGCAAAAGGAGTAATCAATCAAGAGGTTACTCATATTACGTTGGGGAAATTGGTATCGTTCATCATGTACATTCAGCTTTTCTTTAGGCCCATCAGGATGATTGCCGATCGGTACAACACACTTCAAATGGGCATTGTCGGCTCATCGCGTATCATTAATTTATTAGACGATACTTCGCATATAATGGTCAATGGCACACATGCACCAAAAGGAGTGAAGGGCAATATAGAATTCGATCGCGTATGGTTTGCTTACAACGAAGAAGAGTATGTATTGAAGAATGTTTCGCTTCAGGTAAAATCAGGCGAAACCATCGCTTTGGTTGGCGCAACAGGAGCCGGTAAATCATCGATCATCAATCTACTCAACCGATTTTATGAAATAAACAAAGGCTCTATTTTGGTGGACGGTGTAGATATAAAAGAGTTTAACCTAACGGCTCTGCGCAAAAACATTGGCGTGGTT
>JAAFHY010000037.1 GCA_013298505.1 Cytophagales bacterium
AAGCCAACGGCAATGATTTAGATGTAAACATCGGCCAGGCTAATTCAAGCGTAATCGAATTTGAAAAGCCCGTTCACCTCGCAAAGAGAAATGGCAAAATACGCCTGCTCGGATTCTTCACTCAAGCCCGAATGGGAAACTATAATCAAGCGATTGCAAATAATATAGCCAACCCAAATGTTAATACAGGACCAGATATCACCAGCACACGTTTGTACAGCAGAACCAAATACGGTTTCGGCATCAATCTAGAACAAGAAATTGGGAAAGGGATTGGCTTGTTTGCGCGCGCCAGTTGGAACGATGGACAGAATGAGACATGGGCATTTACAGAAATTGATCGCTCGATAAGTACGGGCCTCACGTTTAAGGGTGAGCGATGGAAAAAAGAAAAAGATTACGCGGGGATTGCAACGGTGATAAGCGGGCTATCGGATGATCACGGCAGCTACTTGCGAGCGGGTGGTTATGGTTTTATTGTAGGCGATGGATTTCTTAACGAGGGCGCTGAGTGGATCACCGAACTATTTTATCGGGCAAATTTATTCTCAGAAAGTTTTTATGTTACGGCCAACTATCAATTTGTCGTAAATCCAGCATACAACAAAGACCGCGGCCCGGCCAATGTAGTTGGGTTACGTGTGCACGTTGAATTTTAATGGGAGTGAGAACCTAGCTATTAATTTGCCAGTTTAACCTTTACAGCAGTAGGGCCTTTGTGTCCCATCTCTACTTCGTAGGTAACTTTGTTATTATCCTTAATGCTGTCAATCAAGCCATTCATGTGTACAAACACGCTCTCTTGCGTTTCTTGATCTTTGATGAAACCGTACCCCTTAGAATCATTAAAAAATGTAACGGTTCCTCTTCGTACCGTATCTTGTACAACGTCCACTCGTTTGGGCACTCCAATTTGAATATCCTCTGCGCGTATCGCTTGTCGTTTTACAATGCCGGGGGGGGTAGATGTTAGATTCCCATTTTCATCTACATAGGCAATCATATCTTCAAAACTAGTTCCGTCTTTGGCATTGGCCTTTCGCTCTTCTTTCTTTTGCTCTTTGTCTTGGCGTTTTTTCAAACGTTTCTTCTCCATCTCCTTCTTGTTCCAGGTTTCTTGCGATTTGGCCATAATTAATGCTTGTGGTTGATTTGCTGCAAGGTACGGTTAAGGAAAGAAAACTCCATCATTTTTAGTGAATAGAAATTTTCGCCTACCAATTTTTAGTTATAATGTTTGCTAGCCAGAGTGCCTATTTCGGTTCGCCCTTGAATACGCCTGGAACATAAGTGAACTCTACCACCAAAGCCTCGGGCGTTTTGCTGCCTGGATTTGAGAATTGAAAGCCTGCTGAAAGAACCCAATGGTGAGTTAAATAGTAAGCCCCGCCAACGGTGGTTTCGCCCAAATTGTGATGACCTGATATATTCTCAGCAATAAACAATAATTTATCTTCGATGATTGGTTGCTCTAGCCCTATCTGATAACCGAGTGGAGTATTGCCATCTATCCAATCAATTCTGTCTTCTGGCCCTAGAAAACTATCACTTCCATAGTAAATACCTGTAATGATTTTTGATTTGTATTTGGGAATAATGGTGACGAAATTCAAGAAGTCATACGTTCCAAAATGTCCACCCTGTGCAAATCCCGTTTGAGTGCCTATTGCCAATTTAAACAGATCGCTTAATACAAATGCTTTCTGAAAATTAAGGGTGTAAAAAGGATAAACAGGGCTTGCTTGAATGTTGCCATTGGTCATAAAGAATGGGCTACCTGAGCCTTCATTGATATTAAGGCCGAGGACATTTAAGCCAATCTCACTATTCTTACCCAAGCCATAACTTGCCGTTGAGTTAAACTGAAGGAGACCTTCGCCTATATTGAATTGTTGCTGAAGAAAAATTTTGCCACGAGGGGTTATATCCGATGAGGGCACATTGAAAAGACTTTGCTGCGAATACGCCCTGGAAATGAATTGGCTACAACAAGTGAGAAGTGAGAAAATTACTATTCTAAGCATCAGAAAAAACGATGACAAAGTTAACAATTAAAATTTACAAAGATTGCTTGGCTAAACTTCCCGTTAATATCTTTCAATCCTAATGATACGTTCTGATTGGTTCAGAAATGAATTAACTGTATTGATGTGTATTTTTGATCAGTGCGAATCTGAGTTAGGAAAAAGCTTCTCCATAGAAATCGTTTTTTCTATACAAATTGAGAATAGTTGATCCATCGGTTAGGTCTACACTCGTACTGCAACCGAGCAAAAGCGTTTATTAGAGTCCATATTCGACCCTCAACTCTTTTAACAAGGCTGCATTGACCTCTATGTATTTTTGAAAAGCAATAAGTCGAGTGGAAAGCAAACCATTGGTATGGTAATAACCCAATGAATTCATGATTGTTTGCCGGTCTATTTTTTCTGGTTGTGATATTTTAAAGGGAATGTACTCACTACTATTTCGATATTCTGAAAGTCGATCGTAAATATTGTTACTGTTTTGCCATAGTTTATGCTGAAAGCCAAAATCCATATGGTGTGTCATAATTGGCTCGATGTAGTCGGTGAAAATTCTGTCCTCATATTGTTGACGGCTTTCTATGTAGTCGACAGCAACTGATAAATCTCCTATTAATTTTTGTAATCGGTCGTTTTTGAAATATCGAATTGAACCAGAGCTTTTTAATTGCTCTAACACAACCGTGCGAGGGGTGAAAATAATCGGAGATCTGGCAGCCGTTGCCCATAAAAAGTGGTAAGGCAACTCCCTTGACTTTGACGTAAGGCTGCTGTCGCGAAAAAAATCAATCATGTACATGATTGATTTAGCTTTTTGCATACGTCCTTCGATCTTCAAAACAACACTAACTGAATCGTTTTTCAGTTCTTCGTAAAAACTTTTGGCCAGCGATATGGCTTGTTGCTGCTCAGTATAGTTCTCTCGGATATTGTCAGCCAAGAAACCGAGAAAAACAGCCATGAAAATCAGCAGAAACTCAAAAAGATATTTCTTCCAATCTTTTAAAACCGCAAATGATTTCGTTGAAGCTAGCTCTTCACTTCTTTCATTGGCAGGTTGATCCGGTGAGGCACTCATTGTTATTTCTTCTTATCAATAATCGCCTTCATCTGCTTGTTCATCAGCACAGGGTTAATCGCATCGATTCCGGATTTGAGGGTGGTTTCTAATTTGCTCAGATGGCTGTCCAGTTCTTTGCTTAGCTCTTCAAAAACTTTGTACGCGCCAGCGGTAGGTTTGCCATCTCCAGTTTCCAAACTGCGCCTCAAGGCTGAGAGACGATTGCCCAACTTGATTGGGAAATTGAGGGGATCTTGACCGCTCCGATTTTTGGTTTGATACAAATTCTCTTCGATGGCAGTTATCTTCGCAATCAAGTCTTTTGCCGAAGCGGAGAAAGAGGGCTCGTTTACTTCCTTGGCACGTTCTTCAATTTGCTTTTTCAAATCGCGAATACGAATGACGGCTTCGTTGGCAGCCGACTCGCGGTCGCGGATTTTGATTGCTAAGTCAAACGTCTCTTTCAAATCGGCTTCGCTCACGCCTTTCAGGTTTGGATTCATCTTCACGGTGAACGGATAGGTCTGTGTGTAGCTTCCAGCCTTGATGCGTACTTGGTATTTTCCTGTCGGAGCCTCAGGTCCATTCTGCGGACGTGCTCCCCAAATGATGATGCCATCAAAAATGGTAGCGCCTTCGTAGCGACCGTTCCACCGGAAGGTGTTCAATCCTGCGGCAGCGGTAGGCTTGCTGTCACCACCGCCCCAAAAATCTCCGGCAGTTGGTTTCTCTTCGGCTTTAGTACCCAAGTACTTGCGCACGATGTTTCCGTTGGCATCTAAAATTTCAAGCTTCACGGTGTCGACCTTGTCTTTCAAATAATATTGGAAAGCCGCATCGTACACACCACGAATGGCATCGCTTGGTTGAAACAGAATAGCATTTTGCTTCATCGACTCGGGCGTGAGCTGACGCAATGGGTTGATGTCATCCAAAATCCAAAACCCACGGCCGTGTGTGCCGAGCACCACATCATCATTCTTCACCACTAAATCACGAATGGGTGTGTCGGGCAGATTCAGTTGAAGTGATTGCCAATTATCACCCGCGTTGAATGATACATACGCTCCGTGTTCCGTGCCTAAAAACAAAAGTCCGGGGCGCAAGTGGTCTTCGCGAATGCTGCGCGCAAAGTGGCCATCTTTTATACTAGTGACAATCTTCGTCCATGTTTTTCCAAAATCAGTTGTTCTGAAAACATAAGGCTGTCGATCATCTACTTGATAACGGAATGCAGCCATGTAAGCGGTACCTGCCTTGTGCCGCGATTCATCGATGATGGCGACCACCGAATTTTTCGGCAAATCCTTGGGAGTGATGTTCGTCCAGTTTTTTCCGCCATCGCGTGTGATGTTTATTTTTCCATCGTCACTACCTGCCCAAATGGTATTGACATCGTGGAACGAAGGTGCCAATGCAAATACGGTCGCATAAATCTCCGGACCGTTCATATCGCGTGTAATTTCACCTCCGGATATTCCCAAGGTCTCGGGGTCGGCATACGTCAAGTCGGGAGAAATTTTTTCCCAGCTCTGTCCATCATCGGTTGTTTTCCACACATGCTGCGAGCAGGTGTATAAAATTTTTGAATCACGTGGTGAGAAGACAATCGGATACGTCCACTGCCACCGCTCGGGCAATGAACTAGCAGGCTCTCCAGAAAAAAACCGTGGGTAAACCTGTATGTCGCGTGTCTGTCCGGTTGAAACATCTTTGCGCGTGAGCAACGCACCCTGACTACCTGCATAATAAATATTTGGATTATCTGGATGCGAAGTGATGTAGCCACTCTCGCCACCGCCTACATCATAGCCCCATTCGCCAAGTTCATTCATGTGGCTCCAACCTTCGCTAGGAATAGCAATCGTAGAATTATCTTGCTGTGCACCCGCCACATGATACGGCACGTGGTTGGTGGTAGTAACGTGATAAAATTGTGTGGTGATGTAATCTTCATCTGTCCAACTCTTGCCGCCATTCACCGACACGCATCCTCCACCATCGTTAGAAGTAATCATCCGCAGTGGATTGTTCGGGTCAATCCATAAATCGTGGTTATCGCCATGCGGTACTTTTATTTCCGTGTCGAACTTCACACCACCATCGGTCGATTTCCAAAAATCTACATTCAAGCAATACACCGTTTCTCTATCGAATGGGTCAGCATAAATTCTGGAATAATAAAAAGCACGTTGGCGAAGTTTCCGTTCATCATTTGTTTTTTTCCACGTGGCACCGGCATCATCGCTGCGATACACGCCACCGTCATTCGCCTCTACTATTGCCCACAATCTTTTGTTATCGGCCGGTGAAACAGTAATTCCAATCTTGCCCAAGGGTCCTTCCGGCATACCGGGGTTTTTTGTCAACTCATTCCATGTGTCGCCACCATTTTCTGATTTCCACAATTTGCAATCTGTGCCACCGCCCCACATCTTCCACGTTCTGCGATAGACTTGCCATGTGCTAGCGTAAATAATTTTTGGATTCGTGCGGTCGATAATCAAATCGGCTGCTCCTGCCTTTGGGCTCACATACAAAATTTTTTTCCACGTGTTGCCTCCATCTGTACTGCGAAACACACCGCGCTCTTCGTTATCCCCGTAAGGGTGGCCGAGAGCTGCCACATACACCACATCGGGATTGGTTGGATGCACGCGAATGCGCGCAATGGCCTGCGTCTCTTTCAATCCCAAGTGCCTCCACGTTTTTCCACCGTCTACCGTTTTGTAAACCCCATCGCCTTGCGTGATGCTGCCGCGAAGTTGTGTTTCACCTGCTCCGATGTACACAATGTCAGGATTGGTTTCGGCCACAGCCACGGCACCAATTGAAGACGAAGAGATTTGTCCGTCCGTTACCGGAAACCATTCTTGACCACCATCGTTGGTCTTCCACAAGCCGCCACCAGTGGCGCCAAAGTAATATTCATTAATTCTACCCGGGCTTCCAGCACTTCCCAATGATCGTCCCCCTCGCGCTGGGCCAATGTTGCGCCACTTGAGTTTGTCATAGTATTTGAGATCAACGGTAGCAGAACCTGAAGTGGTTTGAGTCTGCGCTTGGAGGATCGGCTGTGTAAAGAGAAAAAGAATGAGAAAAAGACCCATGTTCTTCATTTCATTGTGAGTTTAGGTGATAACTGAAACAAAGTAATCAAAAGGCATCAATGAAAAAACGAGTATTTTTGAGGCTGTGGTCACTAAAAAAATTATTAAACGAATGCTCTTGATCATCGGCCTGGTGTCATCATTGGTTGTTGTTTCTACTGTCCTATTTTATCTCTATCCCGAAAAATTCATTTTTCAACCCAAGGCACTAGCGGCTGACTACGCCTTTCAATTTGATCAGCCATTCGAAGAACATTTTATACAGACACCTGATGGCGAAAAGTTGAACGCTCTTCTCTTCAAATCCCCCACCCCATCTAAAGGATTCATCTTATACTTTCATGGTAACGCAGGCAATTTGCAAAGATGGGGTACGTATGCTGTTGATTTTACTTCCCTTGGCTATGATGTTCTTATGGTAGAGTACCGAGGATACGGCAAGAGCACAGGTAAACCAAGCGAAATTGATTTCTACGCTGATGCTCAAACTGTTTTAAATTGGGCGAGAAAAACTTTTCATTTTTCTCGGCTCATCATTTACGGACGATCGCTGGGGTCGGGTGTCGCCACTCAGCTAGCCATCAACAACACTCCCGACTTGCTTGTTCTCGAAACTCCTTTTAACGAATTAAGAGGTGCCATCAATACTCCGTTGCGGCCATTGCTTTCACTTTTTCCTGCGCGTTACCATTTTCCAAACGATAAGAATATCCCTTTACTAAAATGCCGAAAAGTAATCTTCCATGGCACACTCGATTGGGTTGTACCCCTTTCCTCTGCCCTTAAATTAAAACCATTATTGAGCGATGGCGATCTGTTTTTTGTGATTGAAGGCGGTGGGCATAGGAATTTGAACAAATTTCAAAAGTTTCGAGACGGCCTTGCCGAAGTGTTGAAGTGAATTCTCTCCACGGCACTTTGCGTGTATTCCTTGGCGGTCTTTGCGCGCTGAGATTTGTAAAGTCTAAAAGCATATCAACATCCAAAATATTTTCCTATCTTGGCTATGATGGTTTGGATTTTATCAATCGCTGGTATCTACATTGGCTTCTGCCTTTTTTTTTATTTCTTCCAACACCTATTTTTCTTTCGCCCCGAAAAACTAACCCGTGCTTTTGAATACAAATACGCCTTCCCTTTTGAAGAACTAGATTTTGAAATGGAAGACGGAGGGCGCATCAATGCCATCTACTTTAAAGTACCGAATTCAAGAGGAGTTGTCTATTATCTGAAAGGGAATTCCAAAAGCATCAAGGGTTGGGGAAAATTTGCCAAGGATTTTTTGAGCAATGGCTATGATTTTTTTATGATGGATTATCGAGGCTTTGGCAAAAGCCAGGGAAAGAGAAGTCAGGAGAAAGTATTTAATGATGCGCAATTCATTTACAAATGGCTTACCAAAACATATGCGGAAGATAAAATCGTTTTATATGGTCGGTCGTGGGGCAGCGGCATTGCAGCTCGCATTTCTTCATGGAACAAACCAAGGATGCTAATTCTCGATTCGCCTTACTTCAGTTTTTTCTACAACATCAATCGCTACATTTTTTTTACACCTCTTCGTTGGATGCTAAAATATGACATCCGAACCGACCAATACTTGAAAACCACCGAATGCCCGATTCATATCATTCATGGCACTAGCGATCGACTTGTTTCTTTCGAGCAAAGTGAAAAGTTGAAGGCACTCTATCCAACTAAGATAAAGTTGCACGCTATTGCAGGAGCGCGCCATAACAACCTGCCAGACTACCCAGCGTTTTTCGAAATCCTCTACTCTGTTCTTTATGTTAAACCCATTTCATAAAAAGTGAACGGATATGGCGATCGTTACTAAAAGAGTCGACTTTACAAGGGTTTTTGAATTAATTCATTACCAAAAAGAAAAATATCCCAATCCCAAAGCATTGAATCGATATGCAAATGGACAATGGAAAAGTCTTTCGATAGAAGAAGTTCAAAACAAAGTCAATTCACTTTCGTGTTGGTTGCTGGCAAATCACTATGCACCCGGTGAAAAAATCATACTCATTCCAGTAATTGGCAGCCCCGATTGGATGATACTTGATTTTGCTTGCCAACAAATAGGTTTGGTCACCGTACCTATCCATCCCACACTCAACGAAGAAGAGTTCAACGCCATTGTCACCGAAACAGAAGCTCGTCTTTGCATAGCATCCGATGTGGAACTATTCAACAGGTTTCAATCTTTCAAAGAAAAGACAAGTTCACAACTGCAGCTTTTTCATCTGCAACCCGACAAGGCGAATTTCTTTAGCCCTCTCAACGAAACCACAACGAGCCATGAAGAGATGATGCAAGTTGCTTCGTTTCGAGATACGATTTCTGAAGATGAGGTTGCCACTTTACTATACACGTCTGGTAGCACAGGATTATCAAAGGGTGTGATGCTCACCCACCGCAACATCGTGCACAACATAAAAGCTGTCTTGACTATTCTGCCCTTGGAGCCGGGTGATCGTGTACTTAGTTTTCTACCGTTTAGTCACATTTTTGAAAGAGCATGCTGCTATGTTTATTTGGCATTTGGCACTTCTTTATACTTCAGCCAAAACAAAGAGAGCTTTGTTCATGATTTCAAAACCGTGAGACCGGTCTTTTGCAGCAGCGTGCCTCGTGTTTTAGAGAAGATGTATGATTTCATGGAAGAACAAACGCTCGCGAAAAACATCTTCAAAAGAAAATTGATCATTTGGGCAATGGGTGTCGGCAAGCGATTCGGTCCAGAAAAAAAACTCAAACCCCTATTTCAACTGGAGTTGGCCATTGCTCGTGTTGCTGTGCTGCATTTATGGAAAAAAAGATTGGGTGGAAAAATAAAATATATCGCAGTCGGTGCCGCCTCACTACGACCTGAAATTGGCAGGCTTTTCTCAGCCGCAGGTATTGCTATTGTGGAAGGATATGGGATGACGGAAGCAGCACCACTTATTTCTATGAATCGTTTTGAACCGGGACTCAACCGTTTCGGCACGGTAGGTTTGCCCTTGCCCGGCATAGAAGTTAAGATTGACCAGCCCAACGAAAATCAGGAAGGCGAAATCCTCGTGAGAGGCGCCAACGTCATGAAAGGGTATTTCAAAAAACCGGCACTGACTTCAGAAGTTTTAACGACCGATGGATGGCTGCACACAGGCGATATCGGCAAGTTTGTTCAACAACGATTCTTAAAAATCACAGATCGTAAGAAAGATATTTTCAAAACATCATCTGGGAAATACGTTGCACCACAGCAAATCGAGAATCATCTAAAGCAATCCCTCTACATCGAACGCAGTATTGTCATCGGTTTTCAGCGCCCGTTTGTAACGGCTTTGATTGTGCCTCAATTTGAAATTCTCAAAGCCTGGTGTGGCCAACATGAAATACATTGGACAGCGCCACAGTTTATGGTTCATAACATCAAAGTGAGAGCTAAATTTCGACAGGAGCTTGACGCTCTTAACGAAGAATTACCACACTACGAAACAATACGAAACTTTGTGTTATGCCATGAAGACTGGAGCATTGAAAAAGGAGAGATCACAGCCACTTTGAAGCCAATACGAAAAAAATTGGAGAAAAACCATCAAGTAGATATTAACAAAATGTATGAGTAATCCTATTGTAAATTAATGAATCAAAATATGGAAAAGATTTTTACAGCTGACGCACCGAAAGCCATTGGGCCTTACTCACATGCCATCCGTTCGGGCAATTTAATTTTTTGTTCTGGGCAAACCCCACTTAATCCTGCTACCATGCTGATCGAGGGGGCGACAGCATCCGAACAAACTACGCTCGTATTACAAAATCTTGAATCGGTGTTGAAATCAGCCGGTTGCTCTAGAGCCAACGTGTTGAAGACTTCCGTTTTTTTGAAAAACTTCGCAGACTTTGAAAAAATGAACAAAGCCTACGAAGCTTTTTTTGGCGATCACAAACCAGCCAGAACTACAGTAGAAGTCAGTCGACTTCCTCGAGAGGCATTAGTAGAGATAGAATGTGTTGCTGAAGTGCAGGGAGGTTAAGCGACTACTTCTTCCTTAATAACTACTTTCTCCATCACATCACCCTGACGGATAGCATCGACTATGTCTACGCCTTCGACCACTTTACCAAACACCGTGTGATTTCGATCAAGGTGTTTTGTATTGTCACGTGAGTGGCAAATAAAGAACTGAGAACCGCCTGTGTTTCTTCCGGCATGAGCCATAGACAGCACACCGCGGTCGTGATACTGGTTGCCACCTGTTAACTCACAATCGATTTTGTATCCCGGCCCGCCATTGCCTATCCCGTTTGGGCAGCCGCCTTGGATCATAAAGTTGGGAATCACCCGATGAAAAGTAAGCCCATCATAAAAGCCCTTTTCAGCCAAGCTGATAAAATTTTTAACTGTGTTGGGAGCGTCTTTCTCAAAGAAATTAATCCTCATCACTCCTTTTTTCGTGTGAATTTCTGCTATCTTCATTCTGTTTTTAAGTTTAAACGCAAGGTACTAGCAGATTCCCCAATTGGCAACAACAAAATGAAAACCTGCCCCAGCCATAAAAGAATGTTCCCTACGGAGCAAATAGCAGAAGATGCACTCATAGACGCGCACACCCGCTTTGAATATGGAAGCCAAGGCGGCCCGATTGCAATCTACCTTTGCGATGATTGTGGTTGCTATCATTTTACTTCGCAGGGAGTGATGAATAAAAAGCTAACAGAGTATATTCAAAGTGGAAAAATGAGAACGCAAAAAGAAGCATACCGTTGGGAAACAAAGATCAAAAAGAAATTTTAAGGTAACCCAGTCAACGTTCATTAAACTGGCCTGATATTCTCATTTTGCGCTCAAATCAATAAAAAAACATGTTTAAAAAATAATTAGCCAAGCATGGTTTCATTTCGATTTGACAGTGGATAGATACGCAAATTCATAAAGGCATGTAACCCAGTATTCTATTGCAGGTTCGAGACATTCAAGTCTCCTTTTTTTCACACTTAACTTAACAACCATTATTATGATTAGACTAGCACTTGCGGTCGGGTTTCTGGCCGTATTCGGTATTGTCGCGTACGCAACGGTGTTGCTACTGACTAATTATTTTTCAAACAAAAACAATTCAACCAAAAATAAAAACGATTAATACTATGGACACCAACAACCCGATCATTTCAAGAAAAACAATTGTAGTAGGCGTTCTTACGATTATTGCACTCATCTTTTTTCTGATTGTGAATCCTTTTTCATGGAACGATGCAGGAAATAGAACAGTTGTAGAGCGAACCAATGGCCAGCAAATTGTTCAGTTTGCGCCCGGTATATTCTACGCAGGCTTCTTCGCAAAAGAGAAAGAATGGCCCAATCAAATTTCAGTTACTTACCAAGATGCAAAACCCAAGCTAGATATTGAAGACAATGGTATAGAAGTAGGGCAAATTATGATCCGCTTTAGCGATGCTACTACGGCTGACGTTCGTGGCATCACTCAATTTATCTTACCCTCTGATGAAAAGGAAATGATATTGATCCACAACACGCACCGCACGCCACAGTCGTTGGTTGTAAAAAGATTAGCACCGTATACCAAAGAATGCTTGCAATCATCTGCGCAGCTAATGAGCAGCGAAAAACACTACGGTGGTGGTCGTGCACAAATGGCACAAGACTTTTTAGATCAACTAAAAGAAGGTGTGTATTTACTAGTAACGGAAGAGAACTTAGTGTTTGATTCACTCGAAATGGAGAAGAAACGAGTATACCAGACTGAAATTCAATTTGATAAAAAGACGAATGCTCCAAAGCGTAAGCTGTCTTCTATTAAAGAATACGGCATCACGGTAGCCGATGCAGCGATTACCGATGTAGACTATGAAAATAAGGTGGACGAAAAGCTGGTCAAAATTATTGATGCGGTTACCAAATCATCTATATCGAAACAAGAATTGATGACAGCACAACAGCAAACGCTAACCGCCAAAGCGAAAGGTGAACAAGCACTAGTTGAAATTGAGTACCAGCAAAAGCAAGATCAAACCAAACAAGTTGTAGAGGCACAGACAAAAGTGAAAGTAGCGGAACAAGACAAGCTACAGCAAAAAATTGCATATGAAGGATCTATTCTTGAAGCCAAGAAGATAAAAGAACTAGCAGATGCCAATGCGTATGCCAGACAACGAATTATGCAGGCCGATGGTGCTCTTGAAATGAAATTGAAAGCGCAAGTAGAGGTTCAAAAAGTATGGGCCGATGCATTCAGTAAGTACACAGGGGCTATAGTGCCACAAATACAAACGGGAGGTGGCTCAACAACCAATGGCGCACTTAATTTTATGGATATAATGACTGCCAAAACCGCAAAAGATTTTGCGCTGGACTTGAAAAACAAGAATTAAAAAATAGCTATCGCTTAAAAAGGGTGGAAAATTTCCACCCTTTTTTGTTGCTACTTCACACCATACTTTTCTAAAAATGCTTGTGAATTCATTACTTCCATCTTAGAAAAGAAAAAATCATTCTTATCCTCGGTGACAATACAGGTACACTTGGCTGCTTCCGCAGAATAATACTCAAGTCCATCCTCAAAGTCATGGATAGACTTATTTTGAATGGCTCTTTTTACCACTGACTTGTCCGCGGTAGCTATCTCCAATCGATCGCATAAGACTTCCATTTTCTTTTTGGCCGCAATTGTGCCACTCTTCTTCTCAGCAAAATAAAAAGCAATTGCCAAACAAATAGGCGAAGTGTAGACTTGAAATTTGGGATTGTCCGCTAAACTTAAAACTCTGGATGAATAAGTAAACAGCGGATACTCCTTATTGAGCACGGATACCAAAATATTCGCATCCAAGAATAATCTCATTTTTTCGTTTTGAAATATTCTTTTTTTGACGACTGGCGTGAACGAGCTTTGGTTTGGTACTCCACTTGCCCCTCAGCCACCATGCTTACCCAATCAGCAACTGGCAAATCTTCCAATTGCTTATATCGTTCTTGGGTCATTTTAGCATAGAGAAATTCTGTCAACCTAGATAAGCTAATGTTGTTTGCATCGGCAAATTTCTTAGCACGAGCAATGACCTCATCATTAAAACTTAGGGTAATCTTGGCATCCATAAACTTATCTTTTTATACGACAAATATATTTTTTCTATACGTATAAACAAATGTTTTCTATAAATTTGATGTTAGACTCAAGATAATATGAAAATCGGCCTTCTTTCAGATACACACAGCTTTCTTGATCCAAAAATTCTTGACTACTTCAAACCATGTGACGAGATCTGGCACGCAGGCGACATTGGTGATCCCGAAATACTCAACACCTTGAAGAAAGCAAAACCGCTAAGGGTTGTTTACGGAAACATTGACGATAGAGAATTACAAAACACGCTTCCGGAAGATCTTTGGTTTGACTGCGAAGGATTAACGATTTGGATGACTCACATCGGAGGTGCACCTCCCAACTATAATCCGCGCGTTAAAAAAATTCTAAAAGAAAGGACTCCCGACATCTTTATCTGTGGTCATTCTCATATTTTGAGAGTAAAAAAAGATCCCAGCTATAAAAACATGCTTTGTATTAATCCAGGAGCAGCAGGCAATCATGGATTCCATACTATCAAAACAATTATACGATTTGAAATAAAAAAGGCTTCCATCATAAACATGGAAGCCATTGAGCTCGGTAAGCGAGGTGCTCTTTGAGTTTACTAGTCTCGGTACAAGACAGCTTTCACTGCTTTTACTGTTCTCGTTACGTTTGGTAGAATCGCATCAATCAAAGTTGGTGCATAAGGAAGAGGCACATCAATACTATTAATTCGATGGATGGGCGCATCTAAATAATCAAAGGCATGTTTTTGAATATGGTACGTAATCTCAGAAGAGATGGCGGCCAAAGGCCATGCCTCCTCAACTATTACCAAGCGGTTTGTTTTCTTGACCGACTCAACTACGGTAGCGTAGTCAATAGGTCTAACACAACGCAAGTCGATGACTTCAGCAGAAATACCTTCTTTCTCCAGCTCAGTTGCCGCTGCTAGCGCAACCTTCATGATTTTACCAAACGAAACAATGGTAACGTCACTACCGGCTCGCTTTATGTCTGCCACTCCAAACGGAATCAAATACTCTTCTGTGGGTACTTCACCTTTGTCTCCGTACATTAATTCCGACTCCATAAAAATAACCGGATCGTTGTCGCGGATGGCTGTTTTCAAAAGCCCTTTGGCGTCATAAGGCGTGTAGGGCACTACTACTTTAAGACCAGGCGTATTGGCGAACCAGTTTTCAAAATTTTGTGAATGTTGCGAGCTCAGCATTCCAGCATTTCCTGTTGGCCCACGGAACACAATCGGAATATTAAATTGCCCACCCGACATGGATAGCATTTTTGCCGCTGAATTAATGATCTGGTCGATGGCCACCAATGAGAAATTAAATGTCATAAACTCAATGATTGGTCGAATGCCATTCATGGCAGCACCTACACCAATTCCGCCAAATCCAAGTTCGGCAATAGGTGTATCTATAACACGCTTCGAGCCGAATTCATCTAACATTCCTTGGCTCACCTTATAGGCACCATTATACTCCGCTACCTCCTCTCCCATTAAAAAAACAGAAGGATCCCTCCTCATTTCCTCACTCATCGCCTCACGAAGTGCCTCTCGAAATTGAATTTCTCTCATAAAACTTATTTAAAGCCTAATTGGAATGCAAGATTGTAAAAATAGTAGCACTTATGCCAGAATGAAAATATTTTAGGTCTTTTTTACCCATTCAAGAGCATAAAAAAACCTTCGCTAGTCAAACTAACGAAGGCTTTTTTGCTATTACTTAAAATCAGTTTATTTCAATGCGTTACGGAACGCTTCTGTGGTATTGAACTTTGCAAACTCAAGGTCTGTAAGCGCTTTCTCTTTTAGATTAGCATCGTTCTTTACGGCATTTACCAAATTAGAAACCACAGCCTCTCCATTGCCTGAACGCGCTGCAGCTACAGCCGCACCATAATATGCGATTGCATAACCAGAATTTTTGCGTGTTGCTTCTGCAAATGACGATGAAGCATTGCTAAAATCCTTATTCAACAATTGAGCGAGACCTTTATTGAAAAGGTTTACGTGAGAATCAGCAGATGAGGAAGTCGAAGTTACGGCAGCACCATAATTTGCCATATAGATTTCGCAAGCGCCCTTCACTCCGTTTACACCACGGGTTACATCATTAGTAGCCCCTTGCAAAGCCGCTCTTGCATGGCTGTATGATTTATATGCATTTCCTTTCATTAAAGAAATAGAAGCTAGGTTAGCATGAACTTCTGATGCAGGATTCAACTTAGCGGCAATCTCGAACTGAGCAGCAGCTTTATCTACTAGATCGGTTTTTGATGGATTCTCAATTACTGCTTGCAAGTAAGATGCACCTAAGTTGTTGTGGGCAGTCCAGTTTGTTCCTTTTTTAGTTGCGGCCTCGTAGATGGCTGTTTTCTCTTCTAGCGAAGGGGTAAGAGTAGCAGAATACATCAACTCATCAAAAGTCAATGCATCTGAGCCAGCTTGCCCAGTGGTAATTTGCTTAGCTAACACAGAAATTTCTGCATCTGTTTTCTTTGGCTTAATCGTCAAGATTTCAGTTTTAGCTGCGCGTAAGCCAGGGTATATATCTTTGAAAACTTTATTGTAGGTCGCTAATTTCTTTAATTGTTTTTCTTGATCTTCAAAAACACCACCATTATTGATTACGGTTAAATATGCCGCTTTCTCGTCTGCAGTTATTCCATTGTAAGCTGCTAAGGCAGTTTTAAACTCAGACCAATCGTCTGTAATCGGATTCAGAATAAATTTAACTTCAGCGGCCACACCTTGGTAATCGTACTTTTTCATTTGAGCGCGATAGAATTTTTCGATTGCAGCGGCACGCTCTTCAGAAAGCTTGCTGTTGATGCGCTCAAGTCCTTCAGGAGAGTGAGTACCTTTTATCGTTACCGTGCGGGTTACGTTTTTAGAAGCGATGAATGCGTCTAATTGCTTGCCTTGGTCTGCTTTCATTTCAGATGAACGAAGTACTGATTTACCTCTTTCAAAGATAAAATTAGGAATGACCACTGGCATCAACTCTTCTTGGTTGTTATATGAATGAGCTGCAAACGCAGCATAATATGAATTTTGAACCAACTTAGACGTAGTAATAATGCCCGTTGCATGGGGCATGCGTGGGGTAGTCTTAGACTTAGTTCCTTTTGAAGCCACGCCTTGAATTTCCACAGTACCTGTTTTGTAGGCATCTTTATAAGGGAACATAAACGCCTTAGAAACCTTAGTCTCTTCTTTTGCGCTATTAGGGTAATCCTCTGCCTTTAGTGGTAAGCCAGGAAGAGCCAATTCGTTATCTCCGTACTTGTAAAAAGTATTGAGCGTATAAACAGTACCTTTCTTAAGCAACTTAACAGGAAGGTTGCCCGACAAGTCAAAATTAACCGTGTCTTTGTGCACTTCTAGTGGATTTGGCTTAATTTCGAGCTTTTGCTCTTTTGCCATCTTAATCATTTGAGGAAGTGTACAGCTAGTAACTGTCAACGTACCAATGATTAGCAGTGAATAAACTAATTTTCTCATGGATTTGGTATTATGGTATTTTTAAGGAACGGCAAATGTAAGTCCGCACCAATTTTTTTGCAATAATAGTTAAAAAAATAAGAATTAGAGCCTATTCAAGGCATACTAAATAGACATATATTTGCAATCGAAAGAATTCTCGACCAAAGGCGGTATAGCTAGGTTAAAGAGTTCTGTTACTCAGTTAATATCTACCAGTGGTCGACCGCATCAAGCATTATTTTGAAAGACACGCCTTTGGGGTATGTACCGCTTTAGGCGAAAAAATGGGTATTGCTACTTCGTCTATTCGTTTATTCTTTATTTATGCCTCTTTCCTTACGCTCGGCTCGCCAGTAATCATTTATTTATCGCTTGCCTTTTTAATGAACTTGAGAGCTCATCTGCGAAAGCGAACAACTATTTGGGATTTTTAAATCGCAGGTTGCGAAAGCTATCTCTGCCGAGGATAAAATAATCTACTACCAAAAAGGGCTTATAATCTTGACTAACAGAAAAATTAGGGAAACGGGCAGCCAATAATTTTCTTTTAGCCAACTCATTACCAAATCCATAAAAAAAATGAAGGTGCGCCTTCACCACTGCCAGCGCATCTTTATAAGAAGGTTGCGTTAAAAACTTAATAGCAGCAGCCCAGTCTAGCAACAATCTCAGTGGAAACTTCCAAACTAACTGAGAAAACGGCATGTGTTTAAAGATAAGGCTTAAGCCATTTCTAAAATTCAGGTAAGTCTTTCGTGGGCTATTCGATGAAAGAGTCCCTCCTCCTACATGAAATACAGTGCTGTTTCCGTTATAGTAAATCGCATACCCCGCTCTTTTCAATCGCCAACAAAAATCTATTTCCTCCATGTGTGCGAAATAGTCTTCGTCTAACCCGCCCACCTGGTGATAGAGCGATGCCCGCACAAAATGACAAGCACCAGTAGCCCAAAAAACTGGTGTCACATCATTATACTGGCCAATGTCTTTTTCTAACTTGTTGAATATTCTACCCCGACAGAAAGGATAACCCAATCCGTCAATCAAGCCTCCAGCAGCTCCCGCGTATTCAAATTCATCTTTTCTATTAAAGGCGAGCATCTTGGGTTGGATAGCGCCAATAGTTGAATCGCTATTAAACAAAGAAATCATTGGCTCTATCCACCCCTGCGTTACTTCAACATCAGAATTTAGCAATACATAATAGGTTGCACTTACTTGTTTTAACGCAAAATTATATCCCCCACAGAAGCCTAAGTTTTTTTGGCTACGAATTACACGGATAGCCGGAAACTCGCTTGAGATAAAATCGACTGAGCCATCGGTCGAACCATTATCGGCAACAATAATTTCGGCAGATTGGCTATGCGCAATAACAGAAGGCAAAAACTGTTGCAGGAATTTTTTTCCGTTGTAATTAAGTATTACGACAGCTACCTCTGTCATCCCATTAAATTACTTAAATCTAAACCTGGAATATTGGGTAGCAGCCCTTCGGTAGATTTCTTTAACTCTTCTTTTGCAAGTAGGTCGGCTTTATCGGAGGCAATATTTACTGCCGCTATTACTAGGTCTTGCACAAGAACTTGATCTTCTGATTTTAGAATGGCTGGATCAATCTCTAGCTGCATGAGTTGCCTCTTTCCATTTACAGTTGCCTTCACCATGCCGCCACCTGCCTCGCCCGAAGCACTAAGTTTTACTAAGTTATCTTGAGCATCTTTCAAGCGGTTTTGCACCTCTTTCATCTTGCCCATCATTTTCATCATATCGAACATAACCAGAAAATTAAGATGACAAAGTTACACTTTATGATGATGGGGCGAAGAGAAAAATTATAACGAGTCGGCAATTCTTACTTGCGCATCAGCACCACAGTACCGCTTTTTTTATAGGATTGACCCGATAGGTCTTTAACATTGGCCGTCCACACATAGGTTGAAACTGGCATCAACTGTCCATTTTGAAAACCGTCCCAAGGTTCGCCTTTATCTGAATAGAAAACCAACGCACCCCATCTGTCGAAAATAGATAGCTCTAGTTTAGTTATAAATTGACCACGCACCGTAAAGGTTTCGTTTACCATAGGCCCTTTTCGATCGGGGGTAAATGCCGTTGGGAAATATAAATTGATGGACTTGCTAAGTTTTATTTTGTTTGAAGATGATTCGGCAATACCAAGCTGCTTTGGTTTGGCAATTATTTTATAAGATACAATTTGATGATCGATATCTACGCGCGACTCAGAGAAAGACAAATTTAATCCAATGTCAGTTGTTGATAGTAGATTATTTGATTGATCGTACTTTTCGATTACATAGTTTTTTACACCTTGACTCCAACCCGAATAAGCATTCCACGAAAGTGAGACTTCATTTTCGGCATTGAGCGATCCGCTAAGTTGTATTGGGCAAATGGGCATACTACTCGCACTTGTGTTATTGCACTTATCAACATAATTGATTTTGTAGCATTGTGCTTCGGTTAACGAGAACCCCGCATCTATATAATTTGGTAAGGTAGATCTATCGAAAAAAACATAACTACCTGTTCCAATGGCTTTCTGAATCGAATATTCTACGGCTGTAAACAAAAGCGGCTGAAGCCAACTTAACTGAACGTCTGCACCGCCTACCTCGGCAGAAGAATTTAGTATCGTAGATGGAATAGTTGTGGAAATTGCAACACCACATTTTGGTAATGAAAAGCTATTGCCACCCCATGCATACTTGCTTACGATTTGATAACAATAATTAGTATTGCACACCACATCTGGATCAACAAATGAAAGGGTAGAGCCCGCTTTGCTTTGATAAAAAGTTCCGTCTCGATTAATAGCTACCGAGGCAATTTGAGTGACCCCGGTATGTGTAAGCCAATCTAACTTATGCTGATTATTTTGAGGGGTTAGCGTTACCTTTTGCGAACAAATAATCGGAGAATAATTATTTTGAAAGCTGCACGGATCGTACGCGCTTAATCTGAAGCAATAAAAATTATTATCGAGTCGTAAATTATTTGTGGTTACTGTGGCCACATCATACATGGATTGCAATTGAGCAAAGCCCACCCCGTTTGTGGCCATCTCTAATTTGTATTGCACGTTTACAGGCTTAAAAAAATCTAGTCGAGCGCTCACTTCATCCACCGCTGTAAGTGTGGTGATGGTAGGTGGAGGCACCACTGCCACAGCCGCAAACGAAATCGGCTTTGCTGCGCAGTTATTGGCGGCTTGATTTTTTTTTCCGTTTACCAATATCGTGTAATTGCCAGCTACACCATAAGTATGCTGCGCAATTTGATTGGCACTTTTAGCGACTGTAATTTTTGGGGAACTATCTCCAAAATCAATGAAGTATTGATCGTAGATTTGCTCCGTTACTTTGATAGAAACTTTAGAGCCTGAACAAGTATAAACTTCATATGCAGGTTGGATGTTTGGCTCTACATTAATTTCTATATCGTCAAATGGATCGGTCGGTTGACTTTGAAACGCAATTCGCAATAAATATTTACCCGGTGTAGTGTAGGTTATTGTAAATTGATTCCCTTGTACAGTACCGTTTCCAAAATCCATTACACACGTTTTTGGGCTGGTACATTCTCCGGCAGCAATTGATTTAGTATTTAGAATTGTAACGGTTAGTGGGCTGCATCCGTTCACTTCGCTTACCTCAAAGCGCCCTAATCGACTACCATATTGAGCCATTAAACTCCCAGCGCATCGAAGTATAAAAAAGATTACAATAAGCTTTTTCACTTAATCAGTTTTACTTCCTTTAAAAAACTCTCTGCCTTTGCCATATCGTTGTGGAGCACACGGTCACTTTCTATAAACGGAACTACCGTTCTAAAATTATCTTTGAACTGTTCTAAGAAGGGTGAAGTACGCAGTGGCTTTCGAAAATTCAGCGCCTGAGTAGCCGTAATCAATTCGATGGCTAAAATAGAATATAAATTAGTAACTACTCGGTACGCTTTGGTAGCAGCATTTGCACCCATACTTACGTGATCTTCTTGGCCGTTTGAAGATACGATTGAATCGACCGAAGCAGGCGTACAAAGTTGTTTGTTTTGGCTCACGATTGACGCGGCTGTGTATTGGGGTATCATCATGCCCGAGTTTATACCCGGATTAGCCACTAAGTAATTGGGTAAATCTCGGGAACCCGATATTAATTGAAATGTTCTGCGCTCAGAAATACTGCCCAGCTCCGATAAAGCGATAGCCAAAAAGTCAAGCGCCAACGCTAACGGCTGACCGTGAAAATTACCAGCTGAAATAATTTTATCCTCTTCGGGGAAAATGTTTGGGTTATCAGAAACCGAATTTACTTCTGTAAGGATTACGTTGACGACATACTCAAGCGCATCGCTACTTGCACCATGTACTTGTGGAATGCATCGGAAAGAATAGGGATCTTGCACATGCTTTTTAGATTGACGCGCAATTTCACTTCCGGCCAATAAGGTGCGGATTTCTTGCGCTACTTGGCGTTGCCCTTTGTGCGGACGGATTTGATGAACCAACTCATCAAACGGCTCTATCCTTCCGTCAAATCCATCTGTCGACAAAGCACCTATGATATTGGCGAGCTGTAACAATCGCTGCCCATGCAATACGCACCAAACGCCATACGCACTCATAAATTGAGTACCGTTCAGCAATGCCAATCCTTCCTTTGCTTTAAAATGAATGGGACTCCAATTCAGCAGAGCTAATATCTCATGCCCTTCATAAATTTTCCCTAAATAATGCACTTCGCCCTTGCCTATTAATGGCAATGATAAATGTGCCAATGGAGCAAGATCGCCCGAAGCACCCAGCGAGCCCAACTCATATACTTTTGGCAATACGCGCTGATTAAACATGTCAATCAATCGCTGGGCGGTGTCTATCTGCACACCCGAGTTGCCATACGACAATGATTGAACTTTTAAAAAGAGCATAAGTAACACAATCTCTCTCGGCACTTCAGCACCCGTTCCGCAAGCATGCGACATAACCAAGTTTTCTTGCAACTTCTCTAGCTGATCCGTAGGAATATTTTTGTTGTAGAGTGATCCGAATCCTGTATTGATGCCATAAATCGGAACCGAAGATGATACTATCTTTTGATCTAAGTATTCGCGGCAGTGACTAATCTTCTTTTTTGAATCTTCTGACAAAATAATTTTTGAGTGACCATGAAGAACAAAGTCAAGGTCAGCGAGTGTTAGGGGCTTCTTGGATATAGTGTGAGATTCGAGATTCAAAGTTTAATAATTAAGTTCAACGCTATTTAAGTTTTAAAACTATATCGTTTACTAGTAACTTCTCCTGCTCTCCCTCCTCCATGTCTTTCAACGTAAGCATACCGTCTTTCATTTCATCTGAGCCAACTACAATCACGTAAGGAATCTCTTTCTTATTGGCGTAATCCAACTGCTTTTTCAGTTTGGTCACATCAGGATAAACTTCTGTGGAGATGCCGCTTTCGCGGAGTTGGTTGGCTACACCTAACGCATATCGCAAGGTGGCATCATCAAAGTGGGCGATCATAACTTTAGAAGATACCTGTGCTTCTTTTGGAAAAATCTTTAGTTCTTCCATTGCATCGTAAAGGCGATCTACACCAAAAGAGATACCCACGCCCGAAACATCTAGCAAACCGAATACGCCTGTTAAATTATCGTAACGTCCGCCACCGCTTACGCTGCCAATGGCTACATTGTTAATTTTTACTTCAAAGATGCAGCCTGTGTAATAACTCAAGCCACGGGCGAGGGAGATATCAAACTCCACATTGTCCACTCCTACTCCATAGCTTCGCAGTAAACTCAATACTTCTTCAAAATCGGCAATGCCTTTTTTTCCTTTTTCGGAATTGGAGAATTTAGATTTTAAAAAGTCAATTTTCTGCTGGGTGCTTCCCCTGAAACTCAAAATACCAAAAACCGAATCGATGCCTAGGTCTTCAAATCCGTGTGAGCGCAATTCTTCTTTTACTTTTTCTTCGCCAATCTTATCTAATTTATCAATAGCCACAAACAACGAAGATTCCCTGCCTGCCGGCAGGCTGGCATTTTGTGAACCCGTCAACTCAGCCAAGCCCGAAAGGATTGCTCTGTGATTTATCTTGATCGTAAAATCTTTGATGCCCAATAATTTGAAAACTTCTTTGATCATCAAAACAATCTCAGCCTCACAGATCAATGAATCTGTGCCAACTACATCGGCATCGCATTGGTAAAACTCTCGGTAACGTCCTTTCTGCGGACGGTCTGCGCGCCACACAGGTTGTATTTGGTAACGCTTGAAAGGGAAAGTAATCTCGCCTCGATTCATCACCACATAACGAGCGAAGGGAACGGTGAGATCGTAGCGAAGGCCTTTTTCGGAAATCTCAGAAGTTAAAAGTTTCGAGTTTCGAGTTTCGAGTTTCGATGCATCTACATCTTTCAGATAATCGCCAGAACTTAAGATTTTAAACAACAACTGATCTCCCTCATCTCCATACTTACCAGTCAAAGTTGAAAGATTTTCCATTGCAGGCGTCTCCAACGGTTGAAAACCGTATTTCTGAAACACTTTACGGATGTTATAGAATATAAATTGCCTCTTGGCCATTTGTGCTGGGCCGAAGTCGCGAGTGCCTTTGGGAATGGTGGGTTTGTCCATAAAAATTAACCGTCAAAGCTAATCAGGTTAGGTGGATTTTTTATGCTTTCGCATTGGTTCGTGAGGACACGAACCAATGATTAGAGTTAGATTAGAAATTAGTGCTTTAGTTGCCAGTTACCAGTTCTTAGTTGACGGTTTTTAGAAGAATGAGGTATCACCTTGTATTATGAGAAATGATGCTTATTTTTGCCCCTCGTTTTTAACCATCACACTATGTCAGTAACCCGATTAAAAAGAAAGAACCGTAAAGACAAAGCCAAGGCGGCTCGCAGAAGAACTACGTTGAAGACCCAAGGCTTTAAGCCTGTGGCCAAAGCGGTTGATATCGAAAAGATCAAAGAAAGCTTTAAGAAAAGCGCATAAAAAAAGGGACTGCTGATTAGCGAGTCCCTTTTTTTTGATTCTAATTCAATTACTTAGCTTCCTTGTTCTTCAGTTCTTGAACTTCAGCACGGATAGCTTGGGCAATGTTCTTTAAGTCTTGCATGCCTTTTCTTACGCGTGTGCCCGCAGCACTGTTAGCTTTGTTATAAAACTTGTCTGCGTCTCCTTCTAGTGAAGCAATCAGAGCTTTCAAATCATCAAATCTTTTCATTGTAATGGTATGTTTAGTTATTGAGGTGTTTAATTCCTACTGCCAAATTAGCTAAAAACCTTTAAATACAATCAAAAACACGTTTTTTTTAAACTTTAGTTACCGAAACCAAGGCTTCTGTCTTGTAAAAGCCATTGTCTAACTTGGTTTTTAGAGCCGAAAACGCGGTTAATGTCTCTTCTACATCGGCCATGGTGTGTGATGCCGTTGGGATAATCCGGAACATAATCACGTCTTTTGGCACTACCGGGTAAATAACTACTGAGCAGAATATGCCATAGTTTTCGCGCAAATCCATCGACATATTGGCCGCTTCGCCCACGCCACCTTTAAACAATACTGGAGTTGGGGGTGATTGTGTTTTGTTGATTGCAAAACCTCTATCGGCAAGGCCGCCCTTCATAGCCGCCATAATCTTTTTCAAATTTTCGCGATACTCGGGATGCTTCTTCACCAACTCTAGCCGCTTCATGCCGCCAATTACCAATGGCATGGGCAAACTCTTAGCATAAATCTGCGAGCGCACCGAATAGCGCAAGAACTTCAATATTTTTTTATCGCCCGCTACAAATGCGCCAATGCTAGCCATCGACTTGGCAAAAGTAGAGAAGTACAAATCAATTTGATCTTGCACGCCTTGCTCTTCACCTACGCCTGCCCCAGTGGCTCCCATGGTACCGAAGCCGTGGGCATCATCTACCAATAATCTGAAATTATACTTCTTCTTCAATGCAACAATGCCTTTTAGGTCGCCCATGTTTCCCGACATACCAAAAACGCCTTCAGTAATCACCAAAATGCCTCCTCCTGTTTCGTTGGCAAGTTTGGTGGCTCGTTGCAATTGCTTTTCTAAATTCTCCATGTTATTGTGAGGATACACAAAGCGTTTGCCCATGTGCAAACGCACCCCGTCAATAATACAAGCATGAGATTCAGAATCGTATACGATTACATCTTTTCTGTTGACGATCGCATCAATAATAGAAAGCACACCTTGGTAGCCATAGTTTAACAGCATGGCATCTTCTTTCTGCACAAAGTCAGCTAACTGCTTCTCAAATGCGAGGTGATGTACCGAATTGCCCGACATCATACGTGCACCCATTGGTGCAGCTAAACCATACTGAGCCGTAGCGTCTGTATCTGATTTACGTACCTCGGGGTGGTTGGCCAAGCCCAGGTAATTATTCAAACTCCAATTTAAAACGGTCTTTCCGTTAAACTTCATTCTTGGCCCAATCTCGCCTTCTAGTTTAGGGAAAAAGAAATAGTCGTCAGGTAAATGAGAATACTTGGCCAGCGGGCCTTCTTCCATGCGGAGCTTTTCGAATAAATCAACCATCGGTAGTAATATTTACTTAATAATTGCGCAAAAATAGAAAAATTGTGTGGAAAGGCACATGATCTGTGGATTAAGTGCCATTTGGGGCAAAATAATTTTAACTTTGAAAAAGCAATTTAACGATGAACTACCTTAATCGAATAACTATCCATCCAGACATCTGCTTCGGAAAGCCTTGCGTAAGAGGGATGGGGTGGCCTGTAGGTGTAATCTTAGATTTACTGGGCTCTGGAATGTCATTTGCTGAAATCATTGAAGATCATCCAGAGTTAGAAAAGGAAGACATCCTAGCAGCTCTTCAGTATGCTAAGCTTACCAGCTCAGGTAAATCTATCTACGAACTCGCGTCTTAACAATGAATTCTCTCTGCGATGTTCATATCCCGCTAAGGTTAGTTAATTTTTTGATGAAAGAAGGACATGAGGCAACTCATGTAAACTTTATTCTATCTGGATCGAAAACCAAAGACATAGATATTGCTATTTATGCAGATCATCAAAATCAAATTGTCGTAACGAAAGACGAAGACTCCGAGAATCTATATTTTGGAATGAATACACCTAAGAAACTCATCCGAATATTATTGGGGAATTGGAGCACAACCGATCTGATTAAAGTATTTGAAAAGCACTTGCCAGAAATTGATAAGATAAAAGCCTTCACTCGTTTTTATATTGATTGAAATAGGAAAAAATCAGTTTATTTATACTACTGATTATACCATTGAATAATTAGCATAGGCCAACCATGAACGATTCTTCAAAAATCCATAAACTTTTAATTGCTAACCGTGGTGAGATTGCACTACGAATTATGCGGAGCGCCAAAGAAATGGGAATCCAAACTGTGGCCGTTTATAGCGAGATAGATCGGAAAGCCATGCACGTGCGCTTTGCCGATGAAGCTTATTGCATTGGACCTGCACCTTCATCAGAATCGTATCTTAGGATGGACAAAATAATTGATGTTGCAAAACAATCTGGCGCAGATGCTATACACCCGGGTTATGGTTTTCTTTCTGAGAACGAAGATTTTGCCGATCTGGTAAAAAAAGAAGGGCTAAAATTTGTGGGACCTTCGGGCGATTCGATGCGAATTATGGGAAGCAAACTGGCTGCGAAAGAAGCTGTTGCTAAATTCAATGTGCCGCTGGTGCCTGGTACAAGTACACCAATTAACGATGTGGCTGAGGCAAAATCGATAGCAAAAAAAATTGGCTACCCCATATTGATCAAAGCAAGTGCTGGTGGTGGTGGAAAAGGAATGCGGGTGGTTGAAAATGAAAGCGAGTTTCAATCACAGATGGAACGGGCGATTAGCGAAGCAACTGCTTCATTTGGCGATGGTGCCGTATTTATCGAAAAATATATTGCCAAACCACGGCATATCGAGTTTCAAGTCTTTGGAGATATGCATGGAAACGTGGTTCATCTATTCGACCGCGAATGTTCGATACAACGAAGGCACCAAAAGGTTGTTGAAGAAGCACCCTCACCCGTGCTTACTACCGAGCTTAGAAAAAAAATGGGTGAAGCCGCAGTAAATGCAGCTAAGGCTGCCAACTATTACAATGCCGGAACAATCGAATTCATTTTGGATGAAGACATGAGTTTCTACTTTCTTGAAATGAATACCCGACTGCAAGTAGAACATCCGGTAACAGAACTAATTACAGGCCTCGATTTAGTTAAACTGCAAATTAAAATTGCCGAAGGAGAAAAACTCCCATTTACGCAAGAGCAACTTACCATTCACGGCCACGCAATAGAGTTGAGGGTATGTGCCGAAGACCCGAGCAATAACTTTTTGCCTGATATAGGAACACTGCAAACATACCGAAGGCCTCAAGGGCATGGCATTCGGGTAGACGATGGCTTTGAAGAAGGCATGAAAATACCCGTACAGTACGACCCACTATTGGCAAAGCTAATTGTGTACGCAGAGACCCGCGAACTCGCCATGGATAAAATGATCAGAGCGATTGACGACTATGAACTATCAGGCGTTGAAACAACGCTAGGTTTTGGGAAATTTGTAATGAAGCATCCGGCCTTTCGGTCAGGAAATTTTAACACTCGCTTTATCGAAAATTATTTTAAGCCTGAGTATTTGCTAGGCGAAGAAGATGTTGAGTCAGAAAAATTAGCCGCTGCATTGGCTGTTTCGTTATCAAGTTCGACAACTAAAATTGCTGAAGTACATACAACAGTTGAAACGGCTAGCAAATGGAAGAAAAATAGAATGTAGGCATGGCAGAAATAAAACCCGTTCGCGCATGGAGATACAATTCATTGTTGGCAAAAAAAATTGATGAATTGACTTCTCCCCTATTTGATGTGGTATCAGACAAGCAGCGCCAAAAGCTTTACGAAAACCCATTCAACTCCATTCACTTATCAGTGCCACAGGGTTCTGACCCGGTAGAAAATGCGTATCAACTACTAGCGCGCTGGAAATCGAATGGCACTCTTGAGCAAGATATCATTCCAGGTATTTATGTTTACTATCAATATTTTAAGATAGCCGGATCGGCACAAGAATATTGCCGCAAAGGTTTCGTTTGTCACATTCGTGCCTACGATTGGGAGGAGAACGTAATCTTACGGCATGAAAACACCATTCCGAAAGCAGTGAACGATCGAATTGCATTGTTGGAGAAAATACAAATGCATGCAAGCCCAACGCATGGGCTCTATACCGATCCAAACTTTGAACTTGAAAAGTACATGGATGAAGCGATGCTAGTGCCTCTGTACGAAACCGAAGATTATCAAGGTGTGCGCGATGTACTAGCTTTAATTCAAGATGCCAAAGTGATTCAACGGTTTCTTGACACACTCAATCCACTAAAAATTATTTTGGCCGATGGCCACCATCGCTACGAAAGTTCGCTTGCGCTTAAACAAAAATGTAAATCTGATAACCCTACCGATACAGGTAAGGAAGGCTATCATTTCCATTTGATGTATTTAACTAATACCGAAGCGGGCGACCTGAGAATTCTTCCTACCCATCGGCTTATCAACGGCATCTCCCATTTCGATGAGAATGAAATCATCACAAAACTATCCACTTACTTTGAAGTTAAGATGATTGAAAATGCCGAAAGCCTAAATGAAATAATAATCGGGAAAAAATGGGCCTTTGGAGTTGTTTTAAAAAATCAAGCTTTGAAAATACGGCTAAAGCCCGAAACCATTAATCAAATGACGTGGAAGTTTCCACCCGAAATTAAAAACTTAGATCTTACTGTTTTGCATTACTTTATAGTCGAAAAGATATTGGGCATTCCTGGCAAGGATCAACGAGCATCAGAGCATATTTCATTTGAGCGAAATTTTTCAACGTGTCTCTCTAAAGTAAATCACAGTGAAGCGCAGATGGCCATCATCACGCAAGAAGTAAGTATTGATGAAGTAAAGCAAGTTTGTGCGAGCGGTTTCACCATGCCACAAAAATCTACTTACTTTTATCCAAAAGTAATTAGCGGATTTCTATACAGTTCTATTAAGGAAGATGAATTTCAAACGCCCTCTTATTCTCGCTTCTAGTTCGCCTCGCAGGCAATTTCTTTTAAAAGAAGCTGGTTTTTCGTTTACCATTGATTCGCCCAACATAGATGAATCTTTTCCTGATTCGATGGATATTTATTCGGTACCAACCTTTTTAGCAGAAAAAAAAGCAGAGGCTTTGTTACCTAAAATAACAAATGAACTAGTGTTGGCTTCTGATACCGTTGTTATTCTAAAAGACCAGATACTAAATAAACCCGCAGATCGAAAGGAAGCCATTGAGATGCTTACCTCCTTAAGCGGAAAAACACACTCGGTAATAACCGGAGTTTGCATCTTAGATAAAAAAAAGAAAGTATTGTTTGACGACCGCACCGAAGTAACCTTCAAGGATTTATTGAAAGCAGAAATCGAATTCTACATTGATTCCTACAAGCCCTTTGATAAAGCGGGGGCTTATGGCGCACAAGATTGGCTCGGGATGATAGGCGTAGAAAAAATAACCGGCTCGTACTTTACCGTGATGGGTTTACCAATCCACAAAGTATATCAACAACTAAACGCATTCTAAACTCCGATGCACACCTGTGCGGTCGTAATGGAATGCGCACATTCAAAGTGGCCTTTGGGGCAGCTTTTATGTCCATGCAACCCGCATGGTCTGCACGACAATTTTTTTTGAGATTCTACCACAAAAGATTGATCGGAAAGCGGACCAAAACCAAACGAGGGAACTGTAGAGCAATAAATAGCAGTGACAGGCGCATTCATTGCAGAAGCTAAGTGCATCGGTGCTGAATCGTTCACAAAATTCATTGTAGCGTTTTTCATAAGCGCTGCTGACTCTAAAAAATTCAATTTGCCTGCTAGGTTCATTACGTTAGCAACTCCTGACTTCAATTTAATAGTTTCGCAAATTGCGCTGTCAGATGGTGCGCCTAACAAAAATAGGGAGTCAGTTTTTGTACTAAGTGTTTTAATTAAATCAAACCATTTTTCTGCTGGCCATTGTTTGGTAAACCAAACCGAAGTGGGTGCCAAACAAAAATAGTGTTGATGTTGATATGCCCGAACCTTTTCAAAATCAGTTTCAGAAGGATATAATTTGGGTTTAGCGGGAATTGAATCGGTTAGGTGTTCAATCAATTTCTGATTGCGCCCTATCTCATGGACATTCTCAAAACTATGTGCAATGGTGGTTGAGTTAAAGAAAGAAAATGGATTTTTATCGAAGCCTACTTTATGCTTGCTGCTGGATAGTGCTGATAGGATACCCGTAGTAGCATAACGTTGCACATTTATTAGTTCATCATATTGATTGCTTCTAATTTTTTTAATAAGCTTAATCAGGTTTCGATACTTATTACGTTTGTCAAATACAATTACTTCGCGCAAGTAAGGATGATGGGTAAGTAACGTTTCGTTTCCTTTTCTAACCAAAAAGTCGATGGCAGCAGTTGGGTAATGTTCGTGCAGCTTTTCAATTAGTGCCGTTGCTAATATGACATCGCCAATAAAAGCAGTTTGTATAATGAGAAAAGAATTAGGACGATCCACTATTTTCTAAACTCAGTGTTGTAATCTTTAATAGCCTGAGTAATAATTTTCAGAGCAATATCTTTTCCCTGAAAATCAGGAACGGTTACTACTTTATTTTCCAACTTTTTATAGCTCTCAAAAAATTCTTTTAACTCTAGCTTAAAATGGTTGGCCAGTTCACTAATATCTTTTAGGTGTTTTGTATTTGCATCATTTTCGGCCACGGCTAATATTTTATCATCGGCCAAACCTTGATCGATCATTCGCATTACGCCTACCACCCTAGCTGGCACAAGGCACAACGGCTGAATGGATTCTCTGCAAAGAATCATAATATCTAATGGGTCTTTATCTTCGCCCATCGTTTGGGGTATAAAACCATAATTGGCAGGATAGTAAACAGCAGAATATAAAATGCGATCTAACTTCAACAAGCCAGTTTCTTTATCAACTTCATACTTGGTACGCATGCCAGTTGATATTTCAATAATCCCGTTTACAAATTCAGGTGGGTTGTTACCAATCGGAGCCTCGTGCCAAGGGTGTTTTATCATATCGAATTTTTATTCTGCGAAAGTAATAATTATTTCTATCATCAATTAAAAACAAAGCCCCTTGTACCAAGGCACAAGGGGCTTAACATTAGTTAATTTTCTTACTCTTTCTTATCTGTCTTCTCTTTTTTGTCATCCTTTTTGGCTTGCGCTATTTTGTCTCCATCTTTCAAACGTTTAGACACAACCAAGAAAGGGCCAGTGACTACTTCAGCATTATCTGGTAGGCCAGAAATTATTTCGATGTTGTCATAATCACTGATTCCGGTTTTTACTTCTGTCATCTTTGCTACGCCTTTATCGTTAACAAAAACAACGACTTTATCTTCCTTCTTCACTTCCTTCGCTTTGTTATCGGTTACTTTTCTTTCTTCCTCATCGTCATCAGATGGAGCAGCCTCTACTGGTTTCTTATTCTTATCAGGATTGCGTGTAGTAACGGCTGTTAACGGAACCGACATTACATTATCTTTTTTAGTGGTAATAATCTCAACGCTGGCAGTCATACCAGGGCGGAATGGAAATTTGTTTCCTTGTTTAATCAAATCTTCGTACGAAGAGCGCAGAATTAAAATGCGAACTTCAAATTCTGTAATCGCATCGGCAGAAGTTTTATCTTTTGCTGTATTGGCTATGTTAGTAACAATGCCTTTAAACTGCTTATCGATATTCGCATACGAGTCTACGTC
>JAAFHY010000038.1:0-21845 GCA_013298505.1 Cytophagales bacterium
TAAAATATTTAGTTAAAAACTTGCGAAAACAATTTTAGTACCGTTATTTGGCTAAAATTATTAGTTATGGAGGCAAGACTAAGGTTAAAGAGCAAAAAACTAGATTCGGGCAGGTTTCAGGTCAATTTTTCGACCGAAGGAAGCATTGAGAACTTTTACGGCTATCTTTTGGCCGAGCCATTTACACCCGTGCAAGAGGTGGTGGCAAAAATAAATCGGCACATTGAGTCTATGAGCAACCGACCTCATTACATGCAACGAAATTTGTTTTCGCTTGGGCGAAAGGAAATCAACTCAGGAAGGATATTAATTTTTAAAAAGTGATATGGTAAAGCTAAACGAAAACATGCGCCAATTGCGCAAACAACTTAAGCTTACGCAAGATCAGTTTGCCGCCAAGTTAGAGATCAAACGATCGCTTGTGGGCGCATACGAGGAGGGGCGCGCAGAGC
Source organism: Cytophagales bacterium (assembly GCA_013298505.1). GTDB lineage: Bacteria > Bacteroidota > Bacteroidia > Cytophagales > Cyclobacteriaceae > ELB16-189. The sequence continues at coordinate 453 of JAAFHY010000038.1, forward strand.
CTAAGTTGGAGTTACTTCAAAAAATAGCAAAGGTCTTCAGTATATCTGTAGATGATCTGATTGGTAAAGATTTGAATGAGCCGGCTTCACCAATTAACTCGATTAGCGCTTCAAAAAGTAAAGACATACTCGTTGTTACTTCCGATTTACAAGGGAGAGATAACATTGAACTAGTACCACTAAAAGCTGCTGCCGGATACATGAACGGCTATGCCGACACGGAATATGTAAAAGAATTGCCCAGGTTTCAGTTGCCGATTTTGAAAACGGGAACCTACCGCGCGTTTGAGATTAGTGGAGATTCGATGTTGCCTATTTTGCCAGGCACTATTGTGATTGGCGAGCATGTGGAAGACATCAAAAATATTAAGAGTGGGAAAACGTATGTAATTGTTTCGCAGCGTGAGGGCATTGTTTACAAGCGTGTATTCAATTACTTAGAAGAGAGCGGCAAGCTTTTTTTGGTTTCGGATAATAGGAACTACTCGCCTTATCAAGTTGAGGCTACCGATGTAATGGAGGTATGGTCTGCAAAGGCATATATCAGTGTACAATTTCCAGATGTTGAATCGAAGGCAAATGTTTCTGCCGATGAGCTCGCTGGTGTGGTGTTTGATTTACAAAATGAAATTTTTCAGCTCAAGGCTGAAAAAAACAAGAAATAACTTAGCGGTTGCCAAGATCTGTTTTCCGATGGCCGGTGTGCACGCAGGCCACGGGAGCAGTGAGAAGTCTTCAGTTGTGCAATTCCTCAGCAAAAACCAATAATATATTTTCTATTTTCACCTCTAGAATATTTACTTACGTGTGGTAAATTCTTTTAAGCTGGAAGTCTTTAAAACAAAAAAGATTGCCCTTATTCAGAGTAATCCTTTAATACTACTTAAGCTACTAGCTAATTATTTCTTAGTACTGTCTCCAGAAGTCGGAGTTGTTTTATTCAGATCTAATGAAGGGGCAGCTTGCTGTTCTTTAGCCCGCTCTAGAATTTCATCGTTTGCAACAGCTGTATTGGGTGTGGTAAAATTAGTGGCCAACGAAAAAACCATAATGGCAATGGCAAAGCCCCAAGTAAGTCTTTCGAGTACATCGCCTGTCTTTTTCACACCTATTAAATTGCTAGCACCCGATCCTCCAAACTGGCTGGAAAGGCCACCGCCTTTAGAGTTTTGAGCAAGAACAACAAGTACCAACAAAACAGAACTAACAATAGCAAGAACAATAAATAGAGTATACCACATAAACTTATTTTTTCAAATCTTCAATTTGGGCTGCAAAGTAAGTCTTTTTTTGTGGAAACTTCCAAATCAGTTTTTTCAACATTTCGATGGCCTTTTCTTTTTTGCCTTGCTTCAGTAAAATTTCCACCAATGTCTCTGAGACAATGTTTTCGCCATACACATCGTATTTATCCGAAAGGTCTTCATTTTTTAACTCGACTTGTTTAGCTGGCGATATGCTGGGTTGAGCTTTTATAAATTCATCAATAATTTCTGTTTGCTCTTTCTGCTTAGGCTCTTCGCCTTTTGTTTTTTGTTTAGAGGGTTTAATGATTTCAGCCTCTGTGGCTATATTTTTAATTGCTTTGGAGTCTGTATTAGCTAATGGCTTTGCCGATTCTCTTTCTAGTCGTTCAACCACTTCTTCAAATTTTAATTTTGACTCAGTGAGGTGTTTTAAATCTTGCGCAACTTCCGTATACAGTGCCTCTCCGCTTAAAGCGATTGTAGTTACTTGATTATCTATTTTGCCTTCGCTGGTAGGGTTATTGAGTTCAATCGCTTCTTCGATCACCAAGCGGGGTTGCTTTGGTGCAATCATGACTAATTTGAGTACCGATCTATCTGTACTGTAAATTGCGCTTACGTGCAACGAACTGTCTTTTTCTGCAAGGTCGTAATCTTGTGCCCCTCTGGCTGCTAAGTTGTGTAAAAGTTGGCTGTAAGGATAATGCTGCGACAGTGAAATTAAATCCATCGCCTCGCTTTTCTCTAGCGAAGTGTAATTTTTTACAATAACGTGAAATTGTTGTTTGTTCACAGGGTTGTAGGTGCGGCAATGGTAAATGTAAAAGAAAAATGGTTTTGAAACAACGGGCTTAACGTAATCAGTTTAACGCGATCCTACCAGTTAGCCAGCGTTGCATTAAAAATGTCCAAAAATATCTGATCAAAGATCTTCTTTTCGAGGCCTTCTTGTACAGTGATGAGATTTTGCTCGTTGGGGAAATCGGCAAAGAAACTAAATGTTTTGTCTTTAAAACTATTTTTTGGCTCAATGGTATCTACATAGTTCACTTTAACGCCTATGGTAAGTCGGGTTAGTGCAGCCTGTGTTGGTAAACTAGGATCGGTGCCTGCCACAGGGGCAACCGGAGCCACCGCATATTGAATAATAGTACCCTCAATTTGAAGATCACCGTTGGTAGAAACTATCCTCAAACTTGAATTTTGTTGGTAATAATCTTTTAACTTATTGGTAAAGCTTGCGCCTAAATTGGCTGGCCCCAGATCAGTATTGTTAAAAAAGGGTTCGACTTGTATTGTCCTTGCATTTGTGGCTGCGCCCGATAAGGAATAAAAGCCACAGCCCGATATAAGCAAACAACAAATGGCAAGAGCCATTAACGGCAATACCCCCGTGTAAGTATTGTTGGCAGATAGACTTTGGGTATTATTCTTCAAGCTCGTATTCTTTAATTTTGCGATACAAAGTTCGTTCTGAAATACCCAAATCGCGTGCCGCGTGTTTGCGTTTGTTATTGTTTTTTCGGAGCGCGCGCATGATTAACTCCTTTTCTTTCTTTACGATCGAAAGAGAATCGTCTTCGGTTACATGGCTTACGTCTTGAAAATCTTCCTCTTCTTCGGGTTGTGTTTCTTCGGTACGAGTCGGATTGATATTCAAAACCACCTCGCTGTTTTGTGGACGGGTATCTTCATGCCTAAGCCCTTCAAACAGGGCCGCATTGTCTTTTAAAATTTGTGCTGCTTGGGCAGGGTTGCCCAAACTCTCAAGTACTAATTTTTTTAAGTCGTTGAGGTCTTTGCGCATTTCAAAAAGTACTTTGTATAAGATTTCTCGCTCCGAAATATTTTCAGGCGATGTGGGGCCACTATACAAAGCGGGCAATGTAGATTCTTTGGGCAAGTAACTTACTAGCGTTGGTGCGTTAATTTCTTTTTGATCGGGCGATAGTACAGAAATCTGTTCTACAATATTTTTTAATTGCCGTATGTTTCCAGGAAACCGATATTTTATTAATACCTCTTTGGCATCATCGGTCAATGCAATCGGCTTGACTTTATACTTCTCCGAAAAATCGGATGCAAATTTTCTGAACAATAGTTCAATGTCTTTTCCTCTTTCGCGTAAAGCGGGGACAAATATCGGTACGGTGCTAAGTCGGTAATATAGGTCTTCCCTAAACTTACCTTGATCTACTTTGTTGAGTAAGTTTACGTTGGTAGCGCCAACTACTCTTACATCGGTTTTCAACACTTTGGAAGATCCCACTTTTATAAATTCACCATTCTCTAATACGCGTAACAACCGAGCTTGCGTAGCCAACGGCATTTCACCAATCTCATCTAAAAAAATGGTGCCACCATTGGTAACTTCAAAATATCCTTTCCGAGCTTCATGTGCACCTGTGAATGAACCTTTTTCATGGCCAAATAATTCTGAGTCGATAGTGCCTTCGGGTATTGAGCCGCAGTTGATAGCAATAAATTGCCCGTGCTTACGTGGACTTAGTTGGTGGATAATTTTCGAGAATGATTCTTTTCCTGAACCACTTTCTCCGGTAATTAAAACCGACATATCGGTAGGTGCTACCTGCATGGCAACGCGAACGGCATGGTTGAGCAATTGTGCGTTGCCAATAATCCCAAATCTATTTTTGATGCTCTGAATTTCCGTTTCTAAGGCTGCCATTTTTTTCTTCTTCGCTTGTCAGTTAGTTGCAAATTCTACCGATCAATGTGCCACCGGTGCATGTTTCGATTATTACATTGACGTATTCCCCCTTTGCTTTATTTTGTTTTTGAAAGATGACTACTTTATTAGAAGAGGTTCTTCCTTGGAGGTGTTCGGTTGATCGCTTGGATGTTCCTTCAATAAGCACTCGTTCGGTTTTGCCAATATCTGCTTGGTTTCTCTTCAACGAAAGTTGGTTTTGCTTTTTTATAATTTCGTCTAGCCTTCGCTTTTTTACATCTAGCGAAACATCGTCTTTCAATTTCTTTTCGGCCAATGTCCCTGGCCTTTCTGAATACGAAAACATATATGAGTAGTCGTACTGAGCTAGCTCCATAAGGGTCAATGTCTCTTGGTGTTCTTCTTCTGTTTCGCTGCAAAAACCAGTTATCATATCAGACGAAAGTCCGCAATCGTTACCCAATACTTCTCTTATTTTGTTGACTCTGTTTATGTACCATTCGCGCGAGTAGCCTCGGTTCATTAGCTCCAAAATTCTTGTGTTGCCACTTTGCACGGGCAAGTGTATGTACTTGCAAATGTTTTCGTGCCTGGACATGGTGTATATCACCTCGTCTGTAATGTCTTTTGGGTGCGATGTTGAGAACCGAATTCTCAAATCGGGATGTATGGCGGCCACCATTTCTAAAAGCTGTGCAAAAGGTACCACTTCGCTTACGTTACTTTTTTCTAGTTTGGCTTTATTATTTTCTACCTCACTCCATTTATATGAATCTACATTTTGGCCTAGCAGTGTAACCTCACGGTATCCCTTTTTAAAAAGATCGTTGGCTTCGTTTAAAATTGATTTAGGATCCCTGCTTCGCTCGCGACCACGGGTAAACGGCACTACGCAAAACGAACACATATTATCGCAACCACGCATAATCGAGATGAATGCCGTTACGCCATTTGAATTTAACCGCACTGGGCTTATGTCAGCATAAGTTTCTTCGCGCGATAGAAATGTGTTTACTGCTTTGTCGCCATCATCAACAGTGGCAATCAGTTTGGGTAAATCTCGGTAAGCATCGGGTCCAGCAACTAAGTCTACTATTTTTTCTTCCTCGAGTAGTTTGGTTTTTAGCCGCTCGGCCATACAGCCTAAAATGCCTACCATCAGATAGGGTTTCTTTTTTTTAAACCCGTTAATATGAGTTAGCCTATGCCGTATGGTCTGCTCAGCTTTTTCTCGAATTGAGCAAGTGTTCAGAAAAATCAAATCTGCTTCCGCAATTTCGGAAGTGGTATCAAAACCGTCTTTCTGTAAAATAGACGCTACTATTTCGCTGTCCGAAAAATTCATTTGGCAGCCGTAGCTTTCTATATAAAGTTTTCGAGCCTTGCCTGTATTTTTATTTTCGGTAACCTTTACTGTCTCGCAAGCTTCTGTTTCGCTTCCCGTAAGTAACTCAATATCATCAATCAGATTTCCCATTTCGATTCGTAGAAACTTTGTTTTTTTATTTGAACTCTCAACACAAAAGCGAGTTTGAACAGCAAATTTAACACATATAACTTAAAGGTGACATCTTGTCAGTAAGATTTTGTGATCTTGGGTGTTTAAGCTAATCTTGAGACTTAATTGATAAGATTTATGGGGCTGGTAAAATCAGTTAGGGGGTTTACTCCAAAGTTTGGCAACAACTGTTTTTTGGCAGATACTGCCGTTGTGGTAGGAGAGGTGATAATGGGCGATAACTGCACGGTATGGTTTAATGCGGTGGTTCGGGGCGATGTACATTCCATTACAATCGGCAACAACACAAACATACAAGATGGGGCAGTTATTCATTGCACCTATCAAAAGGCCAAAACCGTGATTGGATCTAACGTTTCGATTGCCCACAACGCGATTGTACATGGTTGCACGGTTGAAGACAACGTGCTGATTGGAATGGGGGCTATTATTATGGACGATGCCGTAATTGGTTCGGGTTCGGTGATAGCCGCGGGCGCCATCATATTGCCAAAAACGATTGTGGAACCAGGCAGTGTTTATGCTGGGGTGCCAGCCAAGAAGGTAAAAGATATTGGCGATGAGATGAAGGAGGTAATTCAACGAACTGCAGTGAATTATCCGATGTATGCAGAGTGGTTTAAAAATTCCTAGCAATAATTTCGTGCGATATGGCAAAAACAAAAAATGAAGGATTTAACCCTTCTGAAATTGCAAAGTATAGCGATAAGATGAAAGCGGCTGGCCAACTTTTTTTGCCTGATGAAGAAGAAGATAATTCGGACGAGTACCAACATTTTTATTTTATTGGAAAGCACGAAGGCGAGGAAGTAATTTTCGATGCAGTGATTTGCACTTTGCGGTTAGAGCATGAAGGCGAGCTACTTGATGTGGCCGAAGCCCAAGCTGCTAGCGCGTTTCCAGATTATGAAAAGTTACGCTCAGAAATTGAAAGTGCTGAAATTGACCCTGCCTTGGAAGAAGAGGTCGGACTGTTTATGGCCGATGTAATTTCTGAACTACAGGAAGAGGGAGCCATTAAAGTGCAAGAGCATATTGATATTAACCAAGAGGCTGATTTTGGAATAGGATTGGATGTAGGCCTTATGGTTGAGCGGATATCGCCCGAGATAATAGAAAAATTTGTCAGGCAATTTAATGACGACACGTTGCAGTTAGACGAAACCTTTTATTCGTTTCAACTAGCAGCAGACGAAGAGGAATAAAATGACGATTTTGCCCTGATGCCTTTCTGTTTATATTTGTAGCCTTAAAATCTTAAATACCATTAAAATGAAAAATGTCCCGATCGCCCTCAGTGGGTTGTCATTAGTAGCTGTGGCGGTTTTATACTTCCTTCACTTTTCTTCTGCGCCCAAAACTTCACCATCAACAACCGTTACCTCTGGCGATGCGAAAGTGGCGTATGTAAATTCTGATACGGTTTTGAAATATTACGATTACTATAAAGAAGTGAAAGTAAGGTTTGAATCAAAAGGCAAAAAATTAGAGCAAGACCTTCAAAACCGTGCGCAGTCTTTGCAAAACGAAATAGGTGCTTACCAACGTAACTTAAGCACGATGACTATCGGCCAGGCAAAAGCGGTAGAAGAAGACTTGGGCAAGAAGCAGCAAAACTTTAGAGTATACCAGCAAAGTGTAGAGCAAGAGCTTGTCAACGACCAATCGAAAGTAAATGCAGAGTTGTACGGAAACATTACCTCTTACTTGAAAACGTATGGCGCAGAGCGTGGCTTAGATGCCGTACTAAAATTCGATCCATCGAGCGATTTGCTTTATGGAAGCGCAGCCATTGATATTACCCAAGATGTAATCAAAGGTCTGAACGAGGCGTTCCAATTGAAGAAAAGTGAATCTGCTGTAAAGAAAGATTCAACTGCTACCAAGAAGTAATAGTCTTTAAGTTCTTTAAGAGGCCGAAGGCAATCACCTGTCTTCGGCTTTTTGTTTTTTAGAATTAGTATTACTTTAGCCCAACTAATGAAAGCAAGCGCATTCAATTTTCTTAGCATCAAATCAAAAGAGCAGAAGCAAGTTGCTTTAATGCTCGGCATGGGTTTCTTCATTGGTATTTTTGTGGCCACTTTTCAGGTTACTGCCGAGTCACTTTTCCTAAATAAACTAAGTAGCAAACTTAATATTGCTTTTCTTCTTTCGGGTGGACTTGGCATAGCGGCTACATTGGTTTTCTCCTTTTTTCAAAACAGGGTGCGTTTTGGAATATTGGCAACTTCTAGCCTTGTTCTTATTTTCTTGTCAACAGGGGCACTCCATTTTTTCTATCATTTCGGATCGGCCGAGTTGCATGACAATACGCTTCTTCTCATGTATAGCCTCACCGGGCCGACTACAGCCATTTTATTGCTTTGCTATTGGGGTATGTTCGGTAGGCTTTTCGATTTTAAGCAGTCAAAAAGAATTATTGGTTGGATCGATACGGGTCAGTTGGTGGCAATTATTCTAGCTAATTTCCTGATTCCTCTCACCTCTCGGTTTTTCCCCGATACTTCTGATTACTTGCTCGTGTGCGATGCTAGTATAGTGGGTGCATTGATTTGTATTACGATCATCAATTTATCGTTTGGCCTTACCAGCAAATTAATTGCTGACGATTCAGTAAGAAGGGAGACTCGCTTCAGCAAAATTTTTAAGGATAAGTATGTGCTTTTGCTGAGCTTGTTTTTAGTTACGTCCGTGGTAACGTTCAACTTTAACCAGTTTATCTTTCAAGACTTGTTGAATGAGCAATACCCCAACCAACGGGATCTTACAAACTTTGTAGCGTACTTTAATGGGGCTATCTACATGCTTAGTTTACTCATGCAAACATTCTTCAACGATCGTATCATAAGCTCATATGGCTTGCGAACTTCGTTGTTCATCTTACCGCTTCTTACTGGGTTTTTGGCATTGGCATCATTTATTGCCGCCTTCTTTTTTGGTTACGATTTACTTTCGCACCCCGATACCTTTATTTATTTCTTTTTGTTCATTGCCCTTACCCGTTTATTCAATAGCACCCTCCGCGATTCGCTCGAAAATCCCGTGTACAAACTTATGTTTGTGCCGATTGAAAGTAAGATACGGTTTGGCATTCAAGCGAAAGTAGAAGGTGTAGTGAGCGAATCAGGAAGATTAGTGGCTGGGATATTTATTTTTTCATTCTCGCTGATTCCTTTTTTTAAGATACTTTGGATTCCAGTAATCATTATCGTTCTATGTGCCTTGTATGTACTGCTAATACAGCGGCTTTATGGCGGCTATAAAAATAAAATCAGGGCTAAATTGGAGAACAGCGATTATAGCCAAGAAAAATTGGACTTGGGATTGAAGCAAGTCGTATCTCGGCTCGAACAGCAACTGATCGATCGGCATACATCTAAGGCTGTATTTTCATTTCGATTATTAGAAAAGTTAGAACCCGCTCAAATCAGTATTTGGGTTAACAGTCTCATGAAAAATGGCCACGAAGAAGCCAAAGATTACGCACAGCGCAGAATGAACGAGTTGAAAGGTTTGTCGGTATCTGATCAATATGTGATACGCGCAGATAAAGACATCAGCGAATCGGGCGAAAAGAAAATGCTGAGCAAGGCCGATTTGGAAGCGATCTTAAATAATGGAGGAGATATCCATAAGCAGCGCATTCAGCGACTATCGCGTTCCGATCAACCAAACGATAGGCAATATGCAGCGGAACTATTGTTGCACTCGTCTACCGATGAAAACTCGTCTTATCTGATAGAACTACTTTATGATGCTGAAACGAAAGTAAGGAAGACAGCCATCTCAACATCAATAAAAGTTAATAGCCCCGAAATCATTTTTGCCCTAATTGATAATTTGGCCAATCCAGTTTATAGCAATCAAGCCATGAATGCGTTGGTTTTAATTGGTGGCAAGGCATTGAATCATTTAGAAAATGCTTTTTATCGATCGGGCCAAGGCACACAAACCATTATACGGATTGTACAAGTAATAGGCAGAATAGGAGGGCAGAGAGCAAAAGATTTGCTCTGGAGCAAAATTGATTATCCCGATAAGGTAGTTGTTTCACAAGTTCTTCTTTCGTTGGGAGAGTGCGGCTTTAAAGCGGGCATCTCACAAATTACACGCATTAAGTATGCTATCGAGAATGACGTGGCCGATATTGCCTGGAATCTGAACGCCATGGAAGAACTCGATCAGGGCAACCAGCATAACCGTGTTAAAATTGCTTTGCAAGAGGAAGATACGCATGACATTGAGCACATCTATATGTTGCTGGCTATGTTGTACGATACGCGTTCGATTCAATTGGTGAAAGAAAATATCGAAAGCGGTACTTCGGAAGGAACATCGTACGCGGTAGAGTTGCTCGATGTGTTTTTGTCTGAGCAATTAAAACTCCGTGTAATTCCGGTGTTAGATGATTTGTCAAGTGCCGAAAAAATCAATCGACTAGAGGTGTTTTATCCTCGCTTAAAATTAGATGACAAGCTTACCTTAAAGTTCCTCATCAATCGCGACTTCACCCAATCAAACAGATGGACAAAAGCCTGTGCGTTAGAACAAATTGGGGTTTTAAGAATTAGTGATTTTAAGTTAGACTTAATTGCTCAATTATTTAACCCTGATAGGTTGCTGCGTGAAATGGCTGCTTGGGCATTGTACCAAATTGATGCTAACGAGTACGAGATTAATTCTCGAAGGCTATCTACTGATTTAAAAAGATGGCTTGATAGGGCAGTTATTCCTTCTAAGCAAACTAAAGTAAAGTTATTCGATAAGATCATATTCTTCCAGCGCCTACCCATTTTTGAAGGTATTCCAGGAATAGCCTTGTCTTTTATGGCCGATATTTCTAGAGAAGTGCGTTTGGCTCCTGATGAATTTATTTCGGTAGACGAAAAAATGAACAATGATTTCTTCATCGTTTTTTCAGGAAGCGTTCAATACTACGAGAAGAGCCGATACATCATGGATTATTCCGTTGGTCAGTTTGTCGGTGAGATGATAGCCACCTCTGGCTTTGCTAATTCAAACCTGTTGGTTACTAAGGAGGACACCGTTTTACTGAAAATAAATAAAGATCAGTTCTACGAATTGTTGGCAGATAATATCAAACTGGCTGATCGTGTTTTGGAATATATCTGATTTTATTCTAAATTTTGGTTTTTTTGGATCATATTTGTTATTCAGTAAGCATTTTTTAAACTAACAACTATATTTTTTTAACGCTTATTCATCTACCTTTAGTTGTTTTATTTGGCTAAGTAATGTTAAACTATTCTGTCCAAGTTGGTGAATTTGATCAACCGGATGTGGGTATTAACCCTTCTGAAAATCAGATAGGTTCAAACCCTTTTCCGGGATTACGACCATTCTCGTTGGATGAATGCCATCTCTTTTTTGGCCGTGAAGGCCAAGTAGACGAAATCCTTCTTCAGCTATCTTTACATAGGTCGGTTACTGTTCTCGGTTATTCGGGTAGCGGTAAGTCTAGCTTAATGTATTGCGGTCTTATCCCCATGTTGTATGGTGGTTTCATGACCCATACGGGGCCTAATTGGAAAGTAATTATTACCCGCCCGGGTACATCGCCAATACAAAACCTTACCGAGTCGATAGTTAACTTTCTGGTGAACGAGGGGAGGATAGATGAAAAAGATAAACAAATCCATCGGTCTATTATTGGTTCAGTACTTCATAGCGGCCCGAATGGGCTGTTGGAAATTACCCGCTACATCCAAAGCTCTAAAGACGAGAATGTTTTCTTTTTGATCGATCAATTTGAAGAGCTTTTCCGATTCAAAGATTCTGGGCAAGAGAATGCAATCAACGAATCGAAAGAATACGTAAGCATGATTCTCAATTCGGTTGGGCAATCGGAAATTCCCGCCTACTTGGCGTTGAATATGCGCGCTGACTTTATGGGCGATTGCTCTTCGTTCCCAGGTCTTACGCAATTAGTAAACAAGAGCAATTATTTGGTTCCTCAAATGACGAGGGAGCAAAAGCGAATGGTGATTGAAGGCCCTGTGGCTGTGGGGGGTGGAAGGATTACTCAGCGATTGGTTAAAAGGCTGCTAAGCGATATTGGCGATAACCAAGATCAACTTCCTATTTTGCAACATGCACTCATGCGCACGTGGGACTATTGGGTGGCCAATCGCGAGCAAGGCGAGCCAATGGACATTAGGCACTACAATACAGTAGGGCAAATTTCTCAGGCACTATCACTCCATGCCAACGAGGCGTTTGACGAATTAAATTCTAGCGATAAGGAAATTGCCGAAGTTCTTTTTAAAGCGATCACAGAAAAAAATCAAGAAAGCCAAGGAACCAGAAGACCTACTAAAGTAAAGACGATTGCCGAGCTAGCATCAGTTCCAGAAAGTAAAGTAATACAAGTAATAGATCGCTTTAGGCAACAGGGACGGTCTTTTTTAATGCCTAGCTTCACTACCCAACTTACTTCCGAATCGCTCATCGAATTATCGCACGAAAGTTTAATGCGCATTTGGACTCGCTTGTCAACGTGGGTGGATGAAGAGTTTGAATCGGCTCGAATGTACAAACGAGTATCCGATGCTTCAGCCATGTATCAAGTGGGCAAAACCAGTTTATGGAGGCCACCCGATTTACAACTCGCACTCAACTGGCAAAAGAAGCAAAACCCTACTCGCACGTGGGCGCAACGCTACGATGTTGCCTTTGAGAGGGCTATTGTCTTTTTAGATACTAGTCGAATTACCTTCGAGGCGGAACTCAAGAACCAAGAGATGCTTCAGCGCAGAATGTTGCGCAGAGCAAGGATTACAAATATCGTTTTAGGTATTGCTCTTTTAATTTCTATCGGATTCTTCTTCTACGGATTAATCAACAATATCCGAATGAAACAAGAGCGGCAGTTGGCACTTGAGGCAAAGGCAAATGCGGAGAAGCAAACACTTATAGCTGTTGAGCAAAAAAAGAAAGCAGATGAGGCTACCAAGGTTGCGCAAGATGCAAACAAGAAATTGGTGGAAAAAGAGAAGGAATTAATAAAAGCATTGAATGATACCAGGCAGGCGAAAGACTACGCACTTGCACAGGCTGCTGAAGCTAAGCGTCAAGAAAAGTTAGCAAAAGAATCGGGAGCAAAAGAAACAGCTGCTAAGTTATTGGCTGTTGAAAAAACAAATGAAGCGGTAAAGAATTATGAGAAGTTTAATAATCTTTATTATTTGACCATTGCCCAATCGCTCGAAGCCAAATCTGAAAATATAGATGACAAAGATTTGGCAGGCTTAACTTCGATGCAAGGCTATTTGTTCCATACCAAATATGGCGGAAAGAAATACGACCCATATGTGTTTAGAGGTTTGTACTATGCATTGGCAAAGTTGACAGGCTATAACTACAATGCTGCTAAAGTGCCTGGTGGATATAAAAACAAAATGTTTGCATTAGCAGTTTCTCAAAAGTCAGAGAAATTCTATACTACAGGTAATGACGGACGGATTGTGGAAGGGAATTACGTAACCCTACAATCAAATCCATATTTTTATGAGAATAAAGGTCTTGCCAATAGGGCACTCGCCTTAAGTGCAGATGAAAAATATTTAATCAACGGAAACGATTCAAGCGAACTTCAAATTTTCAATACACAAGCCCTTACGTCCGCTCCCAAAGTAATTAAAGGTCATAAGGGCTCTATCACAGATGTAAAGTTTCTGCCAAATAGTTCAGACTTTATTTCTGTTTCCTCAGATAGAACCATCCGATTTAACCAAGTTACTGGGCAAAGTAGAAAAGTGCTTACTCTCCCTTACGAGTTAAAATCAATTGATATAAGTTCAGACGGTAATTGGATAGCCGCTGCTTCTACTTCGGGCAAACTTGTATTGATTAATGCCAAGGATTATACCTATAAGGAAATCGCGAGCGAAATTTCGAGCAGAATTTTATCGGTTGCGTTTAATCCGGCACAAAGCCAGATGCTAGCCTACGGAATGGAGGTGATTGACGATAAAAAATTGGTGGTTAAGGGATTGGTTAAATTACTCGATTTATCTACTCAAAAAACGAAAGAGCTTTCAGGGCACAAGGCAGGAGTTACTGATGTGGAATTCAGCCCTGATGGTAAACTATTGGCTAGTGCAGGCCTCGATAAAAAACTGCAAATGTGGGTGGTCGATCACGAAGAGGAAGATTTACCTGTGGTAATGGATAATAACAATGGCAACGTTTGGAAACTAGCTTTTGCAAATGGATCAAATTATTTGTTAGCTTCTTGCAACGAAGGTCAAGTGCGCGTTTACCCAACCGATGCAAAAGTACTAGCAGAAAAAGTTTGCCCAAATCTTTCACGTAATATGACCAAAGAAGAGTGGCGTGTATACGTGGGCTCTGATATAGATTATGAATCGACATGCCGAAGTTTATTGATAAAAGATTTCTAAGACCCGCATGTTGAAAAAGATCATTCTTTTTGTTTTTAGCACTTGTTGTCTCTTTAGCACAAAAGTGTTTGCACAAGATACGTGCGAGCAAACACTGAATCAGGCAACGGCCGAATTTGAAGCTGGTCGATTTTATGGATTGCCATCGCTGTTAAAAAACTGCCTCGAATCGGGATTCACTAAAGAGCAACGCTTTAGGGCTTACTACATACTTACGCAAGCCTATTTAGTACTTGACGATCCAATAGGAGCAGAAACTAGTTATTTGAAATTGTTGACAGTAGATCCTGAGTTCAGACCAAATACAAAGAATGATCCAATAGACTTATATTATCTAAGCAAGAGCTTCACTACTCGCCCTCGGTTTACTCCTCATTATCGAATTGGAGTAAATGTTTCATTTCCAAATACGATCCATTCGCTATCAACTTCACCTATCAATGTTTCAGTGTCGCGCACGATTCGGGTTGGTTTTCAGGTGGGGATGGGGTTAGATTGGAACATCAACGATCGGTGGAGCATTTGTTCGGGTATTGGTTATTCTACAAAGTCATTTTCGACAATAACAACCGGAGTTGCTCAAACCGATAATGGAACCGTTATTGACAAAACCAGTTGGCTAGATATTCCACTGTACATAAAATATTCGGTCGACTCAGGCCGCCTCAGACCCTTTGGCTACGTTGGCATAGCGGCCAATTTATTAGTTGAAAGCTCTCTGTCGAGTTTGGGTTTCAATGACAACTCACAAGGAAGTACCCGAATAGCACAAGGTCCAGACGTTGACATCACTTTTAAGCGCAATTTCTTTAATCGATCGCTTGTTTTTGGAGGAGGCGCAAAATACAAAGTGGGTAAAAACTTTATTTATGCTGATGTTCGTTACATGCTTGGATTAACTAACCTGACTATACCTGAGAAAAATTATTATAATTCCGATGGATCATTGGCGACTACTGTTTCACAATACCAGTACGTGAGCGATTTTTTTAGGCTCGATAATTTGTCTATTTCCATAGGTTACATTCGGCCATTGTATGACCCCCGGAAAATCAAGAAGTTCTCATCCAAAGGAATGTTTAGAAATTTGTTTAAGTCAAAATGAAAGAGATGCGAGTTTCATTTGTTTGGATGATGTCTTTTACAAGTCTTTTGTGGCTTGCTTCTTGCGATACGAGCGACACTTTATCTAAACCAGACGAGAGTTATTTTTTAAAATACCTTGGCAACGAGGGCGATCAAGAAGGTGTAGATTTTATGGTAAATCCTGATAATTCGATGGTTGTTTTGGGAACATCGAAGTCGAGTCCAACGGCTTTCAAAAAAATTTATTTGGCGAAGGTAGATGGCAACGGGAAATTATTATGGGAGAAGATTTTGGGCGAGTCGTTAAATGACCAAGCTGTTGATTTAGAGATAGTAAATAATGCAGCGCGAGATATCATATTGGTGGCAAACTCGGAAGTTACCGCAGGAGATAACAATATTCTCGTTATCAAATTAGATCAAAATGGAACAGAGTTGGCTCGTGTTAGACAAGGATTACTAACCTCACCAGGGTCGGCACCTAGAAATGACTTAGCAAAAACAATTACGCAAATTGCCGATGGCGGATTTATAGTGGCTGGTAGCACAGGTATTATTCCACAAGACCCTACCGATAAATCGGATTTTATGCACTTGAGGTTTGATAGTAACCTTGTTTGGGTAAGCGATGCAAGCGGGTGGAAAAGTTCAACTGGTTTAAACCGTGGGTTTGTAGGTGAAGATGTGGCAGTAAAAGTAATTCAACACGATCTAACAACATTTTATGTTTTTGGTTATTCTAATTTTGATGATAAAGGCTTTGCGCCAACGGCTGATTTTAACTTTCTAATATTTTCGCTTGGAATCTCTGGCGATCCTGGTAGTCAATTTGTTTTTGCCGGCTTGGATAATGCCGATGAAAAGATGACTAGCTTTTCAAACGCCACCTCCCAATCCGTACCCGGTTACGTACTTACTGGCACTTCTCAAAATTTGATTGATGGTGATGTCTACATCGCTAAACTTCCTAAAGATTTAACTTTTTTCCAGTCTGATTTAATTGTGAATAGGCAAGTTGGTCTGAATATTGGAAAATCAGATCCTCAAAATGTATTTAACACCTCTACTACTTCAAATTTTTATTTTGCGGTTGCTGATAAACTAAATGGAACTTCGCTCGACATATCTTTATCTAAATTAGATAACCGAGGCAATAAAATTTTTGAAGTGTCATTCGGTAGCAAAGAAGGCAACGATTGGAGTGGTGCCGTTGTGGAACTTCCTAATGGAAGAATTGCTATGATAGGAACGATGACCTTGGGTGGCATCGTTGATGGCCAAAAGAAAATAGCGCTCTTAAAATTGAACCCTCAAGGAAAACTTGCTCCTTAAAAAGTGAGTTTTTTTATCGGAATTGGTTACTTTTAGGGTTTAAATGTAATCGAAGATCGAGTTGTTTTAATTTACCCATACCCTCCGCATTTTGAATCTAAAGTTACTAATCAAAGGCGTTTTTCAATTGCGACTAATTGTAGCTGCAATCATTTTCTTCCCCTCATTTGTTTCTGCCCAATCGGGCACCTTTAACTCTAACGTAGCTACGGGAAATTGGTCAAATCCTGCAAGTTGGATTCAATCAAGTGGCACGGATGCAGACGGTGTGCCAGATAGCGATGACATTGTTACTATTTTAAATGGTCATAACATAACGGTTGATGTAAACAGTGACGCTAGTTCGCTCACCATTAATTCTGGGGGAACGATTACGGCCACCAATGATATTACGGTAGCTAGTATGTCTGTGAATGGCGGAGGCACTTACATTCATAATCAAAATGGAGGTACAATTCCTTCGGCCACCTGGGCACTTACTTCAAATTGTTCTATTGTAGGAGTAACTAATAATCTTCCCTCCGGGTCTACACAAAATTTTGGAAACCTAACTTGGAATTGCCCCGGCCAAACGGGCACAGCATTCCCGGATGTAAATATTCAAGGTAATTTGAATGTAATCAATACTGGAGGGCAAGAAGGCCGTCCATCCGATGGCTCGTCTCATTCAATTGGCGGAAATTACAATCATAGCGGAGGTATCGTTCGGTGGACAAGAAATTCAAATGCGAGTTTGTCTGTTGGTGGAAATGTTTCAATTACAGCTGGGGAATGTAGATTATCAAGCGGCAATAGTGGGTTGACAATGACACTTTTGGGGGATTTACTTATTAGCGGAACTGGGCTTTTAACCGAGACTGGTACCGCCACAGGTTGCGTGGTAATCTTTAATAAACCTGGAATCCAAACCTTTGCATGTATTACTCCTAGTGTATCACAATTTGTAAGTTTTACAGTTAACTCAGGAACCACCCTCCAAATGGCCACTGCGGCTAGTATCATTTCTGGAGTAGGAATTTTTACGGTCTCCTCAGGGGCAACATTAGGCATCACATCTAATACAGGTATTACGACTGCACCTACGCTAGCAGGTCATATAAGAACGGGAACTCGTAATTTTTCTACGGATGCCAGTTACATCTATAACGGAAGTACCAATCAGCCGACTGGCACAGGACTACCATCTACTGTTCGCAATTTAACAATAGCAAATACAGGCGCACCTGGTGCCAATACTGTTTCACTTACTTCTCCTGTTTCTGTTAATAGCACGTTGAGTGTTACCAGCGGTATTTTGAATTTAACTACTAGTAATATTTTATCTGTTGGGAGTGTTAGTATGACAGGTACCTCTATAACCAGTACGAGTGGTTTGCTTACTCTCGATGGTGATTTAGCAACCAATTCAAGTACTGCGGTGGCCACTATTACAGCACCCATTACTATTACGGGTTCGTTACAAAATTTCAATGTGGCCAACGGTGCCGCTTCTCCCGACCTTTTAATATCATCCGTGATAAGCGGTTCTCAGGGAATTATTAAGAACGGATTAGGCAGTTTAACATTATCAGGAACCAATACGTTTAGCGGAGGTATAAATCTAAATGCAGGCGTATTAAATATTAACAATGCAAATGCACTAGGATCAAGTGCTGGTACTTTTAGAATAAATGGTGGCACAATAGACAATACATCAGGAAGTGCAATCACTACGGATAATTATCCGATGATATGGGATTCGGACGTAAATTTTCTGGGTACCCGAAGTTTAAATTTGGGCACTGGAGCAGTCAGTCCAAGCACAAGTGTTCAACTAAATGTAATTAACAACTCATTGACTGTTGGCGGAGTTATAGGTGGATCGATTGGGTTAAGAAAAATAGGAAATGGTGCCTTAATACTTTCGGGGGCTAGCACCTTTTCAGGTGGATTTATTTTAGATGCGGGTACACTTCATATTAACAACCCCAATGCTTTAGGTACTTCTAGCGGCAACTTTACCATCAATGGCGGTTCTATAGACAATACAAGTGGGGGTAGCTTAACATCAGTAGACTATCCTCAAATTTGGAATGGTGACTTTAGTTTTTTGGGTACGCAAAATTTAAATTTGGGATTGGGTGCAGTAACACTTGGCTCAAATAGGCAAGTATCAGTAAGTACAGGAATCCTTACAGTTGGTGGTGCAATTAATGGGTCTGCTTCATTGACAAAGGCTGGAGCAGGAACTCTACTGCTGTCTGGTTCAAACACCTACTCTGGTGGAACAATTTTAAATACAGGCATACTTCGATTAGAGAATTCAAATGCGCTTGGATCGGGTGGGGCTTTGAACTTTGGTGCTGCCAGTTCTGGACTTTTGCAACTAAATGGATTTAATCTTTCAATTTCAAGTTTAAATACTAATCCTTCAGTAGGTACTCCAATTATAGAGGACGGAGTAGCCGGTGTTCATACTTTAACTATTTTATCAGGGAATTACGCAGGTATACTAAGAAATGGTGCTGCGGGTACTTTAGCTGTTACCAAGACTAGTGCCGGTTCGCTAACGTTAAGTGGAAACAATGCATATAGCGGAACTACAACGCTTTCTTCGGGAACACTTAATATGAATAGCACTTCTGCTATAGGAACTGGAATCTTTTCTATTGATGGAGGAAGTATAGATAATACATCTGGTTCGCCTATCACCTTAGCGACCAATAACGCTCAAAATTGGAATAACAATTTTGCTTTTGTCGGCTCTAATAATTTGAATTTAGGAACAGGTTCGGTTTCCATAAGTACTGATTTACAAGTTACAGTAGGCAACAATATACTCTCGGTTGGTGGTGCAATTAATTCGCCTTCAATAAACCTTATAAAAGCTGGAACTGGCACCTTAAGTTTTGGAAGTAATCCGGTTTCATTTAATTCATTAAACCTCAGCGCTGGTTCGCTAACATCCACTTCAGGAACGCTGACTATATCCGGTGATTTTTCTAGTGTCGGAACGTTCAACCACAATAGCGGCACAGTTGCCTATAATGGAATTGTAGCTCAATCGGTAGCTTCCGTGAATTACAACAACCTGACCCTTTCAGGTGCTGGCCAGAAAAATGCATCTGGTAATTGTACGGTGGGTGGAAACTTAACAAACTCGTCAGTTTTTGACTTAGGAAACAATTCATTGACGATTTCAGGTGCCACGAATAATACAGGTGGTACAATTCGTTTTTCGGGCGCATCAAATGGAGTTGCGGTTAATACGGGAACAATAGAATATTATGGTGCATCTCAACTGGTAACCGCTGGCACGTACAATAACTTAACAATAAATCAATCGAGTGGAGAAGCTCTTTTAGCTGGCGATGTAACGGTAAATGGAGTCCTTACTTTAACGTCAGGAAGACTGACTATAGGCTCATTCAATTTAACGTTAGGTCCAACCGCCTCCATTACGGTAATCGGCCCAACCGCCTCAAAAATGATTGTTGCCGTAGGTGGCGGAGGCGAAGTGAGAAAGGCGTTTGCAGCCAACGGTTCATTTACATTCCCTATCGGGGATAATACCGGATCGTCAGAATATTCTCCGATTACGGTATCAGTTTCAGGTACTGGATACAGTTCTGCTTATGTAGGTGTTTCGGTGGTAGATGCAAAGCACCCATCCAATGCCAGTGCAGTAAATTTCTTGAGCCGCTATTGGAATGTAACTCAATCTGGAATTACTTCTGGAGCGGCTATTGTAACTGCATCTTATTTGAATGCAGATATAAATGGTTCAGAGGCAGCTATGACAACGGCTGCACTCAATGGCACTTTTAATCAAATGACTAACCCATGGGTGCGGTATTTAACTACTGCTTTGGGTGCAAATGCCTTAACGACAACCGTTGCCGTCCCGCTCGTTGCAGGGCAGACCTCTGCAATTACTGCAATTACCAGAGCCAATCCTTCCGTGAATATTGTCGGAGGTGGAGTTTCTTCATGTAGTGGATCAGCTGTTTCGCTCACCGCAAATGGGGTGGGAGATCCAGCCTTTACCTACTCTTGGTTGCCAATAACTGGATTAAGTTCTCCTTCCATTGCCAATCCGATTGCTTCCCCAACTACTACAACGGTTTACACGGTTACAGCCACAGACGGCAATGGAATTCAAGCAACCAACAATACAACCATTACGGTTAATCCGCTACCAACGTTAACCGGAGCATCACAACCAGCAACAGTTTGTGTTGGTTCTGGTGCGCTGATCAACTTAACCGGCTTATTACCAGGAAGTACTTCAACCATTTCCTATTCGATCAATGGCGTTGCTCAGGCGCCTGTGGCGGGAGTTATTGCAAATGGTGCAGGTACAGGAAGTTTTACAACAACCAATCTGGCCGCGGTCAACAACGGACAGAATTTGCAGGTAACAGGAATTACGGTAACAAGCGCAACCCCAAATTGCTCTGCATCTTTTGCGCAAAACACGTTACTGTCAGTTGATTCTCCTGCCTCTATTACGGTTCAACCAATTGCGAGTACAACCTTATGTGTCGGAAGTGCTTTCAATTTGAGCGTCACCGCAACCGGAACGGGCTTAACATATCAATGGAAAAAAGGAGTGACCAATATTTTGGGTGCTACCTCCAGCACGTTTACGATTCCTTCAGTTGTTTCCGCGGATGCGGGCTCTTATTCAGTGGACGTTACAAGCGCGGGTGTGTGCATTCCAACAACAGTAACCAGTGCAGCCTCAACCTTAACGATCAACACGGCCCCGGCAATTACCACCCAACCGGTAGCGAGCCAGACAGTGTGCGAGGGCGCACTAAACACCACCTTCAGCGTAGTGGCGAGCGGTACAGGATTAAGCTATCAGTGGAAGAAGAACGGAGTGAACATAGGAGGAGCTACGGCAACTACCTACACGATAGCTACAGCAGCGACAGGCGATGCAGGCACGTACACGGTACAAGTGAGCGGCACGTGTGCACCGAGCGTAACGAGCACGGGCTCGGTATTAAACATCAACGAACAACCCGAGATCATCACCGTCACCGGCAACCAAACGGTCTGTGCGGGAGCAAGCGTTACCTTCAGTGTGAATGCGGGCGTGACGAC
>JAAFHY010000038.1:21855-22438 GCA_013298505.1 Cytophagales bacterium
CGAGCGTAACGAGCACGGGCTCGGTATTAAACATCAACGAACAACCCGAGATCATCACCGTCACCGGCAACCAAACGGTCTGTGCGGGAGCAAGCGTTACCTTCAGTGTGAATGCGGGCGTGACGACAACACCCACGTACCAATGGAGATTCAACGGCACCCCGATAGGCGGAGCTACGAGCAGCAGCTATACGATCGCGACCACAGTAGTAGGAGATGCAGGAAATTATGATGTAGTGGTGAGCGGAGCGTGTACACCGAGCGTAACGAGTGCAGCCTCTAGCTTAACGATCAACACAGCCCCAGCAATTACAACACAACCGATCGCGAGCCAGACGGTATGCGAAGGCACAGCCAACGTTACCTTCAGCGTAACCGCGACCGGCACGACATTAACGTATCAGTGGAAGAAGAACGGAGTGGATATAGGAGGAGCAACAGCAGCTACCTATACGATACCAACAGCGGCCACCGGGGATGCGGGCACGTACACGGTACAAGTGAGCGGCACGTGTGCCCCGAGCGTAACGAGCACGGGCTCGGTATTAAACATCAACGAACAACCCGAGATCATCACCGTCAC
>JAAFHY010000038.1:22448-31356 GCA_013298505.1 Cytophagales bacterium
TACCAACAGCGGCCACCGGGGATGCGGGCACGTACACGGTACAAGTGAGCGGCACGTGTGCCCCGAGCGTAACGAGCACGGGCTCGGTATTAAACATCAACGAACAACCCGAGATCATCACCGTCACTGGCAACCAAACGGTCTGTGCGGGGTCGAGTGTTACCTTCAGTGTGAATGCGGGCGTAACGACAACACCCACGTACCAATGGAGATTTAACACCAATCCAATCTCAGGAGCCACGAGCAGCAGCTATACGATCGCGACCACAGTAGTAGGAGATGCAGGAAATTATGATGTAGTGGTGAGCGGAGCATGTACACCGAGTGTAACGAGTGCAGCCTCTAGCTTAACGATCAATACACCTCCTCAAATACTTTCAAATCCAGTAAGCAGTATTATTTGTGAAAATGGAAATACAAGTTTTATAGTAAATGCAGGACTTACTACTACGCCAACTTACCAGTGGCAGAGAAGTATTGATGGCGGGTTATCGTATTCTAATCTGTCGAACACAGGTATTTATGCAGGTACGACAACAAACACATTGACTCTAACAGGGACACCATTAGCAAATAATGGATTTTTGTTCCGTGTAATTGTTGGCGGATTTTGTACACCAAGCGTAATTAGTAATGTCGTGCTGCTAACGGTTCAACAGAATCCTGTTATTAGCGTTCAGCCGATTAGCAAAACAATATGCGAAGCGAGTACCGTTTCTTTTTCTGTTGCCTCTACGGGTACAGGTCAAACTTACCAATGGAGGGAAAACGGAGCGCCTATCTCAAATGCAGGGGTTTATAGTGGGGCAACAAGTGCAATACTGACACTAACCAATGTCCCTGCTAGCTTAAATAACAAGCAATACGATGTAGTGATTACGGGTACATGCGCTAGCATAACTAGCGCAATAGCAACACTAACGGTAGACCCTTTACCTATTGGAATAGCAAGCTCGTTAACTAGTTGCAGCGATGTTGCGTTGGCTTACGATCTACAAGCAAATATCAATGGATCAAATGCTGTAATAAGTACATTCAAATGGTCTGCGCCTAACAATGTAAATGTAAGTGGGGAAAGTCTAGGCGTTCAGTCTTCTGCCTTCATTACGGATCAATTGACAAACACCACATTAACAACCCAGCTTGTTACATACACCATCACACCAACAAGCGTAATAGGATCATGCCAAGGAAATCCATTTACGTTGACTGTAACAGTAAACCCTGAGCCAGTCGGAGTTTCGCAAAACGTAATTCAATGTAGCAAGCTAGCATCAGGGATTACGATCACAACTACAGGAACTTCTGTAGGAGTTTCTGGATTTAATATCAGCACAAACGCAAATGGATTAACGCAAATTGGGGGAACAATTAGTGCGGGTTTAAACAAAGCTGCTACTGAGCTTCAAGATGATGCATGGGCTAATTCAAGTGCTGCTCCGGTAAACGTTATTTATACCATTACACCAATCAGTTCAATTGGTTCTTGTCTTGGCGATCCGTTTGTAATCGTTCTAACAGTAAATCCTGAGCCAGTAAGCCTTCCTAAAATTAGTACAGTTTGCAGCGATGTGATATTGGGTAGTGGAGTGACGTTGACCACAAACGGCACAAGCGTGAGTGCTGCGAGCTATACGATCAATAGCATCACATTCAGCAGTGGCACATTGATAGCGAGTGCAGGAGTTCCGGTAACAGGAACAGGCAAGGCGGCCAATGAATTGATCGATGACAGTTGGACAAACCAGACGGGCAGCGCGGTGGATGTGATTTACAATGTGAGTCCGGTTAGCAGCGCAGGCTGTGTGGGTGCACCATTCACTGTTACGGTGACGGTACAACCGGAACCGGTAACGACCGCCAATGTAGTGGCTGCTTCGGTATGCAGCGATGTGGCGACCGGGTACACGTTGAGTGTGAGTGGCGCGACTACCTATACGATCAGCACGAACAGCAATGGCTTGGCGCAGAGTGCAGGCACGGTGAGTGCGGGTACGGGCAAGTTGGCGGGCGAGCTATCGGATGACAGATGGACGAACACAACTTTGTTAGATGTGAACGTAGTTTACACGATCACTCCGATCAGTGGGGTAGGCTGTGCGGGCGATGTGTTCACGGTAACGGTAGGTGTGAAGCCGGAGCCAAGAGGGGCGAATGCGGGCAAGCAGATATGCAGCAACAATGGAGTGAGCTATGATTTACAGACGAGCAATGTAGATGTGCTGGGCAATGCAATGGCGAGCAGCTACAGTTGGCTGGCAGCAGATAATACAAATGTGACAGGAGAGAGCCTGACGACACAAACGGGCAATGTGATCAATAATACATTGATCAACACGACAGGCGTAGATCAGGTGGTAGTTTATACAGTAACTCCGACCGGTACAGTGAGCGGTTGCGTAGGGGATAACTTCACGGTAACGGTAACAGTGAAACCCGAACCAGTAGGCGTAGCAGATACATTTACAACCTGTAGTGATGTGGCAGCTAACTATAACCTGATCAACAATGTTGCCCTATTAGGTAATAATGTAGGAAGTACATTTAAATGGATAACTACAGCACATCCAAGCGTTGGTGGAGAGAGTACCTCGCTTCAATCGGGATCAATTATTATAGATGTGTTGAACAACGTAACCAACACAAATCAGACAGTTGTGTATAATGTAACACCAACAGGTGTAAATGGATGTACTGGAAATATTTTCCAAATTTCAATAACTGTAAAACCTGAGCCTGTTGGCACAACCTTAGTATCTCCAATCGTATCAGCGCCAATAATCTGTAGCGGGTCTGCAGTTAATTATAGCCTGCAAAATAATGTCAATCTTTCCAACGCATTGCCGGCTACATTTACATGGATAGCAGCGGCAAATCCTAATATCACCGGAGCAAGCACCATCAGCGCTCAAACAACTTCAATAATCTCTGATGTGTTAGTAAACACTTCTTTCGTTCCGCAAATAGTTACCTATACAATCTACCCAACCGGTGTTAATGGATGCGCAGGAAATATGTTTGCGGTGGACGTAACAGTTAATCCAAAAGCACAAATCACAGCTGGCCCTGACTTAGCTCTCTGCAGAGATATTCCTACTATTGCCTTGCAAGGCGCTGTAACCTACGCTCCATTTGGAGTTGCTTGGACAGGAGGAACAGGATCTTACTCAAGTAATGCAAGCCCGACTTCTAATTATGATTTTAACAATCCTTCTGAAATCAGTCAAACATTGGTGTTGACACTTACCGCAAACGATCCTGACGGTTCTGGTCCATGCTTGAGTGTATCAGATCAGATGAATCTGAAAATAAACCAACTACCAAGCCCCGCAATTTTAACGGCATCAACTTCGGTAGTAGAAAATGCAGCAAACTTTACGATAACAGGAGCAAACGCAGGTGGCGTTTTCACCATTGCGCCAGGCTTCGGATTGAGCGGAACTACGATTACCAATATTAGCGGTAATTTATTTGACGTAGCCACATTTAACCCTAGCAGCGCAACCGTTTATGACGGGACCTTACCAACTATCAATACAGTCACGTATACCTTCACGGATGCGAATGGTTGTACAGGTTCTAATTTCATTAACGTGATCGTTAATCCTGTTACCATAAATGATTTCAGATTGGAATATGCAATCAATAGCCCAGTCCCTTTTGATGGCCTTGATATTTTTTCGCTTTGCGCGAACAGAGGAAAGATATTGATTCGTGGAACACCCGCAGTTACGCTTGGCTTAGGCCCAGAGACATCCATGACTAGTGTGCCTAGATTTGTAGGTGGCCCAGTTGCGCCCATATCTTTTGATGGAACTAACTACTTCTTAGAAACAGATGGCTTGCCATCTGACACCTACCGTATTTTGTACACATACAAAAATCAATTTGGTGCGATCACTACAAAAACCCATGATGTAAGGATATTCGCAACACCAATTGCTAAAATCTTAACCCCGACCAATTCGTGCGTTTTGTCTGCCATTGATTTGAATGACGATTCCTCCATGCCACCGATCAATGCGTTTAGCGGAATTATTGATAAGTGGAAGTGGAACTTTGATGACGGAGTAGCAGGTGCCACAACCCAAAATACAAGTTATGATTATAACGCGCCACTCGCAGGAGGCCCAGGTGTCTATAACATTCGACTAGATATCGAAACAGATCAAGGTTGTAAAGCTTTTACTACGTTGGCAATTCGAGTGGGCGATGTGCCTGTTGCAAATTATAGCTGGTCAAACATTTGTACAAATGATCAAACCATATTCAAAGATTTGACACAACCAGGTACGATAAGTACAATTGAGAAATATACTTGGAATTTTGGCGATGGCGATATTCTAACAACGGGTGGACCGAATGCACTGTTAACAGTGCCAGTAGGAACGCACTCAGGCAGAACATCAGGCACATACAAAGACCCAACACATAATTACCTAACACCTGGCTCTAAATCTGTTTTACTAACGGTGCAAACCAACGATGGCTGCGTAAACACAATCCCCCAAACCGTTACTATTCTTTTGGGTGGAACAACCGTGCAACCTACCCGAGCAGTACCTTATATAAATGATTTTGAAGCCGTAGTAGATAACGATTGGTTTAGAGAGTCTAAAATAATAAGTCTTGTAAATGTATTGCCAATAATATACGGAGATACCAGTTGGGTGAGAGGAACGCCAACTGGGTCGAATATAAATTCGGCAGCTTCGGGTAACAAAGCTTGGTGGACGGGCAAGAATATAATAGGCTCGGCTACTATACCGCCTACGTATTACCAGCGCGAAAACTCGTGGGTAAATGGCCCTTGTTTTGACTTTACCCAACTAGAGCGGCCCATGGTTGCGTTAGATTATTGGTCTGACACGGAAGCAAATATTGATGGTGCTGCATTGCAGTATTCTACCGATGGTGGGATTAATTGGGAGTTGATTGGACCCTTGGCAGGCGAGCCAGACGACCAGGGAATTAACTGGTATAATGCAAAAGGACTTCCTACAAATCCAGGCCAGCAATCGTATGGTTGGACAGGTAAACAAGCCAAGTGGAAGAATGCGCGATACAATCTAGATATTGTTCCAGTTGCCAAGCGAAACCAAGTTCGTGTACGCGTAGCGTTTGCGAGCAACGATGGCAACGAATCATCTAAGACTTACGATGGTTTCGCGTTCGACAACTTCTTCGCAGGCGAGAAGAAAAGAACTGTGTTGATGGAACATTTTACGAATTCATCATTAAGCGGAAGCATAACAGCAGATGACTACATCAACAATTTGTACAACGACCAAATTAGTTTGATAAGACCATTGCCGGCACCGGGTGGTCAAAGCGATTTCAACAACATCCAATACCACATCAGTTATTCAAGTGCCAATACCGATCAGTTAAATACTGATAACCCTAATGATCCGAATACACGCGCCACTAACTATGGCGTTTCGCAGCCGCCTAAAACGTTCATGGATGGTATAAAAAATGCGAAGTTCGATGGAACGTTTACTAAGTTGAACAAGATTGAAGTTGACAGAAGAGCATTGAAAGACCCTAAGTTTACGCTGAAGTTAGATACCGCAGCAGTAGTAACGAATAATAAGAGTAATTACATCAATGTATCTTTGACTATTACAGCCGATACCATTGTAAACGTTCCGTTGATTGCTCAAGTAGCGTTGGTGGAAGATGATGTGGTTACCACTACACCTGCTCGCACGCATAAAAATGTATTGCGTAAACTATTGTTTGGAAGTGACGATACTAAGCCAGATGGTATAACAATTACTACTCCATTTGCAAAAAATGATGTGGCAGTGCGACCTAATCCGTCAAAGGAAATTCAGTTAAACGTGCCGATAAAAGATTGGACTAAACTTAAACTGATCGGCTTTATACAGGATAAGAATACGGGTGAAATCTATCAAAGCACGATTTTAAAGATTGCGAATAGAAAGATAGGATCAACCATTGTAGGAATCGAAGACCCAACCACAGTTGGCAAATTGAAAGACCTTCAACTCTATCCAAATCCTGCCAATGGTAAATTTAATTTTGCATTGACTGGCGAATTCCCTGCAGGGTACATTTGGAAAATATCAGACCAGCGCGGAGTGTTTGTAATGAAGGGTGATTTTTCAGATGGCGTAAATGGTGTGAAAACTGTAGATGTTTCAGGCTTGATAAACGGGGTTTACTTTGTACTAATAGGTGGAGAAGGAGAAGTGCCCGTGTACAGAAAGCTAATTGTGATGAACCAAAACTAGATTACTTTTTTAAGATTCTTGAGCGCGGCATTTAGTAAGGAACAAAATTCTTTAACCAACTGAGGCAATGCCTCAGTTGGTTTTTTTGTGAGTAAGATTTCCTCAAGTTCCACGGCTTTTGTTTTTGCGATGTGCAATCCCATAAGTGTGATCGAGGGTTTTATTTTGTGAATGCACCGTTTTAAATTTTCCCAATCGCGCGTTGCTAAAGAAGTATTAATTTCTGCAATGCTCATAGGCATGCTCTCGATGAAGGTGCTAATCATTTCAGTTATAAAAACCTGATTATTGTTCGACATGGTTCTAAGGTAGGTCAAGTCGACAATTTCCTCAGCTTTAGGTTTAACGGTAGCCACTTCGGCAGCTGGTTTTTTTACCGAGCTATGGTATTGATTTAATTTTCGGTATAAGTCTTCGGGCGTAAAAGGCTTGGCGATGCAATCATCCATACCACCTGCTAAACAATTTTCAATGTCTTTTTGACTGGCGTTGGCTGTCAATGCAATAATCGGAACCTGGCTCTTTACTTTTTCTAACAACCGAATTTGTTTAGTTGCTTCAAACCCATCCATCACCGGCATTTGAATGTCCATTAAAACAATATCGAACGATAAGTTCTTTACTTTCTCCACGGCCACAAAACCATTCTCGGCACTTTCTACGTGGCAACCCCACGTTTTTAAAATACTGGTTGCATAAAGCCTATTTATATCGTTGTCTTCTACCAATAAGATTTTTGCACCCGTAAGTTTTTTATGCGTTGCATTGCCAAACGAAAAATTAGTTTGCTGTCCTGCTTTTAAATCACCTTTTTGATAGGGGAGTACAAACTCAAACACAGAGCCCTTATCTACCGTACTCTTTACCGAAACGGTGCCTTGCTGAAGTTCAACTAATTGTTTCACAATGGTGAGGCCAAGCCCCGTACCTCCATATTTTCTGGTTACGCTCGTATCGGCTTGACTAAAGCTTTCAAAAATAGTGGCAAGTTTATCTTTTGGTATTCCTATTCCGCTATCAGTCACCTCGAATTTCAGGTAATAGTTTTTTTTCTCTCTTTTGGTTAATCCACACTTTACTTTTACGTAGCCACTGGGTGTAAACTTTATCGCATTACTAATCAGGTTGGTGAGTATTTGGGTAAGACGTACTGGATCGCCTAAGAAAATATGACTGGCTCCTTCTTCTAATTCGTAGCTAAGATTAATTTTTTTTGCTTGTGCCTGATGATTGAAGGTGACAATGAGTGACTGTAATAAATCGTTGATATTAAAACCAATTTGTTCAAATTTTAATTTGCCTGATTCGATAGAGGCCAGATCGAGAATGTCGTTTATTATTACTTTTAAATTATCGGCAGCACTTTTAATCGCGCTCAGGTAAATGGCCTGATCATTTTCGTTGGGACGCTGGCCGAGTAAGGTTGCCATACCCGCGATGCCATTAATGGGAGTCCGGATTTCGTGACTGATGTTTGCCAAAAATTGTTCCTTCGCCTTTTGCGCTCGCTGCAATTCTTCGGCATCTTTTTTTCGTTGGGTTATATCTCGGCAATCGAGTATGAGACCATCAATTTTTTCGTTTTGTTTTAGGTTAATAGAATTTAGTTCTAGGTATTTGTAGCTTCCATCTTTACAGAGAAATTGAAATTCAGCAGCCTTGTGGTAGCGCTTTCTTTTTATTTTAGCAAATATCGAATTGAATTCGTGCTGGGAGCTTGGCAATAAGAAGTCGAGCAGGTTTTTACCAATCAAGCTTTTAGCTGTGTAGCCTAAGGTATCTTTTACAGAACTATTATGGTAACGTATTTTACCATTGTAATCAATAATAAAGATGATGTCCGATCCGTCTTCTACAACGGCTTTATAGAATCCTCCTTTTTTAACGTAGTTAGATAGCGTGGTCATGAACTTATATTCCTAGCTGATCCATTTCTTTCAAGTACCTGTAAATAGACGATTTGCCGATGTCTAGTTTTTTGGCCACTTCCATTACGTTATTGTCGTACTTGTTCAAGTAGTTGCGAATGATGGTATAAATGTATTGTTGCAAGCTCATGTCCTTGAGCAGTACGGTATCTGCATTGAGTGGACTGTTAAACGAAATATCGGATGCTTTTAATTCGGGGTCATCGGCAAGCACCGCAGCCAATTCAATAATTGACTTCAGCTCTCGCACATTGCCCGGAAAGTGATAGTTCAACAGTTTGTTTTGTGCTTCGCTACTAATTTTGATTTTTTGTGATTGATTCTCTTTTGTAAACTGATCCAGAAAATGTTTAGCAAGTAAAATCACATCTTGGCCGCGTTCGCGCAAAGGGGGTAGGTGTATGGGCAAACCAAGTAATCGATAGTAAAGGTCTTCTCTGAATTTCTTTTCTCTTACTTCTTCTTGCAAATTTCTATGCGTGGCCACTAAAACCCTTACGTCTAGTTTTACTGTTTGATTTCCGCCTATGCGAACCACTTCTTTTTCTTGTAGCACACGCAGGAGCTTTGCCTGTAAGTTGATGTCCATTTCGCCAATTTCATCTAAGAAAATGGTGCCTCCTTCTGCTTCTTCAAATTTCCCTACTCGCTTTTGCAAGGCGCCTGTAAATGCACCCTTTTCGTGGCCGAAAAGTTCGCTTTCAATAAGATCTTTGGGTA
>JAAFHY010000039.1 GCA_013298505.1 Cytophagales bacterium
CCCACCCTATTCACAAGATATGATGAGCGAGGCGGCCAAGCTGGAACTAGGCTTTATGTAATTGTGTTTATTAACTAATTTTGAATCTTAAATATTGAATTTATGTATCCTGAACATTTAGTAGCCCCCATGCGAAATGATTTGACTGTGGCTGGCTTTAAAGAATTGAAGTCTTCTGAAGCAGTAGATAAAGAACTAAAAGACCAAAAAGGCACAACGCTTTTGGTTATCAATTCTGTTTGCGGATGTGCCGCTGGTGCAGCCCGACCAGGCATAAAATGGGCTTTGCAAAACTCTGTAAAGAAACCAGCTAGCTTAACCACTGTTTTTGCAGGTGTTGATACCGAAGCTGTTTCCAAAGCGAGAGAGTATACACTTCCGTATCCACCATCTTCTCCAGCAATTGCTCTTTTTAAAGATGGTGAGTTAGTACACTTTGTAGAACGCCATCATATTGAAGGAAGAAATGCGCAAATGATTGGAGAGCACTTAGTAGAAGTGTTTGATGAGTTTTGCTAACGAATTTTAAATGAGATTAAAAAGCCGCCTTTAAAAGAGTCGGCTTTTTAGTTTATAACCATTATGAGCAAACAATTTAATGACCTTGGCCTTGGCACGAAAGTAAAGCGACTTGTTAATCAAGACGGTTCGTTTAACGTTAAGCGCATTGGACTTGGATTAAGTACAGTAAATCTTTATCAGGATTTGATAAAGATGTCGTGGCTTAAATTTTTAGCTTTAGTAACTGCCTGTCTCTTTCTTATCAACGGGCTATTTGCCATTATCTACTTTCTAGTCGGTGTCGAGAATTTTAGTGGTATGGCACCTGGAAAACTTGGCGATGATATTCTTCAATGCTTCTTCTTTAGTTTTCAAACGTTTACCACCGTTGGCTATGGGCATATTGCGCCTCGTGGAAATCTTTTGAGTCTGATTGCTGCCATAGAAGCCATGACAGGCCTGATGATCTTTGCTATCATCACAGGTCTTCTTTATGGACGGTTTGCAAAGCCTTCGGCTAAAATTTTATATAGCGATAATATGCTAGTGGGTCCTTTCGGGGATGGACTTGGCCTTCACTTTAGAGTCGTTAACAGAAGGAAAAGTACCATCATGGATATCAACGCACGGGTTATTTACTCACACCAAGAAAAAGGCAAGAGTAGATTCTATGCACCGCTAGAACTAGAAAGAAATCAAGTAACATTATTTCCTCTCAACTGGACACTCGTTCACCCGATTACAGATAAAAGTCCCATCTATGGCAAGTCGTTTGAAGAATTATCAAAAATGGATGCCGAATTTATTGTAGTGTTAAAAGGTTATGATGACACCTTCAGTCAAGACGTTAATTCCATTCATTCCTATCGGCATGAAGAAATAATTTGGGGGGCTAGATTTGAACCCATGTATGCTACCAACGACAACAACGTGGTTGAATTAGACTTTAGTAGACTCAGTCGATTTGAGCGAATTAATTTATCGCAACGCTAGGCTTACGTTGAACCTTTTACTTTTATTCCTGTTTAAAAGAAAGAAAATGAAAATAGCCGTATCTCGTAAGGAACACTTTAATGCAGCTCATCGTCTGTTTAATCCAGATTGGAGTGACGAAAAGAATAACTTGGTTTTTGGAAAATGTAATAACCCAAACTTCCATGGTCATAACTATGAGCTGATCGTTACGCTTGTTGGAGAGCCCGATCAAGCTACTGGATATGTGTATGATTTGAAAGCATTGAGCGATTTAATCAATGAGCACGTCATCAAACAATTTGATCATAAAAATCTTAACTTAGATACCACCTTCTTTGCCCATTTAAATCCTACCGCAGAAAATATTGCAGTAGTTATCTGGAAGTTATTAAGGGATAGAATTGAAAGCCAGTACGAATTAAAAATCAAGTTGTATGAGACAGAAAGAAATTTCGTTGAATATCCTGCCCATTAAGTCGATCGAAGAAGATGATCAAGATCATCCCATATCATCGCATGATACTCCACTGCGGGTAGATGCATTTGATTTAAGTGACGATCAAAAGATAGAAAAGATTGAGATTCACTTTCGTGAGATCATGTCTGTGTTGGGATTAGATCTTTCTGATGATAGCCTAAAAGGAACGCCAAGACGAGTGGCTAAAATGTATGTGCAAGAAGCCTTCAGCGGACTAAATCCAGCTAATCGCCCTAGCACCCGATTATTCGACAACAAATACAATTACGACCAGATGTTGGTCGAAAAAGATATCACCTTCTTCTCGCACTGCGAACATCATTTTGTGCCAATCTATGGTAAAGTACATGTCGCCTATTTTTCATCCGGCAAGGTGATAGGTCTTTCTAAGATCAATCGTTTTGTTCAATATTTTGCTAAGCGTCCTCAAGTGCAAGAGAGGCTAACTGTACAGATAGGTAAAGAGCTAGAGCGTGTTCTTAACACCCAAGATGTAGGTGTGGTCGTAGATGCTAACCACATGTGCGTAGCCTCACGCGGGGTAAGCGACACCAATAGTAAAACAGGTACTGCCTATTTTTCAGGAAAATTTAAAGAGGAAAATACTAAACGCGACTTTCTAAATTACATAAATACTCGGTAGTAGTCTGTCGGCTCAAGAGAAAGCACCATCAAATAGGCTGTATGGCGAAAAATTGTCGTTGCAATAACTAACAGTCAAACGAGAATGATATCACTTTTTCTCTTCAAGAAAATAAGTCAAAATCCGAATAGCATAGAAAATACCTAAGCCAATCAACATGGGTATTAATGACGAAGAAAAATTTAAAGTCGATTGTTCAAAAATTAGGTAATCAAAAAAAGGGCCCACCAAGTAAACATGAACAAGTATACCAAGCATGATTGAGGCCGATTGAAGGAGAATGTTTTCCTTACCCCACCATTTTTTTGTACTGTAATCGCCAAAAAAAATAACTGTACAAAGCGATACCGTACTTGCAAGCGTAAATAAAAGCCAGCTAAACCAATGGCTACGAAAGTACGGATCTGCCCTAGTTAAATGATCTACAAAGTCTATAAAAGAAATAAGGCTGATTACCGCATAAAACCATCTCCAATATGATTTAAGTGATTGCTTCAACTTCTTGCCTCTAGCTATTCATTAAAATAATCAACCCAACTTTACTTTAAAGAAATCTACCGTGCGCTGCCAGGCCAGCTCGGCTGCAGCTTTATCAAAACGAGGTGTACTATCGTTATGAAAGCCGTGGTTCACATCTGGATAAATATGGGCTGTGTATTCTTTACTATTTTCCACCAACGCTTTTTCGTAGGCTGGCCATCCTTCGTTTACTCGTGTATCTAATCCGGCAAAGTGCAACAGCAACGGAGCGTTGATTTTGAGTACGTCATCGCCAGTAGGCTGACCGCCATAAAATGGAACCGCTGCCGATAGATCTGGAATGCGTACTGCCATCATGTTTGAAATCCACCCACCAAAACAAAAACCAACCACGCCCACTTTGCCTGTACAATCTGGATGCGCTTTAAGATGGGTGTAAGCAGCAATAAAATCTTCCAGCATATCATTGCGGTTACGCTTGCTTTGCAGTTCACGGCCTTTATCATCGCTTCCAGGATAACCACCTAGCGGAGTAAGCGCATCGGGCGCGAGGGAAACAAATCCAGCAAGGGCAGCCCTGCGCCCCACGTCTTCAATATAAGGGTTTAGCCCCCTGTTTTCATGTACTACAATAACTCCGGGCAATTTGGCCTTGGCATCTACCGATTTGGATAATAATCCTTTGATTGTTAATCCGCCTTTAGGCGAATCGTAGTTAATGTAATCTGACTTTATGCGAGGATCATTTTGCTCGACTTGTAATATGTGATAATTAGGGCTAATAAAGCTAAGCAACGAAGCCATCGTAATTCCGCCTACGGCATAGGTCGATAGCTTCTCTAAAAAAATGCGTCTTTCAATACGGTTGTGTGCATAGTCATCGTAAAGATCAAACACATCTTGTGTTAGGTTTTCTTTCTTTAATTCTCCCATAGCTAGAATAGATTAGTTGTTAAATCAATGGTAGTGTAAGGTAGCTTATTGCATGGCAGCGGGCAAGGCAATTGTCGACAGGTTTCTGTACAATACCTTGAGCGTAAGCCGATTTGAGATGGAATAGATCGGTTCAAAAACAATTATTTATCGGTAACCATTTGTTTATGGTAGTAAACTTTTCTTAAATTTAAATGCTAATCAACAAGCACTATTAACAAAACTCATACTACCCACTTTAAACTATTCGTTCTATGGCCAAAAAAGCAAAGAAGTCTGCCAAGAAAAAGGCAAAACCCTCAAAAAAAGCGGCTAAGAAATCAGCCAAGAAAGTAGCCAAAAAGGCGACTAAAAAAGTCGTGAAAAAAGTAGCTAAGAAGGCTGCTAAAAAAGTTGTGAAAAAAGCTGCACCAAAAAAAGTAGTGGCGAAAAAAGTAGTGGCGAAAAAACCAGCTAAGAAAAAAGTAGCTCCCAAACCGGCCCCTGCGCCTACAATGGTTGCACCACCAGCACCTGTTGCTGCGCCACCTGCTCCAGCAGTTGAGCCATCTGAAAACCAGCCCTCTGAAGGAGGCGGAAATTCGATGTAAAGCATCCTAGAATTAACTTGATAAAGGCGATGTAAACATCGCTTTTTTTATGTCTTAAGAAGTACTACTGATAGAAGTGATTCTGTTTTTTAGAAGTCTTTTATCGAATGAATCTATTAAACACTTAACCGAACTACCACTTTTTGTAAGATGAAAAAATTACCTTTAAGGGCACCCATTCTATGAACAGTTTTAGCCTTAAAAGCCTTTTATCGCGGGCCGATCTTCAGCAAGAAAAGACCAAAGACTACCGTAACATAGTAATCATACAAGTGATTATTGTATCGGCAGGCCTCATCCTTTCTGAACCCGTTCTTGCTAATTCTAGAAGCGAGCAATCTAAACTCATCATCTCCATTTTTTCTTTTTTTGCAGCCATCTATGCTTTTCTGCAATGGGATCTCCTCCGCAACTTTACTAATAGCCGACCGCTAATCATTGCCATACTAGTTGCCTTAAGCTTTACCATTATGATTGGTATTTTGGGCGAATTCCCCTACTATCAAATCATTAAAGTTCCTGACAGGCAACTTTATCTGCTATTTCTTCACGGAGTTCTTTTTCCGATAGAAGTAACTGTCATTAGCTTTGCTATTCGAGATTTGTTTTCGGGAGATTATATGACGCCCGACAAATTATGGGGCGCGGCTTGTATATTTTTGATGATTGGCATCTCGTTTGGCAGCTTATATGATCTAATATCAATCGCAAAACCTGGTAGCTTGGGGGGCAACTTTGAATTAGGCTTTCCCAATTATGCCGAATGTGTAACTTACAGCTTTAGCATTTTAGGCGGAGTAGATTCTGGCTTACAACCGAGCCGATTGATCCGTAACATCAGCATTTTAGAGGCCGTCTGGGGTGGCCTTTACGGGATGTTGATCATTGGCAAACTACTAGGCTTGCCACGAGAAGAAACTAAACAAGAAAACAACTAAACCATGAATAACAGTAAACTTCCCTTCATCATCATAGGCATTATTGCCTTTTTTGTAGTGCTAGCACTTTCGTCCAGTCTCTTATATAGCGTGGCGGCTACCGAGCGAGCTATTCTTTTTTATCCTTTCGGGAAAGGCCTTGATAAAGCAGATGTAGTTGGCCCTGGTACACACTTAAAGATGCCTTGGAACGAAGTCTCCATTTATAAAGTAAACGAAACATCATCTGATGAAAATATGGATGTGCTCGATAAGAATGGTTTGTCTATTCACGTAGACATCACCGTTCGCTTCTACCCCATCCCAAACAAAATCGGCTTTATTCACGAGCAGTTTACTAAAGACTATGTAAATGTATTAGTCATTCCCGAAGTAAGGTCAACCGTTAGACAAGTGATGGGAAGATATACAGCGGAAGAAATTTACTCTACAAAAAGAGCCGAGGTAGAGACCGCTATTACTACAGAGACCGAGGCGATCCTCCACAACAATAATGTAAAAGCCACTGCAGTACTCATTCGCTCAATAGTATTGCCCGAACAAATAAAAGCCGCCATCGAAAACAAATTACAGCAGCAGCAAGAATCATTGGCCTACCAATATCGGCTAGACAAAGAGAAAAGCGAAGCTGAACGTAAGCGTATTGCTGCCGAAGGCGAGTCTAGGGCAAACAATATCATTAACAATAGTTTAACTGACAAGCTATTGAAAATGAGGGGTATAGAAGCTACTTTAGAACTTTCAAAATCACCTAATTCAAAAGTAATTGTGGTTGGCTCGGGCAAAGACGGTATGCCGCTTATTTTAGGCAACAACTAAATTTAACCCATCATTTTTTTCTGATAACTCTTCCCTTTATCTTTAAAACGAAAGAAATAAATCCATTACTATGGCCAAAACAGCAGAACTAATCATTGACGGAAAATCGTATAAGCTACCAATTATAGAAGGTACTGAGAATGAAGTGGCAGTTGATATTAGCAACTTGCTAGAAGAGACTGGAGCTATCACCCTTGACCTTGGATATAAAAACACAGGTGCCACCAAAAGCGCTATTACTTTTTTAGATGGCGATAAAGGAATCCTTCGCCACAGAGGCTACTCGATTGAAGACTTAGCCGCAAAATCAAGCTTTTTGGAAGTAGCCTATTTGCTGATTTTTGGTGAGCTACCCATGACCGATCAACTCAACAAATTTTCAGATGATATTAAGCGCCACACCATGGTGCATGAAGACATCAAGAAAATATTAGATGGGTTTCCCTCCTCATCGCACCCGATGGGTGTGCTTGCGTCTATGTTCTGTGCGCAAACCGCATTCTATCCAGAGTCGCTAGATCCCAACAGATCGGCCGAAGGAGTTTACTTAAGCATTGTTCGTTCATTGGCCAAAATGCCAACCTTTGCAGCGTGGGCTTATAAAAATGCCATGGGGCATCCGGTAAACTACCCCGACAATTCATTGAATTATTGCTCACGCTTTTTAAAAATGCTCTATGCCTTACCTGCCGAGCAATATGAAGTTGATCCTATCGTGGCCGATGCACTCGACAAACTCCTGATCTTGCATGCAGACCACGAACAAAACTGCTCTACCTCAACGGTGCGTATCGTTGGATCGTCTAAAGCAAGTATCTATTCTTCTATTTCTGCAGGCATCAACGCACTGTGGGGGCCGCTACATGGTGGTGCCAATCAAGAAGTGATTTTAATGTTGGAAGCAATCAGAAAAGATGGAGGCGATACCGAAAAATGGATCAACAAAGCAAAAGACAAAAATAGCGGCTTCCGTCTGATGGGATTTGGCCATCGTGTTTATAAAAATTTCGACCCGCGTGCAAAGATCATCAAAAAGACTGCCGATGAAGTTTTGGGTAAACTTGGAGTAAATGATCCAGTTCTAGAAATAGCATTGAAATTAGAAGAAGTTGCTTTGCGCGATCCGTATTTTATCGAGCGTAAATTATATCCCAATGTAGACTTCTATTCGGGTATTATTTATCGCGCTTTGGGAATACCTGTGGATATGTTTACAGTCATGTTTGCAATGGGTCGCTTGCCCGGATGGATTGCCCAATGGAAAGAGCTGCGCGAAAACAAAGAGCCGATCGGTCGTCCACGGCAAATTTACACTGGCCAGAATCTAAGAGAGTATATTCCGATTGAAAAAAGATAACTCATTCAAATATTTTAAAGTCCGTAGCACTAACTGCTACGGACTTTGCTTTTAAAGAAAACCTATGTCACTACTAGAAGATTTTAATTTAGCGGTTTCAAAATCGAAAGAACTCACCAAAAGGCCTTCTAATGAAGAGCTGCTCGATTTATATGCACTTTTCAAACAAGCCACCGATGGAGATGTGTCAGGCGAACGACCTGGCGGTTTTGATTTTAAAGCCATTGCAAAATTTGACGCTTGGGCGGTTAAAAAAGGATTGTCCAAAGAGCAAGCCATGACCGATTACGTTGTGTTGATGAAACGATTACAAGAATCCTATTCGTAAAAATTTACTCGTACCTCCCACCCAGTGAGCCTATTCTATCTTCCGGCAATACGTGATGGAATTCACTATTTTAATGATGAAGAATCGAAGCACATCGCTAGGGTGCTTCGAATGAAAATGGGAGATACGCTATCCATTACAGACGGTCTTGGAACTTTCTATCAAGCCAAAATTACAAATCCTGATCCACGAAAGTGTACGATTGAAGTTTTTGAAAAAAGAGAGGTAAGGAAAAAAGAGCATACAATCCACATCGCCATAGCACCTCCCAAAAATAGCGATCGAATAGAGTGGTTTGTGGAGAAGGCTGTTGAGATCGGGATTGACGAAGTCAGTTTCTTTTATTCTCAAAATTCAGAACGAAAAAATATCAATCTAGAACGGATTGAAAAAATTGCCGTCAGCGCATTAAAGCAATCTCAACAAGCATGGCTGCCCAAGTTAAACTCGTTGCGTACGTTTAAAGAAGTTACTTCCGCAATGGCAGAGCAACGGTTTATCGCTTACGTAGATTCTGCAAACACTGCCCAACTAAAATCACGGGCTTTACCCAAAAAGGGTTACTTAATTTTAATTGGGCCTGAAGGCGATTTTTCTAAAGAAGAACTTACTATGGCAATAGAGTGTGGATTTGAAAAAGTAAGCCTCGGGGCAAATCGTCTTAGAACTGAAACTGCAGGTTTGGTAGCTTGTCAGACATTGCAATTTGTAAACACCTAAAAAAGAATTTCTACCTTAGCGAATTAGATGCACCAAAATGAATTTTCAAGCCGCCCAAGCTAGAATAAAAGAATTAACCGATCTGGTTAACCACCACAACGATCTCTACTATAACAAAAGCAAGTCGACTATTTCAGATTTTGAGTTCGATCAACTTTTAAAAGATTTGATAGAAATAGAAAATCAATTTCCTGAGCTTAAGTCTCCCGATTCGCCTACACAGCGAGTGGGCGGAACGATTACAAAAGAATTTGAAAATGTAACTCACCAATACCCCATGCTATCGCTGGGTAATACCTATTCGAAAGAAGAACTAGAAGATTTTAATGGGCGTGTTGCAAAAGGTCTTGAGGGCGAAGCGTATGAATACTTCTGCGAATTAAAATTTGATGGTGTTTCAATTAGCCTAATCTACGAAAACGGATTATTGGTTAAAGGCATTACGCGAGGAGATGGCGTTCGTGGAGATAATGTGATTGCGAATGTAAAGACCATTCGTAGCCTTCCCTTAAGAATTACATCTGAGCAAACGCCTATTTTTTTTGAGGTACGGGGTGAAGTTTTTCTTTCGAAAGAAATATTCAAGCAACTAAACAAAGAGCAAGAAGAAGATGGCGAAGAAGCGTATGCCAACGCACGGAACACAGCATCTGGCACTCTTAAAATGCAAGACAGCAGCGAAGTTGCAAAACGAAAATTAGATTGTTACCTGTACTACTTACTCGGTGAAAATCTTTCTGTACAGACACATGAAGAGGCTATTCATAAAATTGAATCATGGGGCTTTCAAGTGTCGCCCACTTATAAAAAATGTACAACCATTGCTGAGGTGATCAAGTATATTTCTTATTGGGAAAAAGAAAGAACTAATCTTCCACTTGAAACTGATGGCGTGGTGATCAAAGTAAACAACCTTGATCAACAAAAACGACTCGGTACTACAGCAAAAGTTCCGAGGTGGGCCATTTCGTACAAATACAAAGCCGAAAGTATAAGCACCAAATTAAATGGAATCACCTATCAAGTTGGAAGAACCGGTGCAGTGACTCCTGTTGCAGAATTAGAACCCGTACTGCTGGCTGGTACAACAGTAAAGCGAGCGTCTCTTCATAATGCAAACGAAATCGCGCGATTAGGTTTGCACATTGGCGATTCGGTTTTTGTAGAGAAGGGAGGAGAAATTATTCCGAAAGTAACAGGAGTAGATTTATTGCAGCGCGATCCAAATTCAGTATCGGTAAGTTACATTTCTAATTGCCCCGAATGTGGAACCGAATTGGTTCGTAAAGAAGGAGAAGCAAACCATTATTGCCCCAATGAACGTGGATGCCCTCCACAGATAAAAGGGAAAGTAGAACATTTCATACAACGCAAAGCGATGGATATCGATTCGCTGGGCGAGCAAACCATCAAACAACTATTTGATCTTAGACTAGTAAAAACTCCTGCAGATTTATACGATTTAAAAAAGGAAGACCTATTGAAACTTGATAAGATAAAAGAAAAATCAGCACAAAACATGCTAGCAGGAATTGAAGCATCTAAGTCAGTTCCTTTTGAAAGTGTACTCTTTGCTATAGGAATTCGATTTGTGGGTAAGACTGTAGCCGAAAAGCTTGCTCACTATTTTAAGTCAATGGATCAGCTAGCTGCGGCCTCGTACGAGCAACTTTTAAATGCTCCTGAAGTTGGCGAAAAAATAGCAGCCAGTGTGGTGCAATATTTTAGCGAAGATAGAAACGTAGAAGAAGTAAGCAGGCTTAAAAGTGCCGGCTTACAAATGGAAACGTCACAACAAGAGCCTACACAGCTTAGCAGCAAATTGGCCGAAAAGTCATTCGTGGTTTCAGGAATCTTTGAAAATTACGAGCGAGATCAGTTAAAAGAAATTATTTTAGCAAATGGAGGCCGCATACTGTCTGCCGTTTCGGGAAAGTTAGACTACCTACTTGCTGGCGAAAATAGTGGGGCATCAAAATTAGAAAAGGCCGAGAAGTTGGGAATTAAAGTTATCACCATTCAAGAATTTGAGAGCCTGCTGAATTGATTAGCCTAAAAAAATTGACTATTGACTTTTTAATACTGTATTTGCAAGTATGTTTAAGATGAACTTTTTACAAATGCGCACTCGGTCTGCTTTGCGCAGAAACAAAAGCCTGCGCGCAAGCATTCCTTACACGCAAGCACATAATATCGGCATTATTTTTACTGTAGATGATAAACAAAAGCATAGCGATGTAAAGGATTTTATTCATCAGCTGGAGCTAGAAGGAAAAAAAGTAAAAGTGCTTGAGTTCTTACCCAAGAAAAAAGAGAACTACGAATTCTTATTTGATTTTTTCACGATTGAGGATTTATCATTTTGGGGAAAAATCAATTCCGATCACGCGCAGCGATTCACCGAAACTCAATTCGATTTCCTTTTTTATGTTGATACTCAATCTAATCCATTGATCTTAAATTTGCTTGCCAGCAGCAAAGCACATTGTCGGATTGGTAGATTCAATGAATCAGAAAGTTCGTATTACGAAATGATGATCGAGCAAAACGGAACTACCAAAGGCTTAATAGAAACTATGCACAAATACACAACGCAACTTCGCTAATCGTAAAATGATTCAAACCAAAAAATTACTAGGCACAGGTGTAGCATTAGTTACTCCTTTTAATGAACAAGGCGGTGTTGATTATAAGGCTCTAAAGAAGTTATTAAATCACACAGCAAAGGGTGTAGACTACTACGTGGTAATGGGTACCACAGGCGAATCAGCAACTTTATCAAAAGACGAAAAGCAAGCAGTTTTAAAATTTGTTATTCATAACAACACTAAAAAAATTCCGGTTGTGTACGGCATTGGTGGCAACAATACTCAAAGTGTCATTGACGAAATACGTTCAACCGACTTAAGCAGTGTTGATGCGTTGCTATCCGTAAGCCCCTATTACAATAAGCCATCGCAAGAAGGCATCTATCAACATTTTGTTGGCGTTGCAGATGCAAGCCCAATCCCAATACTACTTTATAACGTACCAGGGCGAACAGCATCAAATATGACTGCTGAAACAACTTTGCGCTTGGCCGCTCACGAAAACATTATCGGAATCAAAGAGGCTTCGGGTAACTTAGAACAGTGTATGATGATTGCAAAAAGAAAATCAAATAATTTTCTCTTGATTTCAGGAGATGATATGCTTACCATTCCTATTTATGCCGTTGGAGGAGTTGGGGTCATTTCTGTTTTAGCCAACGCATACC
Source organism: Cytophagales bacterium (assembly GCA_013298505.1). GTDB lineage: Bacteria > Bacteroidota > Bacteroidia > Cytophagales > Cyclobacteriaceae > ELB16-189. The sequence continues at coordinate 12,019 of JAAFHY010000039.1, forward strand.
CTGTGGTTTTTAAAAAGATCAAAGAAAATTGCATTGGAGGCAATTATAGGAAGGCACAAAATGAAGCCTATAAATTGATAGAAATAAATGCACCCATGTATGAAGAAGGAAACCCGGTTGGCTTAAAATATCTTCTCAAACTGATTGGTATTGGAAATGCAAAAGTAAGGCTACCCTTGGTGAGTGCCACGCTCAATTTACAAAAAAAAATCAATCAGCTGTTTAAGCAGATTTAGAACTAATCACGCTATAAATAAAAAAACCTGAGGTTTGTCTCAGGTTTTTTATCGATAAAATATCTACTACTCTCCGCCCCCACCCGAGCTAACCTCATAAGAGCTTAACATCGCACCAAAATATTCTCTGTTCATTCGGGCAATGTTGGCAACTTTAATTCCCTTCGGGCATTCGGCCTCGCAAGCATAGGTGTTTGTACATGAGCCAAACCCCTCTGCATCCATTTGCGCTATCATTTTTTCTGCACGCTCTTTGCGCTCTACTTGCCCTTGAGGTAGCAAGGCAAACTGCGAAACTTTCGCGCTCACAAATAGCATAGCCGATGCATTTTTACACGCTGCCACGCAAGCGCCACATCCAATACACGTAGCAGCATCAAAGGCTTCGTCTGCGATTTTCTTTGATATGGGAATCATGTTGGCATCGGGCACACCACCTGTATTTACATTTACATATCCTCCTGCCTGCTGTATCCGATCAAATGCACTGCGGTCTACTACTAAATCTTTAATCACTGGAAAGGCATTCGCCCTCCAAGGCTCTACGGTTATGGTTTCGCCATCTTTAAAAGTGCGCATGTGCAATTGGCAAGTAGTGGTTTGCAAGGGGCCGTGTGGGTGGCCATTGATATACAAACTACACATGCCACAAATTCCCTCGCGGCAATCGTGATCAAATGCAATTGACTCTTCTCCCTTTTTTATAAGATCTGTGTTTAGCACATCAATCATTTCTAAAAAAGACATATCGGGCGAAGCGTGGTCAACTTGATATGTTTTAAATGCTCCTTTGGTATCTTTATTTTTCTGTCTCCAAACTTTGAGTGTGATCTTCATAGTTAATTCTTGTTTTTTATTTCAAATCAACAAATTATCAAATATTACTTGTAGCTACGCTGAGTTAGCTTGACGTTTTCAAATCGAAGTTCTTCTTTGTGTAGCTCTTCGGGCTGATTTTCACCTTTAAACTCCCAAGCGGAAACAAACGCAAACTCATCGTCTTTCCGAAGCGCCTCTCCCTCTGGAGTCTGCGATTCTTCACGAAAGTGCCCTCCACATGATTCTGCTCTAGCCAATGCATCGTCCACCATCAATTCGCCAAGCTCAATAAAATCTGCTACGCGGTTTGCCTTTTCTAATTCTTGGTTCAACTCGGTGGTGGTTCCTAATACATTTACGTTTGTCCAAAATTCTTTTTTAATATCTTGAATGATTTGCTTTGCTTTTTTCAAGCCTTGCTCACTGCGCGACATACCGCAATACTCCCACATAGTTAAGCCCAGTTGGCGATGGAATTCATCTACCGTCTTTTTGCCCTTGATGTTCACCAACTTGTTCATTCTATCTTCTGAACTTTGGATGGCTTCTTTGAAGGCAGGATGATCGGTGCCCACCTTATCTGCCCAACCAATATTTGCTAAATAATCTCCAACCGTATACGGAATAACAAAATAGCCATCGGCCAAGCCTTGCATCAATGCGCTAGCGCCTAATCGGTTTGCACCGTGATCTGAGAAATTGGCTTCACCCAGGGCATATAGTCCAGGTACATTGGTCATCAAATTATAATCTACCCAAAGCCCGCCCATTGTATAATGAACTGCGGGGTAGATCATCATAGGACCTTTGTATGGATTCTCTCCCGTGATTTGAGCATACATATCGAAAAGGTTACCATATTTTGCACGTATGGTATCTTCGCCTACGCGTTTGATAGCATCAGTAAAATCTAGAAACACGGCCAAGCCCGAGCCAACACCTCTACCCTCATCGCATACAATTTTTGCGTTGCGCGAGGCCACATCGCGTGGCACCAAGTTTCCGAAAGATGGATACTTACGCTCTAAGAAATAATCTCTTTCTGACTCAGGAACCTTCACAGCATCAATGCCTTTCAAACCCGGCATTGCTTTTTTGGGAACCCACACCCTTCCATCATTTCGCAATGACTCAGACATCAGCGTAAGCTTAGATTGATGATCGCCTGAAACCGGAATACAGGTGGGGTGAATTTGAGTAAAGCACGGATTACCAAAGAATGCTCCTCTTTTGTGAGCACGCCACGCGGCCGTCACGTTTGAGCCCTTGGCATTGGTAGATAGATAGAATACGTTACCATAACCACCTGTGCAAAGCAAAACTGCATGTGCGCTATGAGATTCTATTTTTCCTGTCAATAAATCTCGTGTAATAATCCCTCTGGCTTTACCATCTACTATAACCACATCTAGCATCTCAGTGCGATTATACATCTGCACTTTACCATTAGCGATCTGCCTGTTTAGTGCGCTGTAAGCACCTAACAATAGTTGCTGCCCAGTTTGACCGCGAGCATAAAATGTTCGGGAAACTTGTGCACCCCCAAAAGACCGGTTGGCCAACAAGCCGCCATACTCGCGCGCAAAAGGCACGCCTTGAGCCACGCATTGGTCAATGATGCTCACACTCGATTCTGCTAGTCGATGTACGTTTGCTTCACGAGCTCTGTAATCTCCGCCTTTTATGGTATCATAAAACAAACGGTAAACACTATCGCCATCGTTTTGGTAATTTTTAGCTGCGTTTATACCGCCTTGTGCGGCAATGCTGTGTGCTCTACGTGGGCTATCTTGAAAACAAAATGCTTTTACGTTATATCCCAACTCGCCAAGCGAAGCAGCCGCAGATGCGCCTGCAAGCCCAGTGCCCACTACAATTACTTCGTACTTTCTCTTGTTGGCTGGGTTAACCAACTTTAAATTAAACTTATGCTTACTCCACTTCTCTGCCAAGGGTCCTTCTGGAATTTTTGAGTCTAGCTTCATGGTACTTGATTAATTTTTAGAATGGGATTTTACTTCTTCGTTAAACAAAAAACATCACAATTGGTATTAATGCAAATAAAGCTGGTACCACAATCGAAAATGTTTTTCCAACAAAACTAATAACAGGATTGTACTTCATATGGTTTAAGCCAAGTGTTTGAAAAGCACTTTCAAAGCCATGCCATAAATGGAAAGCAATAGCAATCATTGCCAAGGAATATAGAGCAACATACCACCACTCTTTAAACGCAGCACCGACAATCAGATACAAATCTTTCACTTCGTGATCACCGTAGGTTTTTAAAGGTACTGAACCAAAATGCATTTCGCCCCAAAACTGGCGCATATGAATAATGAGGAATGCCAAAATTATAGTACCTAAAATCCCCATATTTCTGGAAGACCAAATACCCTTAGAATTTTTGATGGCATAGCCCTGTGGTCCGCGGGCTTCGCGATTTTTCCGCGTAAGCGCAATTGCCCATAATATGTGAAAAATGAAAAACGCGTAGTTAACATATGATACGATTTTTATGAGCGGATTGTGGGTCATAAAATACGCATACACATTAAAGGCTTCACCTCCATCGTCTTTCAAGAGTTGAAGGTTGCCAATTAAGTGTACTGCCAAAAAAAGAATAATAAAGAGGCCGGTCAATGCCATTACCACTTTACGACCCAAGGAACTGGAGAAAAGATCAATAAGCCATTTCATATTGTTTGTAGAATATAATTTTGAAACGAATCAAAAATACTCCGCAAAGGATTACGAAACAATAATCTTTTATAAAGATGACATTAGTTGGCTAAACTAACGTCACTTTACAATGAGCAATGGAATGGAAATCAATAAATCATTCGGCCTATTTGGTTTTGCTTTTCCGAGAAGACTTTTGATTAATCTCCTCATGCCGCTATCAGAGGAGCTCGAAGAGGATGACGATCAAGGCGATCGTGGCCACCATTACTAAAAGGAACCAGTCTTTTTTAATAATTGATACTACTCTGTCGAACACGGTTTTCATAAGGTTTAAGTTGAACATGCTTTGCTATAATCCAAGCAGAAGCCAGAATCTTGATACCTTGTTAATCAACTACTTAAGTATTCAGATTGGATCGAAAAGAGCCAGAATTGGTAATTATTTCCAAAAACGGGAATTTCTTGTTTCAGTCAGGCACTATGTTCTACTTTTACACTTGCAACTACTACTGCATTAACTAATGTATTTAATCTTTGATACTGAAACCACCGGGCTTCCACGCAATAAGAACGCTCCACTTACTGATTTTGAAAACTGGCCCAGATTGGTGCAATTGGCGTGGCAACTGCACGATAGAAATGGAAAATTGCTTTCGCAGAAGAACTATCTCATAAAGCCCGATGGATTTGATATACCTTTTAAAGCGGAGCAAGTTCATGGTATTTCTACACAACGAGCTTTAGATGAAGGCCATGAACTAAAAAAGGTACTTGATTTATTCTCTCAAGACCTCCAGCAAAGCAAAGTGTTGGTAGGTCACAATATAGAATTCGATATTTCGATTATCGGTTCAGAGTTGCTTCGAGCCAGCTTACCATCTGAACTGTTTTTATCGTTACAGAAAATAGATACCGGGCTAGCCTCGATAGAATTCTGTCAACTTGCTGGAGGCATTGGCGGCAAGTTAAAAATGCCTAGGCTATCAGAGCTTTACGAAAAGATTTTTGGCACTGGGTTTATAGATGCCCACGATGCTGCCTATGATGTTGACGCCACGGCCAAATCTTTTTTTGGGTTGATCGAAAAAAGGGTAATCAATCCAATTGATGCTACGCCCATCAGCGAGATTACCTACGAAGCCCCATCGCTCGATGCCGGCAACTCGACCAAACGAGCGAAAGCAAAAGGCATAGACTATGACAACGCAACCGCGTCAACCCTTACTGACGCTCCGTTTGTTCACCTTCATGTGCATTCGCAATATTCGGTATTGCAAGCTGTGCCAGATGTAGCTGAACTAATTGCCAAAGCAAAAGCAACCAATATGGAGTCCATCGCCCTTACCGACTTTGGTAACATGTATGGCGCCTTCAAATTTGTAAGCGAAGCATTAAAAAACAATATCAAGCCCATTGTGGGCTGTGAATTTTTTATTTCAGAAGAACGTAAGACTCTAAAGTTTACTAAAGACAATCCTGATAAAAGGTACCAGCAAGTACTGGTGGCAAAAAACAAAGTTGGTTATCAAAATCTGGCCAAGCTAAGCTCGATAGGTTTTATCGAAGGGCTTTATGGAATCTACCCACGTATAGATAAGCAGCTTGTAACTCAATATAAAGAAGGCGTTATAGCTACCACAGGAAGCCTAGCAGGCGAGATACCCTACTTGATATTGCATGTTGGGGAACGACAAGCCGAAGAAGCATTTAAGTGGTGGCATCAGTTGTTTGGTGCTGACTTTTACATAGAGTTGAATCGCCATGGAATGCCCGAAGAAGATCGGGTGAACGAAACACTCCTGAAGTTTGCAAAAAAATACAGCGTGCGCTATTTCGCTGCAAACGAATGCTTTTACTTAGAAAAAGAAGAATCGAATGCGCACGATGTTTTGCTGTGCATTAAAGAAGGAGAATTTCAATCTACCCCGATAGGCTCTGGCAGAGGCACACGCTACGGATTGCCCAACAATCAGTTTTATTTCAAATCGCAAGATGAAATGAAAACTCTGTTTCGAGATCTGCCTGAAGCAATCGAAACCATTAGCGAATTAGTAAGCAAGATTGAAAAGTTCGAACTGAAGCGTGATGTGTTACTTCCCAAGTTCAATATCCCCAAGGAATTTTTAACGGAAGATGATTACTTGAGGCACTTAACTTACGAAGGAGCTAAAAGAAGATACCCAACACTGACTACAGAAACAAAAGAACGAATCGACTTTGAGCTAGAAACCATTAAGAAGACTGGTTACCCCGGATATTTTTTGATCGTTCAAGATTTTACGTCTAAAGCAAGAGAAATGGGAGTATCTGTTGGGCCAGGCCGCGGCTCGGCAGCAGGCTCGGCAGTAGCATATTGCATTGGCATCACCAACGTAGATCCGATTGCCTACGACTTACTCTTCGAGCGTTTTCTAAATCCCGATCGCGTTTCGCTTCCTGATATTGATATTGATTTTGATGATGAAGGTCGCGATAAAGTGCTTCAATACGTAATCGAAAAATACGGCCACAATCAGGTAGCACAAATAATTACGTACGGCACTATGGCGGCCAAATCGTCTATTAGAGATTGTGCTCGCGTGATGGAGTTGCCGTTGACGGAATCTAACAATTTAGCAAAGTTGGTTCCTGAGCGGCCGGGCACCACACTGGCAAAGGCATTTGAAGAAGTCAAAGAGTTGAGCGATGTAAAAAAAGGCACCGACTTAAAAGCACAAGTTCTTAAGCAAGCTGTTATTTTGGAAGGTTCTCTTCGCAATACAGGAACCCACGCTTGTGGGGTAATAATAACGCCCGATGATCTGACCAAATTTGTGCCCGTCTCTACAGCCAAAGACTCGTCAATGCTCGTTACCCAATTCGATAATAGCGTGGTAGAAAGTGCCGGCATGCTGAAGATGGATTTTTTGGGGTTAACAACCCTTACCATTATCACTACTGCCATACGTAACATAAAAAAACGCCACGGCATTGATATTGACATCGACAAAATTCCGCTTTCCGATGCCAAGACCTATCAACTTTACCAACGAGGTGAAACTACCGGCACATTCCAATTCGAATCGGATGGCATGCAAGCCTATTTGAAAGGATTAAAGCCCGACAAGTTTGAAGACCTGATTGCGATGAACGCACTCTATCGGCCCGGGCCAATGGAATACATTCCAAATTTCATCGCCCGCAAAAATGGGCGCGAAGCCATCAAGTACGATTTGCCCGAGATGGAAGAATATTTGAAAGACACCTATGGCATTACCGTATATCAAGAACAGGTGATGTTGCTTTCACAAAAACTTGCCAACTTCTCGAAAGGCGATGCCGATGTGCTACGTAAGGCTATGGGCAAAAAACAGAAAGACGTGCTCGACAAAATGAAGAGCAAGTTTATTGAAGGCTGTAAAAAAAATAACCATGACGAACGCATAGCCGAGAAAGTTTGGAAAGACTGGGAAGCGTTCGCGCAGTATGCCTTTAATAAGTCGCACTCTACTTGTTATTCATTAGTTGCCTACCACACCGCTTACCTCAAAGCCAATTATCCGGCAGAGTACATGGCTGCGGTACTCACTCACTCTCAAAATAATTTAGACTCCGTTACCTATTTTATCGAAGAGTGCCGGAAGCAAAACATTGAAGTGCTTGGTCCGCACGTAAACGAATCTGGAGTTTATTTCGAAGTAAACAACGAAGGCAAAATTCGGTTTGGCCTCGGTGCCATTAAAGGTGCTGGAGATGCCGCAGTAGAATCCATCATTATAGAGCGAGAAGCAAAAGGCAACTTTAAAGATCTATTCGATTTTGCCAAAAGGCTAAATCAGCGTTCAGTAAATAAAAAAACATTTGAGTGCCTTGCGCTTTCAGGAGCATTTGATTGTTTTACCGAATACCATCGAAGACAATACATAGCCGCCAAAGAGGGAGATATTTCGCTTACTGAAAAAGTAATCAAGTACTCGGCCAAAATGCAGCAAGAGCAGCAAAGCGCACAAGCGAGTTTATTTGGTAGCTCTAGCGGAACTCAAATGCCATTACCAAAAGTAGATGCGATTGAGCCGTTTAGCGAAATTGAAAAACTTCACTTTGAAAAAGAAGTAGTGGGTGTTTATATCTCTGGCCACCCACTCGATAATTTTAAATTTGAGATGGAAACATTTTGCAATACTCCTGTTGCCTCACTACCCGAGTTAGATGGCAACGAAGGCAAAGAATGCAAAGTGGGAGGCATTGTAGCATCGGTAGAGCATCGAATGACGAAAACTGGGAGGCCATTTGGTAAATTATTTTTGGAAGACTATAGTGGAAAAAGTGAAATTGTTTTGTGGAGCGATGACTACCTCAAGTTTAAATCGTTTCTGATGCCCGGGCTTTTTTTGTTTATTGAAGGTAATATCGTTCGCAAATCGTGGGGAGAGCAAAATTTAGAATTTAAAATAAGATCCATTGACCTATTAAACGAAGTAGCCGCTAAGAAAGTAGCTGGCCTCGCACTTAGGATTACCATTCAAGATGTCACCTCTCAGTTTATCGATTCGGTAGACAAAATTTGCAAAAAGAACCAGGGCAACTCGTCATTGAAGATGTACCTGACAGATAAAATTGAACCCGTACAGGCCGAATCGCTTTCGCGGAATAGCCGCATAAAACCAACCAACCAGTTTATAAACGAGTTGAAGAAGTTGGCCGAGGTGGGGATTATCACAGATAGACAAGAAGTTCGCTGGCTAACAGAACAGGCATCAAAAGTGACACAAAAAACAGAGGTTGGAACAATTTCTTCTACCTTTGTGTTGGAAGCGCTAGAATCAATCGACAATTAAAAAAATTAAAATTCTAAAATCATAAATCTTAACGACTCATTATGGGAAAAACACTGGAACTAACCGATGCTACTTTTGATGAAACACTAAAAACCGATAAACCCGTTTTGGTAGACTTTTGGGCTGAGTGGTGTGGGCCTTGCAAAATGATTGGGCCACTTGTTGAAGAATTGGCTGGCGACTATCAAGGCAAAGCAGTTATTGCAAAATTAAATGTTGACGAAAACCCTCAGATAACAGCACGCTTTGGGGTTCGTTCGATTCCTACTTTATTGGTCTTTAAAAATGGTCAAATTGTAGATAAGCAAGTAGGCGCAGTACCAAAATCAGTTCTTGCCGGTAAGCTAGAAGCGCAAGTTGCTTAAATCTGTTGGCAAGAAAGTAACTTACTAACGAAGGGATAAGTAGCTAGCTTTCGAGCCGATTGGTAGGAAGTATGAATGACTTTTATTGATATTTAATCAATTAAGGTTACAAAAAAGCTTCCCTGCCCATTAACCAAAAACTAGCCATCGAATGAGGCTTTTTTTTATTAACACATTTTAGTAAGTTTATCTTTTAAATTATTATACAGATGAAATACTTAAGGCTTTTGCTTCTTATCGCTGTTGTTGGATCTCTTTTTACATTGACTAATTGTGGTGGCGGTGGAACCCCTGAAGCCGATCCAAAGGATGTTCAATTGGCAAAGCTTTCAAAGACTTGGAAAATCAAGACTGTTACAAATCCGTCTAATGCCGATGTTACGTCAACTTTTACTGGATTTACCTTGACCATTTCAGGAACCAAAGGAGCAGCTTCATTCAGTTACTCAACAACCAATAGGCCTCCTTTAAGCGTTTGGAAGTCGAGCGGATCATGGATATTTGGAACAAATGTTTCTACTCAGTTGACAAGAGACCCGGATAATGTTGCGGATAAACAAGATATGAATTACGTTGTGAGCGATACTTCACTAGAATTAAATTTTGCATTTCCTGCTGGAAAAGTTGGCTATTCAAGGATTGATCAAGTAGAAGGAAACTGGAAATTTGTATTTCAACCTTAAGATATTTCGTTTACAAAAAAGGGAAGAACCAAAAGCTCTTCCCTTTTTTTATGTCTACAAATTACTCACCCTTTCCTCATTTGTTAATTTAGCTGAATGCTCTTTTAGGTGGATATATTACAGCATGCAGTCTGACTTCCAATTCAGGTAACTTAAATTATCAAATTGGTTGTATTTCTTAAATCTCCTCTGCATCCATACTCCACTTTTCGGGCGATCGCCACAAGCTAGACAGCAACAGCTCGCGCATGAAAATAAACTCTTTCGGTAGCTTATCATACATACGTTCAAATAGTTCGGCATGTGAAAGGAGTTCTTGCTTCCACCCTTCCCTATCTACCATCATAATGCTTTCAAACTGCTGCTTAGTAAAATCTGATCCAGTCCAATCAATGTCTTCATAATGTGGCATCCATCCGATCGGACTTTCTACCGCATTTGATTTTCCCCGAATTTTTTCGACTACCCATTTTAGAATACGCATGTTATCGCTAAAGCCAGGCCAGATAAAATTTCCTTTTTCATCTTTCCGAAACCAATTCACGCCAAAAATGCGAGGAGGATTTGGAATATCTCTTCCAAATTGCAGCCAGTGATTGAAGTAATCGCCCATGTGATAACCGCAGAAAGGCAGCATAGCGAATGGATCTCGTCTTACTTTGCCCACTTCACCAAAGGCAGCCGCTGTCATTTCCGAACCCATAGTAGCCGCCAAATAAACACCTGAGTTCCAATTGTGTGCTTGATAAATTAAAGGGATTGTTGTGCTCCTTCTTCCTCCAAATATGAACGCTCCAATTGGCACTCCGTTTGGATTTTCCCAATCCGAATCAATACTAGGGCATTGTGATGCAGGTGCCGTAAAGCGAGCATTGGGATGGGCCACAGGTTTGCCCGATGCAGGATCCCACTTTTGCCCTCTCCAATCTATAATATCTTTAGGAACCTCTTTGGTCATTCCCTCCCACCACACATCGCCATCGGGTGTTACACCCACATTTGTAAAGATGGAATTCTTCTCCATCGTTACCATGGCGTTTGGATTTGTTTTATAATTCGTTCCAGGTGCTACACCAAAATAACCAGCCTCTGGATTGATGGCGTGAAGTTTTCCGTCTTTACCAGGTTTAATCCAAGCAATGTCATCGCCCACGGTAGTCACCTTCCAGCCGTCAAGTTCTTTAGGTGGAATGAGCATGGCGAAATTTGTTTTGCCACAGGCGCTTGGAAACGCAGCCGCCACGTAACTTTTTTCTTTATCGGGTCCTTCCACTCCCAAAATCAACATGTGCTCTGCCAGCCATCCTTCTTCTTTAGCCATGGCGCTTGCAATGCGCAACGCAAAACATTTTTTGCCTAACAGTGCGTTACCTCCATAACCTGATCCGTACGAAACGATTGATCGCTCTTCAGGATAGTGTACAATGTACTTGGTGGTCGCGTTGGTTGGCCATTTTGCATCTGCCTGTCCATCTTTAAGAGGCGCACCAACGGTATGTAAGCATTTTACGTACTCTCCATCAGCGCCAAGCAATTCAATAACCTTTTTCCCAACCCGAGTCATAATATGCATGTTTACCACCACATATTCTGAATCGGTGATCTCGATTCCTATTTGCGAAATGGGCGAACCTAATGGTCCCATGCTAAAAGGGATTATATACATGGTGCGCCCTTTCATACAACCCGCCAGCAACCCGTTCAATGTTTGCTTCATCTCTTTAGGTTCTACCCAGTTGTTTGTCGGCCCCGCATCTTCTCTTCTGCGGCTGCAGATATAGGTTCTATCTTCTACCCTCGCCACATCGCTGGGATCAGAAAAACAAGCAAAACTATTCGGCCTTTTTTGTGAATTTAATTTTATGAAAGTGCCCCTAGCAACTAATGCTGTGCAAAGCTCATCGTATTCTTTCTGCGATCCATCGCACCATCTCACGTCATTAGGCGTACAATGAGCTACCACCTCTTGCACCCATTTCATTAACTCTGAATGCTTTACTTCGTATGTTTTTGCGACTTCCATAGACTAAATTTTAAAATTTATGAGTGCAAATTAGTGATCATAAACGATATATTTCAATCGTTTGAAAGGTGTTTTTTATGACTTTTGGCAGGAATTTACTCGTATCGTAAACTGCGCACAGGGTCTACCCTAGCAGCCTTAGCGGCATGGTAACTTACTGTGGCCATCGATACACAAAAACAGATGGCGGCCGCCAGCCCAATAGTTAATGGGCCTACTTCAACATGATAAGCATAGGTACCCAGCCACCAATTCATGGCATACCAGCCCACCAAACAGCCAAGCACGATGGCAATGGCAACCAATATTGCGAATTCTTTTGCCATCAATCGAATTAACCCAACCACACTGGCGCCCATCACCTTGCGCACGCCCAATTCTTTCGTTCTTTGTTCTGCAGAAAATGCTGACAAACCGAATAGCCCTAGGCAAGAAATTAGAATCGATAAAACGGCAAAGTAATTAAACAACTTTCCAAACCGGTCTTCAGACTGGTACAGATTATCCCAGTCATCGCTTAAGTGGCGATATTCAAAAGGATAAGCTGCTGCATATTGCTTATTCACTTTTTCTAAAGCTGTTAATGCATTTGCTCGCTGGCCTTCTTTGTATTTGACAAAAATGATGTTAAACCATTTGGGTTCGTAGAGCATAAAAAGAGGCTCTACTTTAGCATGAACCGATTGGAAATTGAAATCTTTTACCACGCCCACTACTTTTCCTTTTCGCTCGTTCCAAAGTGTAAGCGGTTGGTCTACCGCATCATCAAAGCCCATTGCCTCTTGTGCCGTTTCGTTAATTATAAAGTTTAAGGTGTCGGTTACAAATTCTTGTTTAAAGCTCCTGCCATTCGCCATTTTCATTCCCATGCTCTCAATAAAGTTATAGTCGATTGAAAAATTAGAAAACAAAATTTTATCGTTGGGGTCTTTTCCTACCCAATCCAGATTAGAGGTAGAATTTCCGAAATCTATCGGGTTGGCACTTGATAACGAAACCAATTCAATCGCAGGATCCTTCATCAACTCTTCGCGAATGGTTGTGGCGTGGATACCCATATCGCCTTTCATCCATAGGTAAGTAATATTGCTTCTATTAAGACCAATGTCTTTGTTCTGGATAAAATTCATTTGCTTAAATACGACCAGTGTACAGATAATTAATACGATCGATAGAGTGAATTGAACTACCACCAATACTTTTCTGAATCGCGATGCGCCACTACCACTTTTAAATTGACCTTTTAAAACCCGAGCCGGCTGAAAGCCTGCCAGGTAAAGTGCCGGATAACTGCCCGAAACTAAGCCGGTAAACACGACTACAGCAACCAACAGCAACACCGACCGCCCGGTTAAAATCGTAAACGAAAGATGCTTACCTGCCACTTCATTAAAAATTGGCAAAAGCAAGAAAGCCATAAGACCCGCTACCACCGATGAGAAAAGAACCATAATCATTGACTCACCCAAAAACTGAAATGCCAATTGTGACTTTACCGCTCCTATTGTTTTGCGCAGCCCAACCTCTTTGGCACGTTTTGAAGATTGGGCGGTAGTTAAATTCATAAAATTAATGCTGGCAATGATCAGTACTAGTACGGCTACTAGCAAGAATATCCGAACAGATTCAATACGGCCTCCTATTAATTTGCCATTCTCAAATTTGTTATAGAGATACGCATCTTTACAGAGTTGTATAATGAGCGATATATTACTGCTACCCTCCACGTGCTGATCTAATTCACGCTCTAGTTTAGAAGCAAACGCAGCCGCATCTGTATTCTTCTTTAATAAGATGAATGTGCGTATGTTATTATTATCCCATGCTTCGAGCCAGGATTTATTTTTTTCAAAATACCAAGCAAAGGGAAGCAAGTAATCAAAAGTAAGTGAAGAGTTGTGCGGAAAATCATCTAATACTCCTGTTACTGTAAAACTCTCGCCAGCATCTAGCACCAATGCCTTGCCAATTGGGTCGGTAGTACCAAAAAACCGTGCAGCCATTTGCTTACTAATGACAATGGAGTGAATATTCCTTAATGCCAAAGCTGGATTTCCCTTGGTAAGCGTAAATGAAAACATGCTGAGAAAATCCTCATCCACGAATCTACCCTCTTGAAAAAATCTCTCCTTCTCGCTTTGAAAAAGTCTTCGCTCCATCCAAGTCATTCTACTCGCCATTTCAATTTCTGGGAATTTATCTTTTATCACTGGTGCCATGGGGCCCGGTGTGGAGTTGGTAGTAAGGACTTTACCATCCGTATACTGCTGATTTTCCATCACCTTAAAAAGCCGATCTGCATTTGCATGAAAAGCATCCATTGTCCATTCGTCAATCACCCATAATAAGGTAAGTAGGCTACATGAAATCCCAAAGGCAAGCCCCACAATGTTAATAACCGAAAATGCTTTGTTTCTAAAAAGATTCCGAAACGAAACGATCAAGTAGTTTTTTAGCATAGTTCATTCCATTTAGTTAATAGACTTACAAGATAAAGTGAAGTTGCATTTTTCTCAACTGTATTTTATTTGTTTAATTACTCATAGAGCGGAAACGAAACTCTGAATTCGGTTCCAGTTGCGCTCGTTTTAAATGCAATCGTACCTCCGCACTGCTCTACTCCTTGTTTAACAATTGCTAACCCTAAGCCCGAACCGGATTTCTTAGAACTAAAGTAAGGAGTAAATATCTTTTCCTTTATATCATCAGCAATGCCAGAGCCATTGTCCTTAATCATTACAACCGCCAATCCTTTATCTATCATTACTGATACGTGCACATCCACTTTGCGATCATCCCCAGATTGCAAGGCGTTCAATATTAAGTTTGAAAAAATACGATTAAATAGTTGCTCATCACCTAAAATATTTACCGTTTCTTGATCGCTTGTAAACGTAATCGTTCCGTGGGCTGAGGTTGCATATAACCGAACTACTGACTGAATATTTTGAATTAAATTAATTTGAAGAAGCTCTGGAGTAGGCATTTTTGCAAAAGTGCTAAATGATGTGGCTATATCGTTTAATATTTCAACTTGACTTAGCAGCAAGCGTACAGCCTTTTGTTTCTCCATATCTTCACTAAGTGTATTTTCCATTCTCTGCAATGTAAGCTTCATGGGCGTAAGTGGATTTTTGATCTCGTGGGCCACTTGTTGCGCCATCTCGCGCCAAGCGCTTTCTTTTTGTGTTCGCGCTAATTGGCTTTTGCTTTGCTCTAAGTTGTTAAGCATTTTATTATACTCACTTACCATCAACCCAATTTCGTCACTTGAATTCCAGTTTAAAGGTTCGTTAGTTGTAAATGTTGTTTTACTAAGCGTTTGGGTAATTAACTTGAGAGGGAATACGAGTAGTCTAACTGCATAAAATGAAGCCACCGAAAACAACAAGAGTACAGCAACAAAAATGACAAGAATAGTAGAAAGGATTATAGCCTGACTCTTTTCTACTTCTGTTGCTGAACTAAAAAAAGGCATGTTTAGAATGCCCCTAATTTTTCCCGTATTAGGATCGCGCAATGCTAAGTAGGAGCTATTATATGAGAGCAAACCGATTTTTTCTTTGGCTACTACGTAGGCTTCCTTCTGTTGCAATAACAAATGACTGGCTAAAGGATTTATGTAATTTGAAACTAGTTGATTATCGAAAATAGCGGGTTGGCTAGTTGCTACTAAAGTACCATGCTCATTGTATAAGTTGATATCGATTTCAAATGACTTTGCTAAATTAGCTAATTGATCTTCCACCTCGCGATTAGAAAACATGGAATCTACCGCTATAAACGGAAGTTGTAAACTCGCCCCAATCTGCTCAGAGCGGTGCTTGAATTCATTCTCAAACTGCGCTTCACGTGAGGTAGCAATGAGGCTGAGAATGGCTGAAGCCACCACAATTAATGGAATAATAAACGCCAGGTAAGTATAGATTTGAATTCGGGTAGAATAATTAATCCTTCTG
This sequence comes from Cytophagales bacterium, assembly GCA_013298505.1. Classification (GTDB taxonomy): domain Bacteria; phylum Bacteroidota; class Bacteroidia; order Cytophagales; family Cyclobacteriaceae; genus ELB16-189. Next base: position 27,606 of record JAAFHY010000039.1, read on the forward strand.
CCCTTCCATAAATTTACTGCTGAGTAAATGATCATCCACCCAAAAACTACTACCAAGCTTAAAACAAAAAGAAATGAAAAGTTAACCAAGATATAAAACAATGAATACTCGCGAGTAGATATAACGGCTATCGTTCCTGATTCAGTAGCAATTGCCAAGTGACGAAAATCATTTACTACAATTCCCTTTTCAAAGATAATTTTCTCTTTGAGTAGATTGAGGTTAAAATCTCTATCGTAGTTGAACTCTCCAAAACTATTCTTTTTCCGCCCTTCAGAGAAAAGCATATAGCTATAGTCACGGTCCGTGATAAAAGTAGAAAAGCGATTATCGACTAAGAGCTCAGGATACACATTTTGTGGAATTAAAAATTTCAACGATAATTCTACCACTACATAGCCCACAATAGTTGTTGCTTTAACTACCGGGGTTATCGATACATATTTTTTTGCTCCTGTGGCGTGCGTCTCTTTAACCCTAAACACTCCATCATATTCCGTGGTAACCGTACTTTCTTTAAACTCATTGATTGAAGTCGCTAAACCCAAGGTTTGGTCATCGTCAATCGACTCGCCCGATGAGTTGTATAAATGAACGCTACTTACGTAACGATCGAAATAAGAACTTAAATAAATCTTTTCGATTCGATGTCGCAACGAACCTTTGGGGAGCAATGGATTGGCAAAGCGTACTACTATAAATGGATCCTTGGCAATTAAGTTTCTGCTCTCTGCCAGCAAGTATTCGCCTAGCACATCTTGATTAATCAAATTGGTAGCACCAAATCGCTTCATTGCATTAATCGATTCTTCGGTCGAAAATTTTTGAATACTTAGTGCGCCTTGCAAACCGTATACTAAAATAGTTACCAACAAAAACGCAAAGGTTACAAAGTTGACCGGAACTAATTTTTTATGCCAATTAGAAAAATAAAGGATCACAAAATAGGTACTGGCAAATACTAGGCTAATGGAATAGTTGTGCTTCTCGATTAGGCAATAGACTAAAAAAATAACGGTGGCAGTTCCTTGCATCAAAAAAAAGAAATACCTGCGATGACTCGCTAAGTGATAGGCAATTTTGAAAAATACAATGCAAAAAAGGAAACTGCCAGCAGTGCCTAACAAAATAGTTGCGAAGGCCACAATCCGCACCGAATTGAACGAAATCCTTTTCGTAATATCTAAAATAATAGATGAATTATGAAAAACGATTTCGTAAAATAGAAACGGAAACAAAAAAGAAAATAAGGCTATTGTAAGGGATACCGATCCTGCTAAGAATTTATAACTAGGCGATAACTTTAATACCCATTTAGTCGCATTAAATCTACGATAGAAACTAAACACATAAAGGCACAGTATACAAACGGCAATAGAATTAATAAAAAAATCGCCCAGCGATGAGTTTATAAATGAAGAAGCAAAAAACTGTGGAGAAAACAGCAAAAACGAACCCAATCCATCTGGAAATTTAAAATGAATCATCGCCATTCTAATTCCGAAAAGAAGTAATAACGCTAATACAAAAACAATCTCATGCTTGCCTCTTTCATGGAATCTTTTTAATTGTGAGAATATCCAACCGAAAAACAGCATTAAACCGACTGTTTGAAGTAAGAGCCCAAAAAAATCAGTAGATGCAACCGAGCTTGTATTTTTTAAAGCTATACCAAATAGTCTGTTTCCGAGTTCATCCGATACACCTATTTCGTTTGGTGATTCAATCGGCAAAATATCAATATCTGTAACTGGAATGATCTTAGTGTTGTAGCGATCGTTTAAATACCTATTGGTAACTTTCCATTGTTCCTTTAACGGAATAATAGCCACTAGCCATTGCTGCTCAGAAATTTGTTGCTTCCAAAGCAAGTAACTTCCTCTTGGCACTTGCAGTAACTTGACTGAAAAATTTTCATTTAGATAAGTACGATCAGGAATAAAATCGTTCTTAGACCATCGTACCACTTTTGAGCGATTAACCAGTAAGAAGGAATGAGATACCTCAAACCATGCGTTTGGCTTCTTTTCAGTACTTGCCAACAAAGCCGCTTCAGACTTTACATTAGCAAGCTCCTTTTGTATGTTTCTAGATACAAGCTTCCCGATTTCTGTTGGGCTAAATTGATTGACGAATGAACAGTGTACGAAAACGCCTATGGAGATAAGTGCAATGGAGGTCGCAAGTAAAAATAATCTAATGTTAGACGGCATAGTAGCTTTCAGAAAGATACTATTATCAACACCTTAAATAAAGAAAATTAAGGAGATTCTTTGTAGCGGATTCCACCAAACCAATACAAAAACAAAATCCGTGAGTATCGAAAGCTTAGCGGAACGAATAAAATACTTGTTCCTACAATGGCAACTCCATACACCCACTCGGCAGGGCGGAATAGCCAATAAAGAGCAAGACTGATAATCACAAAAAACAAAATAGTAAAAGCATAGCTTACGTAAAGCGCGCCAAAATAAAATCCAGGCTCGGGCATAAAAGAAACCCCACACTTTTTACATGATGGGTTCATTATGCTGAATTTTGAAATGGTATAAAAAGGGTGCTGAAAGATGTTGCCCTCTCGGCACCGTGGGCATTTACCTTGCCAAATTGATTTCGCTGGGCTTGGCTTCATTTTTTTTGCTGGTGCGGTACCAGAAGATTGCGAGAGCGGAAATTGCTAGGTACGGTGCTACAAATAGATAGAGAATACCAAAGTTAATGCCAGCGGCAATACCAATATTTCCATTGCTGATATTGTTTTCTAAGGTGGCTTTGCACATCGCGCATTGCGCAAAGGATCCAACGCTAATCAATAAAACGATCATTAATGCAACTACTTTTTTCATTTCAATTAATTGGGGTAATAAGGACTAATCATCAAGTAAACGATTACACCGCTAACAGCAACATATAACCATATTGGAAATGTAAACTTGGCCAGAGCTTTGTGCCTTTCAAAGTTGCCTGACAGCGCCCTAGAAAAAGTAAACAATACAAACGGAATGACGCTTACAGAAAGCAAGATGTGCGAGACTAATATGGAGTAATAAACGTATCGCAAAACTCCTTGCCCGCCATATACTGTAGAGTCGCTGAACATGTGGTAGATTACATATAACACCAGAAAGGCAGCCGAAAGGGCAATACACGTTTTCATTAGCACTTGATGCAATTGTTTATCGCCTTTTTTGATTGCTACCACTGCAAAAACTAGCAGAATGGCAGTAACTGCATTTATGGTTGCATAGGTAGGTGGTAGAAAAGAAAAATCATACCCCTCAATTTTTATTCTAAAAAGTGCAGCCACCACCAATGGTATTACCACCGATAATCCAATAATCAAATTCTGGAAAGGGTCTTTATTCTTCTTAAGCGTATTAGTACTCATTGAATAGGATTTTTAATTCAACCTGCAACCGATCCATTTCTTCTCTATTATTAAGTGTATAATAACCGCGTATCTGTTTTTTTTTGTCGATCAATACCGCATT
>JAAFHY010000004.1 GCA_013298505.1 Cytophagales bacterium
TAATTACCAACCTATCTGATATTTTTCGCTATGCACTTGATTCGCACGGAGAGGAGTTGGTGAAATTAAGCGATGAAATTGAGTTTATTGAAAATTACCTAAAAATACAACAAGTACGATTTGGTGAGCGGTTACGATTTGAAAAAGACATTGACTTAACTTGTTTGAATATTGAAATTCCACCCATGATTTTACAACCGTTGGTCGAGAATTCGGTAAAATATGGAATAGGCCCGAAAGAAGAGGGAGGCACCATCTCGCTATTGGTCAGAAGATCGGGTAAGGTAATTTTGTTTGAAGTACGAGACGATGGCCTCGGCTCGAAAGCAAAAAAAGTGATGGATGGAAGCAGCAGCGGCATCGGCATGGCCAATACCGATTTGCGGTTGAAAAGCTATTTCGGGGCGCAGTCTGGCTTGCGTGTAAACGCCAGCGAAAAGGGCTACAGTGTTCGTTTTTTTGTTGATGAACATCGGGTAGACTCTACAAAAGAAAAGGAAGAAAAACTAGAATCACAACTACTATGACGAATGCAACTTGCTTGATTATTGACGATGAAAAATTGGCTCGCGATTTATTGCGCGAGTATTTAGAGTCGATGGATGGAATTGACCTACTCGATGAATGCGCAAAAGGATCTGAGGCAGTAGAAAAAATCAATAAGCTCAAACCTGATCTCATTTTTTTAGATGTGCAAATGCCAGGGATGACGGGGTTTGATGTGCTTGACGAGATTGACCACGAGCCGTATGTTATTTTTATTACCGCTTATGATCAATATGCCATCAAAGCTTTCGAGAAAAATGCAGTAGACTATCTGTTAAAACCATTGGATGAAGAGCGTTTTAAAAACGCTGTGGCGAGAGCGCTGAAGCGCAAAAAAATGGAAGATGGCGATTTAGAAAATCTACTGGGAAGCATGCGCCAGGTAAATCATAAAGGCAGCTACGACTCTCATATTTTTGTGCAGAAGTCTGAAAAACTTTTTAACCTACCAGTAGAAGAGATTATCCATTTAGAAGCTTCGGGCGACTATACAATTATTTCTACTAAGAATGATCAGTTTGTAAGTTCATCCGGCATAGGCCGATTGGAAGAATTGATGAACCCCGATATTTTTATTCGTGTGCATCGCTCTACCATAGTAAATGTTAACTACATGAAAGAAATAGAGCGTCACTTTAACGGAGGCATGGTAGTAAAGATGCAAAGCGGAAAGAGCTTTCCGGTAAGCCGAACGTACGCAAAACAAATTAGGAAACGTGTGGTGTAGTTTGGAATTACCTAACACAGTTATGTACTATGTTGGTGCATTTTAGATACTACACGTTGGATTTTATTGATGCTGCCTAAGTATTCTTTTTATAAATAATTTCTTTCTGTAAAAAAAGAGACATAATTTACTTTACATTTGTACTGTCGAAAGACAAAGGGGTGCCAAAAACAAGGGCTGAGATTATACCCATAGAACCTGATGCCGGTAATGCGGACGAAGGGAGGCAATTAAACACGTAAGTAAGATCCATTCCCCGATGGGTCTGCGGGTTTAAATTTTTTAACAACATGTTCAAATCAATGATCGTTGCAGTGGTAGTGCTGATATCAACGCAAGCTATTGCACAACTTTTTTCCATTGCCGGCACGGTGAAGAATGGAAAAAGCAACCAGGTACTGGCCGGTGCATCGGTACAGTTAGAAAATCGAAATCGTTTTGCAGTAACGGATGAGTACGGAAGATTCCGTTTAGAGAAACTTCCTGCGGGTGAGTATTCGCTGCTGATTCGGTTTGTAGGTTTTGAAGAGAAAGTGGAGAAACTTTCGCTTTCGCAGAATGTAAGTATTGCTATTGCAATGAGTGAGTCTACCCAGTTGACGGACGAAGTAGTGGTGTATGCCACACGAGCGAATGACAAAACCCCCACTACGTTTACCAATGTGAGCGGACAGGCGCTGAGCAAGCAAGGCTTCGGGCAAGATATGCCTTACTTGTTGAACTGGACTCCATCATTAGTTACAACATCTGACGCTGGTGCTGGTATTGGTTATACCGGCTTGCGTATTCGCGGAAGCGATGCTACGCGGATCAACGTAACCATCAACGGTATTTCGTATAACGATAGTGAATCGCAGGGAACATTCTGGGTGAACATTCCTGATATCAGTTCATCGACACAAAGCGTGCAGATACAACGAGGTGTGGGTACATCCACCAACGGTGCGGGCGCATTTGGTGGAAGTGTGAATGTGCAGACCATATCGCAGCAAGCCGATCCGTATGCGGATATCATGGTGGGTGGAGGGTCGTTCAATACACAACGCTATACACTGAAAGCAGGAACAGGATTGATCAATGGTCAGTGGTCGTTTGACGGACGTGTATCAAAGATTACTTCCGATGGATACATTGATCGTGCTTCGTCTGATCTTCATTCGTATTACCTCAGTGGTGGTTATTATGGAAAGAAGACCATTGTGAAAGCCATTATGTTTGGAGGTCAGGAAGAAACGTATCAATCGTGGAATGGAAATGATGCCGCTACAATGAAGACGAACAGAACATTCAATTCGGCAGGAGCATTGTATGATCAGAACTGGAATGTAACGGGTTATTATGATAATGAAATTGATCATTATCGTCAAGATCATTACCAATTACACGTTACGCAAAAACTGAATGAGTATTGGAATGCGAATGTGTCATTGCATTATACGTATGGCCGTGGCTATTACGAACAGTATAAACAAAGCAAAGCTTTCGCTGATCTGGGATTGAGTGATATTGTATTGAAAGATACTACGCTTACTTCTGGAGATTTTATTGTGCGTAAGTGGCTCGATAATCAGTTTTATGGAGGCACGTTTTCGTTCAACTATGAAAAGAATAAAACCAATCTTTCGATCGGTGGTGCATATAATCAATATGCGAGAGCAAAGCACTATGGTGAAATTATCTGGGCGCAGTATGCAGCTAATTCAAAGATTCGTCAGCATTACTACGATGGCGAATCGCAAAAGAATGATTTTAATATCTATGCCAAGTGGAATTATGAAATCACTACCGCATTGAATGCATTTGTTGATTTTCAATACCGCAACGTAGATTATAAAACTGCAGGTACAGATGATGATCTGACTCCGTACGATTTCAAAGACCAGTTTAACTTCTTCAATCCGAAAGCAGGATTAAGTTATACATTTTCATCAAAAGATGTTTTGTATAGTTCATACGCGGTGGCCAATCGTGAACCTAATCGTACTGATTATACCAACGGAGCAGTAAAACCGAAACCCGAAAACTTAGGTAACCTTGAAGCAGGCTGGAGACGGAACTCGGAGCGCTATAGTTTCGAGGTGAATTACTACCTGATGAATTATACGGATCAATTAGTATTAACAGGTAAGTTGGATAACGTTGGTAATCCTATCCGTGCCAATGTAGGTAAGAGCTATCGCACGGGCGTTGAGCTCTCCGGTGCAATACGCTTTACGGATCGGTTGGTGTGGAATGTGAATGTGACCCGTAGTATAAATAAGAACAAAGATTTTGTAGTAAACAAAGCTAACCTAAGTGAAACAAAAAATACCGCCATTACTTTGTCGCCTGAGTGGATTACCGGAAGTCAATTGAGTTACAGCGCATTTAGAAACTTTCAAATCACTTTGCTAAATAAGTATGTAAGCCAACAATACCTCGACAATACACAAACCGAATCACTAACATTGGATGATTATTTCATTACTGATTTTCGATTAAATTATTCGGTTGCTCCAAAAGGAATGAAAGGCATAGATTTCAGTGTTTTAATAAACAATTTATTTGATGTGAAATACTCGTCTAACGGAGCAACGTATGGCGATGGAGTTGCCTACTACTATCCACAGGCTGGTAGAAATTATTTGGTAATGCTGGCGATGAGATTTTAAATAGGGCATCCATTAAAACCATGTTACGAAAGTGATTTAGTAGTACTTTTACGCTATGCATTTAGTCTCCTTAGCCGATCTTTTTAAACTTACTCGCTTTTGGAACCTTATCATCATTGCGATTGCGCAATATTTGGCAGCCGCTTTTCTGCTCGATTTCCACACTGCGGTAATTACCGATGTGAGGCTCTTTATTCTCACGCTTTCTACTGTATTAATTGCAGCAGCTGGGTATGTCATCAATGATTACTATGATATCAAAATTGATTTAATCAATAAACCCGATCGCGTGGTGATTGGAAAATCACTCGCCAGACGATATGCCATTTTAATTCATACTGGCTTGTCGGTAGCTGGAATTTTTTTAGGTTTTATACTGAGTTGGCAAATAGGCGCGATCAATACGGCTTGTGTATTTTTTCTTTGGCTTTATTCAAATCAGCTTAAGCGTGAACCTTTGGTGGGCAACATAACGGTCGCGTTGCTAACGGGGCTTGCTGTTTTTTTAGTAAACAGACTTTATAACACACACAATGATTTCATCGCTTTTTATTCTGTCTTTGCTTTTTTTATGACGTTGGTACGTGAAATTGTAAAAGACATGGAAGATATGAAGGGCGATAGTTCATTTGGCTGCAAAACACTGCCCATAGTTTGGGGCGTACGAAAGACAAAATGGCTTCTTTACTTACTATTGTTATTCTTTATACTTGGTGTTGCTTGGTTTAATTTCAATTACGCATTAGCACCACCCATCTACATTGCTCTTTACTTGCTACTACCATTAGCCATTTTATCTGTGCGCCTTTTTAAAGCAGATACGGTTAAAGAATATAGCCAATTGAGTCAAGTCTGCAAAGTAATTATGCTGCTAGGTATTGCAAGTATGATTTTTATTTAACGTGTCATTGAAATGAAAACGCCTGCGCGCATTGCCTTATTCGCTTCTGGTAACGGATCAAACGCTGAAGTGGTTATAAATTATTTTAAAAATAGAGACTCATTAAAAGTAGTGTTGTTGCTTAGTAATAACCCACAGGCATTGGCACTCGAAAAAGCAAGTAGACTAGGTATTGAAGCAAAATGTTTCTCTAAGGATGAATTTCGAGAGCCTGAAAATATTATTGCTACGCTGCACCAACGTAAAATTACACATATTGTATTGGCAGGTTTTCTGCTACAAATACCCGCTCAACTGATTAAAGTATTTCCCTCTGCAATTTTAAATATACACCCTTCATTGTTGCCTAAGTTTGGCGGCAAAGGAATGTACGGACTAAAAGTTCATGAGGCTGTAAGACAAGCAGGTGAAACGGAAACAGGCATTACGATTCACGAAGTAAACGAGCAGTATGATGAAGGCCGAATTGTATTTCAAGCTACTTGCCCAGTACTTACTACCGATTTGCCAGCCGATATAGCTCAGAAAGTGCAAAGGCTAGAACATGAGAATTTCCCAATTGTGATTGAGCAATGGATAACGGGATATAGTAACCAAGCATTAACTCAACACAGTCATTAGTTTTCTGCGCGTTGTGTAAAGACCCGGCCGTACCACTTGGATGAAATAACTACGTCTAAATACCATTAGACTCATTGCTAAGCAGGAGAGTAAAGTAGTAATCTTTTTTGTATTAATAGACGGGTAACTACTTGACTTATCTTTTTAAAGACACACAGTAAAATGATAGCAAAAGTTAAAAGAAATTTTTTCTGTTTTGCTTTTTAAAGCCTCAAGCTATCATGAGTGAAAAATAATTATAGTAAATTGAAATTGTTGACAGGTATTTAGGATTGCATGATTACCAAGAACTGTTTGTACAGAAGCATCACTCAAATTTAAAAAGATGTGATGGCGTGAGACAATGTGTGAGGATAACATCGTAATCATTTACATCTTCAATCCCTTTTAGTGGTTCAAAAAGTGAAAGACCTATTCGTTGACATCTTATCTGGCACTCTGCTAGAAATTGATCGTAGAATCCTTTACCATAACCAACTCGATTGCCCATTTTATCAAAAGCCAAAAGGGGCACGATCACCATATCAATTTTCTTAGTTGGCGTAGGCGCACCCTGCTCTGGTTCAAGAATTCCCCACTTATTTTTTTTAAGTTGATGGATTCCTTCCAAGTAAATATTCTCTAGCTGAGTACCTACCACGCGGGGAATTGAAATGCGGATATGGGGAAACTCTCTTTTGATGCGGTCAATGATTGGCCATGTATCAGGTTCGCGCTTTTCTTCGATCGGTAAAAAAACATGCAAGCACTTGATAAAAGACAAATCAAGTTGCAGAAAAAACTGATTGTATAACTGCAAATTCAAATGCTGATACTCAGCCTCCGTCAAAGCCATTCGCTTCTGCAGATATTTTTTTCGCGCTTCGGCTTTAGTCATATGCCAGTACATGGAAGCGAAAATCGAACGGATCAAAGTTATCAAGTAATTTTCTGATGAATGACGGATCGCTTTGATAGAAATTCAAAAAATTATCGGTGCGCTCTTGCAAACTTCCGTTTGGAAACAACGCATCTTTCACCGCTTCAATTTGTTTCAACTTTTCTTCATGCTTGCGTTTCTCCGCCTTCAGCATTTTCTTCTCAATCCGCTCAAGGCCATTGAGCGCACGTTGATTTTCGGCTGCCACCAGCTTGGTAAGCGTACTATCGATCTGGGTAGCTTGTGTTTGTACTTCCGTCAACAACGTTTGCAGTACCTGCATTTGCTTGCCCAATGATAATCCATGTTGACTGTTGTTGGCTACCCATTGGTTGAACAGGAAATTTTTTTCTTGGAATAAATCTTTGATATCCAATCCCGTTTTAGAAAACTTCTTTTGCGTGGGGGCATCCATTACCAATGCAAAGTTGCGTGGCATCAACATAGGGAATGGGGTTTCGAAAAAATCGAATACACCTTTCAACTGTAACCAATATACCAGCTCTGCAGGCCCACCCACATACCCAAGATTCGGCAAAATCATTTCTTGATATAATGGTCGAAGGACTACATTTGGACTAAATTTTTCCGGTTCTTCAAAAAGCATTTTCTCTACCTCAGCATCAGAAAACTTTAATGAGGAATCTACGACTTGAAATCCACCTGATATTTTTTCTATTCGACTTCGCAATCCATCCGCCAAGTAGAAAAAATTAATCTCCCGCGCATTTACTTGTGTGTGATAGCCGAGCGCCTGAAGGGTTTGCGTGGCTTCGTTCACTTTTACTTTTGCTGTGTGATCGAAGAGGTCGTTCCTGATTACTGATGAAAATGATTTTTTCAACTCTCTATTATCGGCATCTAAAACAATCAATCCCTCTTGCCCGAACAACTCATTTACATAATGCAAAGCGGCTTGCGACAAGGTTTTATTTTTGGTGTATGCCTCTTTGAAAAGTGAAATCTCCCCTGGAATTTCATTCAATAGGTTTTTGAAATCTTTGGTGTGGAATCGACCGACTGCGCCTTGCTGTTCAGTCTCCCACACATATTTTTTTCCGTACAACCGAAAGTACTTGATCTCCTCGTAGTCGTGGTCTTCACTCGCCATCCAATACACAGGCACAAAATCATATTCGGGATAGGCTTCTTTTAACTTTTTGCAGGCATTGATTACCGTCACGATTTTATAAATGAAGTACAGTGGCCCTGTAAAAATATTGAGCTGGTGACCAGTCGTTACGGTAAACGTTTTTGGGTTACCAAGTGCGGCAATGTTTTGCTTTGCCTTGTCGGTGATGGGCAATGTGCCGTATTGTTTGGTTAACTCCTGTACCAGCAATTGACGTCTTTCACTAGAGAAGTTGGCTTTGTCTTTGAGTTGATCACCAAAACTAGCAACTGAGGGAAATCGATGATAGAATTTTTTGAGCGAATCTTTTTGTTGGATGTAATCGAGAAAGAAGGGGCTGAAGGAATGCGTGTCAGAAAAATCAATCTTTCGAGTGGTCATATCAACAACAAATCAGGTAAGTAAATAGCATAATCGCAATTAACGACTAATAAACAAACAGGGTTTAAGAATGAGCGGCACTATTTGTTAAAATATTCTTAACGACATAGCTATACAACCTCCGCCAGCAAATCAAACTCGGTAGCTTGCTTCACCTTTGCCTGCACAAAATCACCCATACGCAAGTAGTTGCCCTTCGCGTTAATCAAAACTTCATTGTCAACTTCAGGCGAATCAAATTCTGTGCGGCCGATAAAGTTTCCTCCTTCTTTGCGATCAATTAACACTTTGAATGTTTTGCCCACTTTCGCTTGGTTCAACTCGAGTGAAATGCCTTGCTGCAATTCCATCAGCGCATCCACACGCTCTTGTTTGGTTTCAGCCGGTACATCATCTTCAAAAGAATGCGAATGCGTGTTCTCTTCATGCGAGTAAGGAAAAACCCCCAAACGGTCGAAGCGCATACGCTCTACAAATTGCATCATCTCGTCAAAACGTTCCTCGGTTTCGCCCGGATGCCCGGCAATCAGGGTAGTGCGGATGGCAATGCCAGGCACTTTTTCCCGAATGGTGTTCACCAACTCTTCTGTCTTCTCGCGGGTGGTGCCTCGCCTCATTAACTTGAGCATTTCGGTAGAGCCATGTTGCAACGGAATATCCAGGTAATTGCAAATAGTTGGTCGCTCTGCCATCACGTCCAATACATCCACCGGGAAGCCTGTGGGGAACGCGTAGTGCAAGCGAATCCATTCAATACCATTTACGTCCGAAAGATTTTTCAACAACTCTGCGAGGTTCCGTTTTTTATAGATATCCAATCCGTAGTAGGTAGAATCTTGTGCAATGAGCAACAACTCCTTTGTGCCATTCTTCGCTAAGTTCTTTGCTTCCAACACCAACTCTTCAATTGGGCGGGAAATATGTTTTCCCCGCATTAGCGGGATGGCACAGAACGAACAAGGCCGATCGCACCCCTCAGAGATTTTCAAATAAGCAAAATGACTGGGGTTGGTGAGGATGCGTTCACCTACTAACTCATGCTTATAATTAGCATTCAGTTGTTTGAGCAAGCGAGACAAATCGCGCGTACCGAACCAGGCATCTACGTCTGGAATTTCTTTCTCTAAATCTTGACTGTAGCGCTGTGAAAGACAACCAGTAACATAAACTTTTTCTACCAGTCCCTCTTGCTTGGCGTCCACATAGCGCAAGATGGTGTCAACCGATTCTTGCTTTGCATTATCGATAAAACCACAGGTATTGATCACTACTACATTGGCATCGTCTTTTTTCGATTCGTGCGTTACATCAATGCCGTTACCCCTCAATTGGGTCAATAGCACTTCAGAATCCACAAGGTTTTTGGAACACCCCAGTGTAACAATATTGACTTTGGTCTTTTTAGTGCCTTTCGTTTTCAATTTCTGTGAATAAGAGGACAAATTTACAAAAAATACGGGCCATGGAGCGGAAGTTGGCACAGTGGTTGAAGTATATTTGCTAAATAAATAATGACTCGATTTATACTTTTTTTAATGGTGTTTGTTGGTGCTTCGTGTTTTAACGAACCCGACTGCATTATTACAGCCACAACGGCAATTAAAATCGACTTTAAACAAACAACAACAGATAAAACTACTTTGGTAAAGAGCGTGGTTGACTCTTTGGTAATCGTCACCTTCGCGAAGGTTTCAGGGATCGATACATCTTACCTAAAAAACAAAACGGTGGCTTCGCTTACGCTTCCGATCAATCCTAAATCAAAAATAATTACCTATTACATTAATAGAAGATCCCTTTCGGGCGCCACTACTCGTTTAGATTCTATTCAATTTAGTTTTGCAGAGGAAAGTCGGGTGATAGCACCAAAATGTGGTGCTTATACTTTTTTTCTCGATTTGAAAGTGTTGCAAACCAGTTTTAGTCAAACGCAATATAAGGTTACTAGTACACGCCTGTTAAAGAACACCACCAATGTGCAAGTATTTTTATAGTCTTATTGCCGTTGGGATTTCGCTATTCGCAAACGGACAAAACGCGGCTCCCAAAATAATTAAGGCTGATACTGTTTCAAATAGGTTTCTTCCAACAGGTTTACGAATTGGCATTGATGCCATTTCGTTGATACGCAGTAAAGACAATTCTTTTAAAGGGTGGGAGGTAAATTTCGACACCGATTTTTCGAGGTATTATTTCACAGTAGATTATGGCTACTGGGCTACCAATCAATTACTAGGAAACGGTAGATATACCAATGCGGGAAATTATTTTAGAGTGGGTGCAGATGTGAATTTTCTATTGAAAGATCCTGAAAAGAATATGTTTTTTATAGGAATGCGCTACGGGGTATCTGCTTTTAACGAATCGGTTGAATATAAAAACACTCCTTTATACCCTCCCTTCGGCCCTAATCAGTATGCGCTATCCAACGGAAGTTTAAGTGGCCATTGGCTTGAAGTAACTTCTGGCTTGCGCATAAGAATTGTAAGCAGCTTTTGGATGGGCATGACTGCTCGATTAAAATTTGCACCATCAGTGAGTGGAGCCGGCAAACTCTCTCCTTACGATATGCCAGGATACGGCATTGTAGAAGAAGCCCCTTACTGGGGATTTAATTACCAGTTATTTTGGCGCTTTGGTTGGCGAGAAACACCAAACCTACGAGAAAAGAAGTAGTTTAGAGTTTAAATTTAATGAATACGAACTTTGCTTCTCAATTTTCTTAGAGTCATGTCGCATCAGCACTCAAATCTATGTTGGTCTTTTCTAAAGACCATCGATGACGATCGTTTTTTTCGATTCAGTTTTCGGGTTGTCGTTTGAACGCTGAAATTTTATTTAACTTCCAACCGAAACCCCACTCCATGATAATTAACGATTTCAATTCTTGGATCTTCTTTTAAATATTTGCGGAGCTTTGAAATAAACACATCCAAACTCCTTCCCATGAAATAATCGTCATCGCCCCACACGGTAGTCAAAATTTCTTCGCGTTTCATTACGCGCTCTTTGTTCGAGCAGAGCAGCCGAAGCACTTCTGCTTCTTTTTGAGTTAATGTTTTGTTTCCCGAAGTGTGTTGCAATGTAAACGTGTGGTAATCAAACGTAAATTTGCCCACAGCAAAAGTAGTTTCAGTATTTACGATGCCCGACCTGCGCAAAAAAACTTCTACACGCAAATACAGTTCTTCCATACTAAAAGGTTTCACGATATAATCATCTCCACCTGCATGAAAACCTGCAATCTTATCTTCTAACATTGCCTTAGCGGTAATAAAAAGGATAGGAACTTGCTTATTAATTTCACGAATTGTTTGCGCCAAACTAAAGCCATCCTTTTTTGGCATCATCACATCCAAAATGCAAACATCAAACGCAGAACCTAAAAATGTTTCTAGCCCCTCTTCACCATTTACGCAAAGTGTAACGTGATATCCTTTATGGATCAAGTTGTCTTTTATTACAAAACCCAGATTCGGATCATCTTCTACTAACAATATTCTTGCTCCCATCTCTATTTTTAATCTTGAATCAATTCGGAATGGAAATAGTAAACGTACTGCCCTTGCCCACTTCGCTGGTAACGGCTATTTTTCCTTTGTGTGCTTCCACTATCAGTTTCACATAATTGAGACCCAGTCCAAAGCCTTTCACATCGTGCAAATTGCCCGTAGGCACCCGATAAAAACGATGGAAAATTTTACGCTGATTTTCTGAACTGATCCCAATACCGTTGTCATGAACAGAAATCAGAAACTGACCAGCCTGATTGTTGGTTGTAATGATAATTGAAGGCGAAGACTCAGTGTACTTTATTGCGTTGTCTAACAAATTGTAAATCACGTTTGTAAAATGTAATCTATCCACAAGCGCAACAGAGTTTGTGGCCTTTAATTTCAATTCGATCGCTGCTTGTTTACTATTAAGCGACATGGAAATATTTTTAACCGCCTCTTGAATCAGTTGATGCAGGTCGGCATTTTCTTTTTTAAGGCCCACATCGTTTTTTTCTAAGCGCGCCATTTGCAATACACGCTCTACCTGTTGTTTCAATCTACTGCTTTCTGTCTCGATAATGGTTGCATAATTTAGTAGTCGCTCTGGATGTTGAACAATAGACGGGTCTTTTAGTACGCTTGTAGAAATGGAAATGGTAGACAGCGGAGTTTTAAACTCGTGCGTCATGTTGTTGATGAAATCTTTTTGCACTTCGGACAGGCGCCTTTGCTTTAAAATCACAAAAAGTGTGTAAACAAAAAAGAAAATAACCACCACCATTACAATAGTAGAGAATCCCCAAATACCCATTTGGCTAACTAGGTTTGCTTCAATCTGTGGAAAGCGCACACCAAAATAATAGCCATCTAATTTTAATGAGGGCAGTTCGCTAATACTTGCTGGGATTTTATTTTTTGTTGGTGAAATATAATTTCCACCTACCATACATTGCTCAGAGCAGTTATAGATGCCGTATTGATAGTCGGCAGTAATGTTTTTCTTATCAAATTCATTTTTAAGTAGAAACCCTAATAGGTTAGAGTCGATTGGCCCGTTAACCAAAACAGTAAAATAATTGCTTGATTCTTGTGTGACTAGGCCATTAGCCGGAGTGGCCATTTTATTTACCTCAAAAATTTGAGTGGCCACATTCTCTAGTGCCTGATTAACATCTGTATTAAATTGATTTTCTTTTAAGTCGAATGCTTTACGTACCCAATAAAGTTGGGTAGCAGTAATGCCAACAATGCTCAGCGCGGCAAGGGCAATAACAATTCGAAGCGTGAAGCGGCTCACCTTACAAAGGTAGCGAGTATTTAAGTCGACAGTTGGTAAAGGCCTGCTTTTAACAACCCATTAACATCTTTTGGGCTATTTTTAACAAGTAAATCCGATTTTAGGCCAGATGTTTGCACAGATGAATTGAACAAATTAAGTTTAAACCAAAATTGAACAACACAATGAAAAAATTACTCTTTATCGCAGCTTTTGCAATGGTAACAAGTTTAAGCATGGCGCAAGAAAAAGAATTGCGAGGCACCATCAGCAAAGACGAAGTAAATGTTGATGTAGCTGTATTTATGTGGGATGCCGCTTCTTTCGATTTCGGAAAAATCAAACAAGGTGTACCTGTTACGCATGAGTTTACGTTTACCAACACGGGTAAGTCGCCATTAATTATTGTAAACGCGCAACCATCGTGCGGTTGTACTACACCCGATTGGACAAAGACACCTGTGCCTCCAGGAGGTACTGGCTTTATCAAAGCAACATTCAACGCTGCCGTGGCTGGTCCGTTTAATAAAACAATTACTGTTACAGCAAATACACAAGAAGGTTCTACATACTTAACCATTAAAGGCGAAGTTGTAGTAGCTGAATAAAAAGTGCATTTTTAGGTCTTCAAAAAAGTCAGGTAACACCTGATTTTTTTGTTTAAAATCGGTTAAGTTTATAGATACCTAGAAGTGTGAGCAAGGATAAATTTTTTCTCTGTTTTATCATCTATTGTGGTTGTGCGATTACTTCCCAAAGCCAGACCTACCACCTAATAGCTGGAATAAACTCTTCTAGCCTAGATTACAATTTAAACGGAGCAACTGTCTCTTCCAGTTCCTTAACCGATTTCCATTTGGGCGCAGCGGTAGCTACTGAGGTAGCGAACAAACTTGTTTTCCAGTTTGGGGTCTCTTATTCTAGGTTGGCCACGACACCATCTACCACCTCAGGATTTGCACAATTATCGGCTGTGATAAAATATCATCCGGTAAAGAGTTTTGATTTTTTTGTTGGGCCATACGGTGCGTTACAAATCACAAAAGGCGATTCGCCCCGAGGAGATTACGGAATTATTCCTGGGGCTGAGTACTTCTTTACCAATAATTTTGGGATTGGCGCTTTGTATTTATTTAGCTTGCCAGAAGCAGATGTTACAAAAGGGAAAATGCGTGCTTTTCAAATCAGTTTCATTTTCCGCTTCAATAGTTTGCAGCTAAAGAATGCAGGCTATTAAGGGTATCGATCAGTATTTTTGGTCATAACTTTAGTCGATGCCCAAATACGTCTGATTATTTCTATTCATATTGGAAATAGGCATCTCAGTTATGGCGACCCACTTGTCCAGTGATATGACAATTCAAAAGAGCTAAAGGAATACCTTAGGCAATAGCCTCATCAAACGCTTTTACAAAATTCTTCATCTCGTCTAGCGTTCCGATGCTTACGCGGCACCATTCTTTACCTTGGTAATCCCAAATACGAATTAAGAAACCTCTTTCATCAAGTTGAGAAAGGATTTTCTTACCATCTTTGGGTGCAGGGAATAGGACTACGTTGGTCATCGACTTGCCATAAAAAATTTTCTTCTGATCTAAATAATCCGTCAATACTTTTCGTGCAATGCTATTCTTCTCTCGCGTTAGTTTCATGAAATCCTCATCGCCCAAACTTGCCTTTGCAGCGGCAATGGCCGTTTGGCTTGGTGAAATAGTATCTCCGTATTGCGCTATTTTTTTCAATGTATCAGGGTGGCCTACCAAGTAACCAATTCGAAGCCCCGCCAACCCATAAATTTTTGAAAAGGTTTTTGAAACCACCACGTTTGGATTATTTTGAACAAGCGATACCATCGATTCTTGTTGGCCGAGTTCTAAAAACTCCAAGTATGCTTCATCGGCATACACCAAAGTCTTTTTTGATGCTTCTTGACAAAAACCTCTCACAATTGCATCGCTGACTACTGTACCTGTGGGATTGTTGGGATTACACGAAAACACCAACCGTGTATCGCTCTTAATTGCTGAGGCCAACGCTTCGTAATTGTGTTCTAGTTTTTCGGTAAGGTCTACCTTGTCCCATGTTGCCTTCATCTCTTGTGCATAGTTCATCAACAATGGGAATGTAGGATAAGCCGAAAGTACACGCCCGCCTTCCAGGCCATAGGCAATTCCCGTTTGCACGAGCAATTCGCCAGAGCCTGCACCGATCAGCACAAATGAAGCGTCTACCCCTTCTTTTCCAGCAATCATTTTTTTTAGTTCTTCTAGTTCGTTAAATGCGTACCGATTGCCCCGTGATAGACTTTCTATTACCGCCTTCTTGGCTTTTTCAGATGGGCCGTACGGATTTTCGTTTGAGTTCAATCGCACTTTTTGAGTAGCGCTTATTCCAAAATCAAAATAGGCACGCTCAGCCTCACTCATAGGTGCGGCCATCAAATGCTCTGTCAGTGCTGATGTAAGAGTGACGCCTGCAGTTAAGGCCAGCGTGGATTTAAACCAATCTCTGCGCGATAGTGATTTTCTCATAGTGGGTAGAATTAGGAATCGAATATAGCAAGTTTCTAAATCTTATTGGTAACGGCTGTGCTATGAGGCCAAAAAGATGCTTAGTGGGTTGCGGAACAATGAACGTATTTGTAACTACAAACTAACAGTAGGTATTATACCCATCTTTCTCATCAAAAAAGTAGCATTGGCCTTTTGAGCAACTCCTTTATGCAGCGTGTAGTCGAACGTAAGCTGATCATTTTCAATTTTTCCTTCGAAGCATGTATTGCCAACTTGTTGGGGGAATTGTTGTTCCATATCGCCCAACGCAATATCATGCGTGGCAATCATCACCAAAGCTGGTTGTTGAATGAGTTGCTTGATGAGTTCGCGCGATCCGGTTTGTTTATCGGTAGAGTTCGTGCCTTTTAAAATCTCGTCTAGCAAAATCACCATTCGATTTCCGTTTCGTAAATCGGTAATGATCGATTGTAAGCGATACAATTCGGCATAGAAATAGGATTGGTTCTCTTGCAGTGAATCGGATGTGCGCATACCAGTCCGTAGCTCTGCCAGGGGGCTCCGCCACTTTTGTGCGCACACAGGCGATCCGTTCAGACCCAGAATATAATTAACACCCACGGCCCGAAGAAAGGTACTCTTTCCTGCCATGTTGGCTCCGGTAATCAACATCAGTGCTGCCGGTGTTCCCAAGTCAAACGAGTTTGCTACTCGCACTTTTGACGGAATCAACGGATGTCCCGCTTCTTCACCTTGAATTGCCAGTTGTTCAGCAATTTCCGCGAAAGCGTAATGCGGATGATTATAATGCAGCGTAGCAAAGGCAAGCAGTGAATCCCACTCCGCCAATGAATCCATCCATTGCGGCAATTGAGCAGAATATTGTGTGCGCCAGCGCTCCAGCTGAATCACGTTATGAAAGTCAAGAAGAAAAAGTCCGTTGCCAAACAGCCTTGCAATCAAATTCATACGCGATTCCAGTGAATTTACTTTCTTCGAGAAAGAATGCACTTGTGTGGCAGCGGCATTCGCGATTGTGTGATGACTTTTCATATTAGCGGATTCAAACGACTCTTTCTTGAGTAGCTCAAATAGTTTCGCGTAATTTTCGAGAATGACTTTATAGCCCGCCAACCTTCCCTGAAGTATGGAGATAGGTTTTGAATAGACAGCGGCCAGCGACAATTGAACAACAAATAAAAACAGAAATACCACCTGAAAAGTAGGATTGATGGTGGCCACGGCCAGAGATAAACACGTTGCGAAGGGTAGCACCCATCGAATGATTTCGACAAATCGATTTCCTAAAAATAAATCACGTTCCTGTAACCAATGGATCAGGGGGTTGAGTTCAATCGCTGTTGTTTGAATTTGTTGACCCGTGGCCCAACATTGTTGGCGCAGCTCAAGCTTCGAAGCCAATTCGCGAATTGCCTCCTGCCGCAACGCAATAATTTTTTGATCGTAATGCAGTTGAGTGAGATCGGTTGCCAGCTTTGCTTCACCTAAAGGCGTAGCGCATCGATTGAGATATTGAAACAATGAGCCATCGCCAAACAAATCCAAATCATGACTGTAGGTATGATGTGGGTCAATAAAGCGTGATCCATTCGAGAAATCTGAAAAACGATTATGAATAGCTTCTACTTCGTTGTGATTGAGTGTAATCAGGCTGAGTAAAATCTTCCGATGATTTTCTTTCTTCCACTGAAGTTGCACTAGATAGAAGAATGCAATAATCAGAACTGGCAACGTAGCAAAATAGATGGAGTCCTTAAATCCTAGATAACTAGCTGCAATTATAATGGCTGCTGCGAAAACTCGTATCCACGCAAGTGTACGAATCGAATGATCGCAAGCGCTTACTTCTATTTGAAATTGATCTGCGCGCTGCTGATAGTGTAATTCAAAATCCATCGACTCAGATAAAACGCTCGATGAGTTTCATCACTTGCTGCAAGTATTTTTCATCAATGGCATCAAAGTCATTCAGCTGATCGCTGTCTACGTCTAGTACAAGAGCTACTTCATTATTCTTGAAGGCCGGTAGTACAATTTCTGATTTTGAATCAGAACTGCAGGCAATGTGTCCTGGAAATTCCTCTACGTTGGGCACCAACATCACTTTCTTCTCTTTCCAACAAGCGCCACATACTCCTTTTCCGAATGCAATTCGCGTGCATGCAATCGGTCCCTGAAAAGGTCCAAGTACCAACTCATTATTCTTCACGATATAAAATCCAACCCAAAAGAAATTCATTGACTGCCTTAGGGCAGCTGTGATGTTGGCTAAGTTAGCTGTCACATCACTTTCCCCAGCTACTAGGGCTTCAATCTGCGGAATCAGTGATTGATAACGTTCGGCTTTACTTTGTGAAGCATCAACTAATAAGTGCTCGGCCATATTATAGATTGGTAGTTGTAGAGGGTAGATCGGTAGTGGGTAGTGAAGATGCTTCGAGTGTATCCGTTATGGGCGCATCACTTTCGGATTGGTGGGCTTCTTTTTCTTTAAAGAATTTTTTTTGAAAAATTAGAATGGAAACCACACCAATAAAAATAGAAGAATCGGCAATATTGAATACTGGGCTAAAGAACAAAAAGTATTCGCCTCCCAAAACCGGAACCCACTCGGGCCACATAAAATCAGCTATCGGGAAAAATAACATATCGATTACTTGACCATGAAACCATTTGGTGGGAGATTCTAATGGAGCGTTATCTAATAATACACCATAGAAAGCACTATCAATTACATTGCCAATTGCCCCGCCTAAAATTAAGGCCAAGCAAACTAAAAACCCTGAGTGCGATTTCTTCAAAGTCATTTGAATCAGGTAGTAGCTGATGCCAAACATGGCGATGATCCGAAAAACGGTGAGTGCCAATTTCCCAAATTCGTTGTCCCATTTAATTCCGAAAGCCATTCCAGGGTTTAGGAGATAATGAAGTTTGAACCACTCGCCAATCACATTTACCTCTTCGTGCAAGTACATGTATTTATGCACGAGCAGCTTGCTCGTTTGGTCCAACGCAATAACGAGCAGGGCAATTAAAAAATACTTAAAGACTTTCATTCTGACTATTTTTGTAGACTAACTTTTACTTTTAAAACAAACTCATCCATTCCAATTGCTATCGGAACTTCTACCGCTTCAGCTACCTGATCTTTAAACTCTAATTGCAGCGATTGTGTTTCAGTGCAGATGTACTCTTTAAATTCTTTTAGTGCTGTAGTTGCTAATTCGTGCTGATTTTCAACTTCGATTGCAATTTTGTCGAGTACTTCCATACCCATGTCTTTGCGCAGGTTTTGAACACGGTTCACGAAATCGCGGGCAATGCCCTCACGCTGCAACTCATCAGTGATGGTAATATCCAACGCAACAGTTATACCTGCTTCTGCAGCAACCGCCCAACCCGGAATATCTTCGGAACTGATGAGGACATCTTCCAGCACTAAATCAAAACCTTCTTTTGTCAGCTTTCCGGTTTTTTCAATAACAGAAATATCTTCCTTGCTGAACCCGTTAATGACAGCCGATACTTCTTTCATTTTGGGACCAAATTGTTTCCCCAATTTCGGGAAATTCGGTTTTACCTTTTTTACTAAGATGCCCGAAGTGTCATCAATATACTCGATGGATTTTATATTCACCTCGGCTTTGATAATGGCTTCCACGCTACGAACGCGGTGAGCAAATTTTTCATCAACAACCGGAAGCAATATTTTCTGAAGTGGCGTGCGCACTTTGATTTTGCTATTCTTGCGAATGGAGTGTGTCAGCGAACAAATCCGTTGCGCATAGTCCATAGCTATTTCTAACTCTGCATCTTTTCTTTTGTTGTCTGCCTTCACCAGCAAGGTGTGGTGAATGGATTCAAACTGTAGCGGTGTGTTGTTTTGTTTCGCTTTCGCGCGAATGGAGTCGGTCAGGTTTTTGTAGAGCCACTCGCTAAAAAACGGTGCGATCGGAGCCATCAGTTGAGCTGTTACCATCAGACATTCGTACAGGGTCTCATAGGCTGCTCGTTTGTCTTCGGATAAAATTGGATCCTCCTTCGCTGAAGCTACGGAGGACAAGGGCTTGCCATCCGTAGCTTTAGCGGAGGATGGCTGCCAGAAACGTTTGCGGTTTAAGCGTACATACCAATTCGAAACATGATCGTTCACAAACTCTTGAATAGCGCGCGCGGCCTTCGTAGGTTCATAATCTTCATAGGCCGCAGTTACTTCGGCAATCAAAGATTGTTCTTTGGTGATAATCCACTTATCGAGCGGAGCGAGACGATCAAATGGCACATTGTTCATTTCGTCTTTCACGAAGCCATCAATATTGGCATACATCGCGAAGAATGAATACGTATTCATCAGCGTACCAAAAAATCTGCGCTGGGTTTCTTCAATGCCGGCTAAGTCAAACTTGAGGTTATCCCAAGGTGGAGCATTTTCAATCATGTACCAGCGCACAGGGTCGGCTCCGTATTTACTGAGCGTAATGTAAGGGTCAATGACATTGCCCTTGCGCTTGCTCATCTTCTCACCGTTCTTATCCAGCACCAGACCGGTAGAGATCACATTTTTAAAAGCAACTCCACCATTGTTCACTTTTTTATTAACCGCTTTAATTTCATCGCTGCTTTCGCTGAGCAAAGTGGCGATGGCGTGCAAGGTGAAAAACCAACCACGTGTTTGGTCTACACCTTCGGAGATATAATCCGCAGGATATGCATTTTCAAATACGTCTTTATTCTCAAATGGGTAATGCCATTGTGCGTAAGGCATCGCACCTGAGTCAAACCACACATCGATCAGGTCTGTTTCACGGTACATGGGTTGGCTGGTTGAACTGGCTAAAATGATTTCATCAACATAAGGGCGATGCAAATCGAAATCCTGACTGTTGAATGAGGAGTTGGCAATGCCTGCCTTTTTAGCTTTTTCAATTTCTTCCTGCAGTTGTGCAATGGAGCCAATGCAAATTTCTTCGCGGCCGTCTTTCGTTCGCCAAATCGGAAGTGGTGTTCCCCAATAACGTGAGCGCGACAAATTCCAATCTACCAAATTCTCGAGCCAGTTGCCAAAACGGCCTGTACCGGTTGACTCAGGTTTCCAGTTGATGGTTTTGTTCAATGCCACCATTTTATCTTTTAATGCAGTGGTTTTAATGAACCACGCATCCAATGGATAATACAACACGGGCTTGTCGGTGCGCCAACTGTGCGGGTAGGTGTGCTCGTATTTTTCTACTTTAAACGCTTTGTTTTCTTCCTTCAAAATGATGGAGATGATCACATCCGTGTTTTTGTAATCGGGGTGTTTCTCATCTTCATCCGTATAATTTTTCACATAAAAATCATCCGCGCCAAGCGGCTTATGTGTTTTGATCTGATACCTGGCAACGCCTTCCTTCAGTTTCTCACCAATGGCCGTGATGAATTTTCCTTTCTTGTCTACAGTAGGCAATTCGTTGCCCGCCTCGTCTTTGATCGTCATGGCAGGCACGTTATTTTGCTTGGCCACGCGGAAGTCATCCGCACCAAACGTAGGAGAGATGTGCACCACGCCCGTTCCGTCTTCGGTAGTTACGAAATCGCCAGCAATGATCTGAAAAGCATTTTCAGCATGATAGAATGGTTGAACATAGGACATTAATTGTTCGTAACGAAGACCAATCAAATCTTTGCCGGTAAGTTCTTTTACAATTTCAAAAGGAATTGCTTTATCTCCGGCTTTGTAATCAGCTAACTTCAATTCCTTATTTTTCTCAGAGAAGTATTTGCCGACTAAATCCTTTGCGAGCACCACACTCACAGCTTTAAAAGTGTAAGGGTTAAATGTGTTCATCTGAACGTACTTGATCTTATCACCAACTGCCAATGCCGTATTCGATGGAAGCGTCCAGGGCGTAGTCGTCCATGCTAACACATTGACACCCCCCTCCATCCCCCCTTGTAGGAGGGAAAATAAAAACTCAGATTTTGAATCTCGAATCAATTTAAACTGCGCAACCACTGAAGTATCTTTTACTTCTTTGTAGCAACCGGGTTGATTTAATTCGTGTGAGCTTAGTCCGGTACCATCCGAAGGTGAGTAAGGTTGAATGGTGTATCCTTTGTACAACAAACCTTTGTCGTAGAATTTTTTCAATATCCACCACAGCGATTCAATGTATTCTTTTTCGTAGGTGATGTAGGGATTTTTCAAGTCAACCCAGTAACCCATTTTTGTGGTCAGATCATCCCATTGATCTTTGTACTTCATCACCGTTTCGCGGCATTTCTTGTTGTAATCTTCGATGGATATCTTCTTCCCGATATCGTCTTTGGTGATGCCCAGTTCTTTTTCTACTTGCAGTTCTACCGGCAAGCCATGCGTATCCCAGCCACCTTTGCGCTTCACTTGGTAGCCCTGCAATGTTTTAAAGCGACAGAAAATGTCTTTTACCGTTCGTGCCATTACGTGGTGAATGCCAGGAGTGCCATTGGCCGAAGGAGGTCCTTCATAGAAAGTGAAGGTAGGAGCACCCTCGCGGTTGCTTACCGATTTTTCAAAAATCTGCTGCTCTTTCCAGAATTCCAGCATCTCGCTGGCAATGGTAGCATAGTTGAGTTCTTTGGTTTCTTTGTAATTGCTCACGGGTAACGAAAAATAGGGTGCAATTTAGCGAGTATGAACCGCATTTGCGATGCGATTTTTGCAAAGAATCCTCGACTGTGAATAGAAAATGTGCTTATTTCGAGGACATGTATTCTTTTTTTGCAAACCTGTCGTTCAAACGTCTCCTTTTGATTGTGTTTGTTACGATATCCGTTTATTCTATTCGGGCTCAACCGGCAATATTAACCCTCGAGCAATTGGGCGAACTCGCACCAGAAAAAATAGAGGGATATAAAAAGATCGAGCAGAACAAAGGTCGTAGTTTGAAAATCGGCACCTTATCGTATTCTATGATTGAACGATCATTTTTACGCGACAAGAAACATATTACCATTATGCTGTTTGACTACAACAATGCCTCGGTGATGTATCGGCAGGCAACTCAGAAATGGAAAAATGCCGTGGGTCAAGAAACAGATTTGATGTTAGAGAATGCTTACGAGTTGGAAAAGCAACCCGGGTGGATGCAGTATGATAAAGCCCGAAACAAATCGCAAATTACATTAGGGATTCAAAACCGATTTTACTTGGTGTTGATTGGTGAGGGCATTCCGTTACCTGATCTGGAGAGCATCGCAAAAATTTTCGATTTCGTGCGCTTCCCGCCATCTACTTTGGACATTACCGATCCTAAGTTTCGGTAGTGAATAATTGATAACGGCTATTTACGCATTAAAGAAAAAAAGCGAAATGTGTAAAAGCATGCAATCATTGCGGCAATTGCTGTGAGGACAATAGAACCCTCGACACCAAACTTTCCACCTGTCAATAACTCGCTTGCTAGTTCGGTAGTTTGAAATAAACCGTTTTCCTGATGGCCGCTAACGGCAAATCCAAGAATAGGACCTTGCACAAAATTCCACGACCAATGTAAACCGATCGCTGAAGAAATCGATCCAGTCTTCAATACCATGACGCCCATTAGATATCCCGAAAGGGAAATAGTGGCGCAGCCAATCCAAGTAAAATGATCGTTTCCAAAATGGAACAAACCAAAAAGAATAGAAGAAAACGCGAGCGATAAAAAGGGGTTTAATTTCTCGTTTAGGTTAGTAAGGATGTAGCCTCTAAACATTACCTCTTCGATAACGGCCACGAGCAAGTAAAGAAAAAAACTAATCGCTAGCCTCGATGAGAAACCCGCGTAGGTAAAGTTGACAAGATTAAATTGGGATAAAGCAAAGGCAGTGATCGCCATAACTAATATGCCGAGTAAGAACCCTTCACTAAGGGATTTGAAGTCGATTTTTAGCCGATACGAACGAAGGCTTCTAAATTCGATTTTTCGGATCATCCAGTAAGTGCCCAAAACTACCCCCGCCAACGTTGCAACCTGACTTACAAATAAATAATCTAGATCATTCCTAATCGAGTTAGAGTCATCAATGATTTGAGGGTAGAAAATAAGAAGTGGAAGAAAGCAAACGAAAGCACCTCCGAAAACCAATAAAAAATATAGAATGATTCTCCACCAATTGCTTTTGACTTCTGGTGACTGATAGCTTTCAAAATTATTCTGAGATACGTCTTCTGTCATGAATTTTGATTTTTACACAATTAGTTCAGCATAAAAAGTTAACCAAGGTAATTGAACAATAATTCTTTGATGTGAATGGGCTCCGGAAAATAATATTCTTAGGACTGAAGTAATTCTTTCCACGGTTTTACTGTAATTCCATTACTTCTTCTCTGCCCTAGCGTTCCTCCATAAAGCAGAATTTTTTCTATACCCCCACCATTTAATGAAGAAAAATATTCCATTCCTTTAAAAAAATCTTGTGATATCGTTTCTCCGGCTTTCAATTCAATAGCGGCTGGTTTGCTAGCATGATCCAAAATTATATCTACTTCATTACCCATTTTATCTCGCCAAAAATACAAATCATCCAATTTTCCTGAATTAAATCTCTCTTTCAACAATTCAGAAACAATCATATTTTCAAACAAAGCACCCTTAGCGGAATGTGTGATTATTTCTGCCGCATTGGTTATACCCAATAACGAACAGGCAATACCTGTATCGTAAAAGTATAATTTTGGCGATTTGATGATTCGTTTATTATAGTTGTTATGATAAGGTCTTAACAGATAAATAATATAACTGCTTTGTAAGATGCCCAGCCAAGACGCAACCGTCTTTTGATCGATTCCACAATCATTTGAAAACGATGTTAGATTAAGAACTTGCCCGGTACGCCCCGCGCACAAGCGTAGCAGTTTTGTAAATTGAGAAAGATTACTAATATTTTTTAGCTGTCTTACATCCCTCTCCACATAAGTGCTGATATAATCAGGATACCAGTCTGATGGGATCATTCTCTTTGTGATTACCTCTGGATAGCCACCGTATAAGATATGCCAAGCGTAATTAGATTTTAATTTTCTACTCTCCTTTAACTCGGCAAGAGATAAGGGCAACAACTGTACATAGGCTATCCTGCCTGAAAGGGTTTGTGTAATATTTTCTTGTAATAGAAAATTATTGGATCCGGTAAGTATAAATAGCCCTTTCTTTTTTGTTTCATCGAGTATCTGTTGCAAATAAGAAAATAAATGCGGGGCTCTCTGTATTTCATCTAATATCGCACCATTTTTAAATTGATTCAGAAAACCTCTCGGATCTGTCTTGGCAAATTCTAATATATCCGGATTTTCTAAAGAGATGTAGGGCTTTTGCGGGAATATTGCTTTGCAAAGAGTGGTTTTGCCACTTTGTCTAGGACCCACTAAGGCCACACTGCGAAAAGTCTTTGCTAGCTTGGCCAGCCTGATGGCGGCAGATCTATTTATCATGCCGTAAAGCTACTACATTTTGGACAAATCCGGAATTTAATTCCGGATTTGTCCAAATCCAATTCTATTACTTACAAAGGTTACTCCGAAACCCCGCGCCTATCGTGAATCTTGATCTTACTCAAATCAATTGCTTCGTCTTCTTCTTCGCCATAAAAACCTGGGTCAAAATCATCAATCAATAATTTCTCACCTTTAGATTTCTTTGGCTTGTCAAAAGTCATAATAAGGGCAGGGAGCAAAATCAAATTAGTAAACATGGAAATCACTAGCGTGGTAGACGTTAATAAACCCAACGCGATAGTGCCGCCAAACGAAGAGAAAGCAAACAAAATAAACCCGGCAAACAAAACGATGGAGGTGTAAATAATACTCTTACCCGTTTCTAAAATACTTTCGCTCACAGACACAGGAACAAAAAAACCATTTGCCAATTGCTCTTGACGATACTTAGCTAAAAAACGAATGGAGTTATCAACAGAAATTCCAAATGTAATACTGAAAATCAGTGCGGTGCTGGGTTTCAAGTCAATACCTAAATAACCCATGATGCCAGCCGTAATCATCAATGCGATTACGTTGGGCACGAGCGAAATAACAATCATACGCACATTCGAGAAGAGCATGGCCATTGACAATGTGATCAATATAAAGGCAAGCAACAAACTCTCTTTTAAATTATCGATCAAAAATTTATTGCCTTTAATAAATAGCTTAGTCGTTCCCGTTACACTTGTTTTAATGTCGGTGCCATCAAAGATTTGATTCATGCGTGGCTCAATTACTTCATGCACCAACGAATCGAGTTTCTTAGAGCCAATGTCGGCTATCTGCATAGAAATGCGCATTTTGGTAAATGTCGAATCAACAAAAGATTTTAATAAACCCGTGTTGTCGGTTTGGCCTTTCATGTAACGCAGTATGTAGCCACTCTCTGCTTTGCTCGGCAGCGCGTATTTTTTTGGATTGTAATTATAGAACGCTTGCTTCGATGCCTTCACCAAGCTGATTACCGAAACCGGGCGCGACACCACTGAAATAGAATCAATGAAACCTTCAAACTCATCTATTTTTTCTAAATTTTTGATATTGAGTACGCCCCTTTTCTTGCCCGTGTTCACTTCTATTTCTAAAGGGAGAATACCACTGAAGTTGCTCTCAAAAAATTGAAGATCTTTTTTTATCTGGCTACCCTCGGGCACATCATCCATCATAAAAGAAATTGACTCTAGCCGCAACATACCCAAGCCTGCAAATACAGTTATCGCCAACGAACTTATGTAAATAGCAGGGCGATAGCGATGAACCACAATATCTACATAGTGTAAAAATGACCC
The DNA here is from genome assembly GCA_013298505.1 of Cytophagales bacterium. GTDB lineage: Bacteria > Bacteroidota > Bacteroidia > Cytophagales > Cyclobacteriaceae > ELB16-189. The sequence continues at coordinate 25,956 of JAAFHY010000004.1, forward strand.
GAGTATTTTAAAATTGAGATGCATCAAATGTTTGGGAGTAGGCTCGGGCAACCATGAAAAAATGCCCGGTATCATAATTAAGCTCACCACAAACAAAGCCATGATGTTGATGCCCGCTACAATTCCAAATTCACGCAACACCAAAATATCAGTAGTAAGAAGTGTAAGAAATCCGATGGCAACAGTAAGGTTGGTGAGGAACATCGCTAGCCCCATTTTATTTACAACGGCAGCAATCGCTTCTTCTTTGTTTCTGCGCTTGGCAAATTCCAAATGATATTTATTTAAGAGATAGATTGCATTGGTAATCCCAATCGTAACAATCACGGGCGGAATCAACCCGCTCAACAACGTAATTTTATAACCAAACAGAGCGAGCGTGCCCATTACCCACACCACCACTATGCCGATGATGATCATCGAAAACAAAACCGCCCGAAACGAACGGAAAAAGAAAAACATGATCACGCCCGTTACCAACGCAGAGAGATACAAGAAAATTTGCATTTCCTTTCGCACCTCGGTGGCCATCATGGCGCGGATAAACGGAAGCCCCGCATAGCGCAATTGAATGCCCGTATCTTTTGTGAATTCCGTTCCTAATTCTACCAATGCCTTCGTCATGGCAATTCGCTTAGACGAGTTCATTACTTCTTTGGTGATGGAAATCAACATCATGGTGGCACCATTTTGCTCGTTCACAATCTGCCCCATGTAAAATTTTTGATTGCGGATGGCCGTCATCAAACTATCTAGTTGTGCCTGATCTTTGATTTGTTTGGGGTAGTGGCCATCTAAAAAGAAGCGCGTGTTGGCTGTGTCTTTGCGGATGATTTTTACCTCGGGCAGACTCAATAAATTATTTACACCTGGAATTTCCCTGATGGCTTTGTTCAGTTCGCGAAAGCGGTTAAAATTTTTAAGTTGATAGATGGCACTGTCTTGCAAGCCTACGGCAATAATGTTTCCGTCTTCGCCAAATTGCTTTTTAAATTTTTGGAGAAAAACCATTTCAGGATCGTCCAGCGGCACAGTGCGAGCGAGGTCGTAGCTCATTTGCACATTGGTGGCATGGTAGCCCATAAAAACGGTGATCAACAGAATGACTCCAATAAGAGACAACCGAAAACGGATAATGAAAGTAGCGATACGTGTCCACATAGCTGTCAAAGCTAAGGAATTTTACTGTTTTTGAAATGTGATGGTTTTGTTGGGGTGCATAAACAAATGGGTTGCGTTAAACATCTACTGCGGGTGATCTTCTTCGATGAGTTCGACAATGTTAGACCACCGGCTGCTTATAATCTTTAACTTCTGACGGCTTGCTGTTGATCAACATTGCAAGGCATAAAGTAAAAGAATAGCATCTTTACCGCCTTATGAATAAGAATGAATAGTGACACGAGCTAGGGAAGTAGGAGTTTCTGACGCTGGAGGAAAGGATCATTACTTCTTAAACAGCGAATCCACAAATTCTTTTTTATTGAAAGTCTGTAGGTCTTCTACTTTTTCGCCTACGCCAATATATTTCACGGGGATTTTAAATTCGTCAGAAATGCCAATCACCACGCCTCCTTTGGCGGTGCCGTCTAATTTGGTGATGGCTAAGCAACTTACCTCGGTAACTTTGGTAAACTCGCGCGCTTGCACTACGGCATTTTGTCCGGTGCTTCCGTCTAACACCAACAGTACATCGTGTGGCGCATTGGGCAAAACTTTTTGAATGACGCGCTTAATCTTTGATAGCTCTTGCATCAGATTCGTTTTTGTGTGCAGCCTGCCCGCGGTATCTATGATGATTACATCGGCACCCAACTCAATCCCCTTTTCAACAGCTTCAAAAGCAACGGCCGAGGGGTCGGTGTTCATGCCTTTCGAAATTACGGGCACACCCACTCTTGTACCCCATAGTTTTAACTGATCGACTGCTGCTGCGCGAAACGTATCGGCAGCGCCCAATACTACAACCTTCCCTTTCTTTTTGAATTGGGCGGCTAACTTGCCGATGGTAGTAGTTTTACCTACGCCATTTACACCGACCACTAATAAAACGTAAGGTTTGGTTCCAATGGGCGTTTCAAAATCCGACAGATCATTTGTGTTGTTTTCAGACAAGAGCCCAGCAATTTCTTCTTTTAAGATGCCGTCTAATTCGGCTGTGCCAAGGTATTTATCCCGGGCAACGCGAGCCTGTATGCGCTGAATGATTTTTAGGGTCGTATCGACACCGACATCTGAAGAGATCAAAATTTCTTCTAAATTATCCAACACCTCTTCATCAACACTCGATTTTCCAGCTATGGCCTTTCCCAACTTCCCAAAAAAACTCTCTTTCGATTTTTGCAAACCGTGGTCGAGCGATTCTTTCGTTTCTTTTGAAAATAGATTACCGAAGAAGGACATGGCTTTTGATAGGGTAAATAAAAAAGTCCCTCAAGGGGACTTTTAAAATAAGTAGAGGGCTGTTTACTTTTTTGCTAGTGTATCTTTAACAAGATCACTAATCACAATTTCTTCTTTAAAAATGTAAGCGCCTGTTTTATCTGACTTTACGGCACGAATTACTTTTGCATAGTTCTTACCGTCCGTTTTCTTTAGCGATGCAACAACTTTCTTTGCCATAAATTATTTAATTTCTTTGTGAAGGGTATATTTTTTCATGATAGGATTGTACTTCTTAAGCTCTAAACGCTCAGTTGTATTTTTCCTGTTTTTGGTGGTGATATGGCGGCTCATGCCTGCAAGGCCGCTGGTTTTGTGCTCGGTGCACTCTAAAATCACCTGAATTCTATTTTTATTCCGTGCCATAGTCGTGTGGTATTAAAATATTAGGCCGTAAAAGTTCCTTTTTCCTTTGCTTCTTTGATCACTGCCGAAATGCCTCTCAAATTGATAGTTTTGATCGCTTTGGTAGAAACTTTCAACGTAATCCATTTATCCTCTTCGGGAACAAAGAACCGCTTTGTTTGAAGATTGGGATAAAACCTGCGCTTAGTCTTATTGTTAGCGTGCGAAACATTGTTGCCAGTATGAGGCCTTTTTCCTGTAATTTGACAAACCCGTGCCATAAAAAATTAAGTTATTTAAGCCCTTTTTTGAAAAGGGACTGCAAATATCGGCAAAAGCCACTCACTTATCCAAGTTTGGATTTTAAATAATGGCTGATATTTCAAGAAAGGATCGGTTTGCCCCACCGTATTTTAGCTTTTTCTTAAATAAATGTCGTTTTTGGCCTTCCTAAGCCTATTGAATGAAAAAAATACAAATCTTTTTACTTGTATTAATATCCATTTCTGGATTTTCTGATCGAATTAATTTTAATGCGAATGCTCAAGATCAAAGTATTGATAGCCTGCTGAATACTCTTCCTAAGCAACAGGGAAAGGATCGTATAAAGACTTTGATAGAACTTTGCGTTGAATTTCATTTTAAAAATGCCGACTCCGCAAGAATTTTTGGTTTAGAAGCTTTGCAATCAGCCAGAGAGCTAAAGTCAAAAGAGCTAGAGGTAGATGCTCTTCATAATCTCGGTGTGGCTCACGAGGCGCAAGGAAACTACGAGGAAGCCTTAAAACTGGAATTACAAGCATTGGATATTAGAAAAATGATTGGTGACGAACTAAAAATGGCCAATACGCTCAACAATATTGGAATTATATACGATGAGCAGGGTGACTATAAGTTAGCTCTTGAATATTACTACAATGCACGAAGGATATATGAAAGACTAAAGGACAAAGGAAAAATTGCTATGGTGCTAACAAATATTGGTATTGTTTTGAAAGCGCAGGGCGATTACAGAAAAGTGGTGGGCTACTATCAACAAGCGATGACTATCTACCATGAATTGGGTAAAAAATTTGGTGAGGCCGCTTGCCATGCCAACTTAGGTGCAGTTTATTTTAACTTAGCTAAATATGATAGTGCATTGTATTATTCCCTCATGGCAGAAAAGGAGTTTACGGAGCAGAATATTCAACAGTTTTTGCCTACCACTCTTATCAACGCTGGTGTAGCGTACGACAAATTAAATCAAAGGGAAAAAGCGAAAGACTATTTTTTGCGAGCTAAAAAGCTGGATGAAGTATTTGACAATAAAAAAGACTTGGCCATAGTACTTATTCATTTAGCAAAAATCTATAAAGATGAGGGAGACTTTGTGAAGGCCAGCTTAACCGCCTCCTCGGCACTTCAGATTGCAAAAAAGATAAATGCGCAGCAGGAGGTAATGGATGCGAGGTTTGCCCTTTCAAATATTTATTTGTTGAAAAAAGACTTTGCTTCTGCATATGTAGAATATAAAGAGTATGTAAATGTTAAAGATACATTGTTCAGGCAAGAGAGATCAAAACAGATAGCCGAAATCCAAACCAAGTTTGAAACGGAAAAGAAAGAGGGTGAGATCAAATTTTTAAAACAAGAAAATGATTTGAAAGACGCACGTCTTAATCAGAACAAACTATTAATCATTTCTTTGGCCGGAGTGTTGTTGGGAGGGGTTGCACTTGGCTTTATGTACCGCACCCGCATTCAATTGAAGCAACAAGCCGAACTAGAAGCTACGCGTGCTTCTTTGCGCGAAAGTCAACTGCAAGCCGTGATCGGTTCACAAGAAGAAGAACGAAAGCGTTTTGCTGCTGATCTACATGACGGCCTCGGCCAAATGATCTCGGCAGTACGGTTGGGTTTATCGAAAGAGAATGTGGAAAAGAGTTCGATCAATCACGCTCTTACATTGCTCAACGATATGAATGGGGAAATTCGCGACATCGCATTCAATCTGATGCCCCAAGTATTAATGAAAAGCGGATTGGATGAAGCCTTAAAAGAATTTGCTGCGCGCATCAATCGTTCAGGTGGTGTGACTATTCATGTGCAAACGTATAACTTGCGTAGCGATTTGCCTTCAGAACATCGCATTGCCTTATACCGAATTAGTCAAGAGTGGGTAAATAACGTGATCAAGTACAGTGGGGCTACTTCTATTTCCATTCAAGTGGTACAACACCCCGAAGAGTTAGTGCTAACAATTGAAGATAATGGCAAAGGCTTTAGCGCTGAACGATTGACTCGAAGCCAAGGCAACGGCTGGAAAAATATTAATTCGAGATTGCATTTGATTAAAGGCACTATTGAAATTGATTCGCAAGAAGGTAGAGCGAATACAACGGTCATTATTTCGGTGGCTAGTAGTTCTGTTCTGCAATAGCAGGCTAGTCCGTACTAGCACGGATAAAAAAATACCGATTTGTGGGTATTCTCACGTAACACACGGCAACTCATCTTTGTGTGTTGAATCTCACCTACCGTGGAGTACCTATTTAAAAATTCAGTTTCTCATAAGCCCTGCACGATATTGCTTTCAGAATTTAATATGAGTGTACAATCGATGACTGAGGAACGATTGATTTCATACGCCTCCATTGTCTCACTTCGACTTTCAAAATCAAATTCTTTTTTTAAGGTAATTATAATAGCAGACGGAGAGAAGCCGATTGAAATTACCAATCGATTTTATCGTTCCGATGGAAGTTTTGAGGATCGTTCACGACAATACGAAACTTTTATCAGGGTATTGCACTTTCATTTAAAGGAGAAAAGCGAGGCGGATTTTTGTACTGGCTGTAGTTGGGGTAAAATGATCTTAGCGGGGATCAGTACTATTTTTGCAGCACTGGTGCTTTCTCTTGCGCTTTACTTTTTAAAGATCAATTTCATTGACGTGGTAACACAATCTTTTTTGCTCGCTACTTTATTTATTGGATTTCTGCTGGCCGCATTTTGGCCCCACTTTCCCAAAACCTATCAACCTGAGCTTATTCCATCTCAATTTTTACCCTAACTTCTTTTTTGCCTCGCCTCAATCCTCTATTTTTAGCAATATGGACTCACCCCTAAAGATTGTTTTGGTAGATGATCATCACATCGTACTTGATGGATTAAAATCATTGCTAGATAACGATTCCGACTTTGAAGTATTGGCCGCAGTCGGCTCAAGCGAAGAGGCTCTTCGGTTCATCGATGAACGACAACCCGATATGTTGTTAACAGATTATACGTTGCCAAGGATGACCGGTTTAGAATTGGCCATGAAGGTGAAAGAGAAATATCCATCCATCAAACGAGTGCTTCTAAGTATGCATGATGAGGCTCATCTTATCAAACAAATTATGAAAGCAGGTGTAGATGGATACATTTTGAAAAGCATTCAACAATCCGAATTAAAATCCGCTTTGCGTCAAATCAAAAACGGAATGCCCTTCATTAGCCCCGAGATCACCAAGATGATCATGGCGGATATGAGCAGCAATAATAAAGAAGAGTTGCTTACCGAACGGGAGCAAGAGATAGTAAAGTTGATCGTGAAAGAATATTCCAACAAAGCCATTGCCGAAAAACTTTTCATAAGTGAGCGCACAGTAGAAACGCACCGCAAGAATATTTTTCGTAAAACCAACACTACTTCTTTAGTGGGTCTTGTCAAGTTTGCCTTTGAGCATAACATGGTGTAACTGATCAATGAAAGCATCCGTACCAGCACGGATATAAAAATACCCTTGTCAGGGGATTTACCCGCCTACAATCATTCTTCAACTTGCGTTTGTAAAAAAATCGATTTACTAAACCCATTATGAAGAAATTAACCCTTTTATTTTGCCTTAGCCTTGTAATAGGCGAGGCTCTATCTCAACAGCTTGAGCTAGAAAAGACCTACAAAATCTCGCGCGCTAGCAAGCGAGGCGAGCTCTCTGGCCTCGACTACGACAAAGATGCCAAAACCTATACGCTCACCTACCTGACGGGGCAGAAGAAGCAAGGAGACAAGGTCGTATTCAAGTACGAGCAATATGTATTTGACAACGATTTCAATTTTGTGAAAGACACAGAATTGGAAGAAGAGGCAGACATCATGAAGAAGAAATTCAAATGGTTTAAGTTTAAAGGTGATGTGTACACTAAAACAGGAAATACCGTTAGTCAGCAATTTATGGGAGGTATGGTACTAAAACGCAAGCAAGTAACTTATACCTATCGCTGGTTGCTGGGTGGTTATACTCGCAAAACAGAATTGCTTGAAAAAGTAAAGCCTCGCACAGAAGACGGAAAAAGTTACATGTTGGTAGAATATGCCGAAGACGATATCAATGGTGATTTATATATTTTAACCACCATCAATGCTAAAATGGGTAAGGGTATGGATGGCGTAGGCGACTTTACATTATTGAAATTTAATAGTGAGCTAGAGCAAGTGGCAAAGCTTGATTTCAACTTCCCATACAAGCAGTCACTTGCATTTATGGAAATTATTGATAAACCAAACCCAGAAGATTACGAAGAGTTCGGCATTGATGGTTTCAACTTTGTATTTGCGCCATCTGATGTGTACGGCAAAAAGCTCACAGACCCCAATAACAATAACTACACCTATGTAAAAGTAGATGCCAATTGCGTAGAGAACGAGAAATTTAGTTTTGAAAGCCCCGCGAGTTATTGGCGCATCGATCAAATGATAACTGGAAATAACGGAGAAAAATATTTTTATGGCCCTGCGCAAGCCGGCAAAGACAAATATTTTAACAAGGCAGTAGCTGCGGCCGCACCAAAGACAGGTGGAGGTGGCTTGATAGGTAAGTTTGGCTCTGGCGAAACAAAATTCAAAGCAGTGCAATTGATGAAAGTAGCCAATGGCAAAATGGCCTACCTCACCGAAACTTCACTAGATGAATTTAAGGCGAAGCAATCGTTCCCACCAAGCCAACGCAAAACACCCGACTATGAAGGACGTGAGTTTGGTGTGCGCAGTTACAACTTCGCTTCCAACGGAGACTTGATCATATTGGGGCAAAACTATGACCGCAATAAGGAGAAAGGAACTATCAATAAATTTGAAGATGTACTTGGTTTTCATTTTGGTTCAGATGGAAAACTGCGAGCGCAATATGGCTTAGATACCAAGGAAGACGGAAAAATTGTAACGCAATCTACGGATGTGCACTATGGCATCTCAACGACTACGCGCATTACTACCACTATTACTCGCAACTTTGCTTGCCCACAACAGTTGATCGAAGGCAAAGACGGAAAAATGTATTGGCTGCTGCGTGAGATTCGCGACATCCGCGAAGGCAAGTTGCTCACCTATCCACGCATTGGCAGCATCGATTTAAAGACTGCCAAAGTTACCAACCTCACTACTTTTGGTAGGGGCGAAGGCTTCTATCTAAATCCTAACTACCCAACACTCGAAACGGATAAAGGAGAGAGCATTGTGTTCTTCGGTGCCGATAGGCCAGGCAAAGAGCTATGGTTTGCCCGTGTGAAACTAAAATAGAAAACAGTTTAGTTTGTTGAATAAGGCAGCGCTCAGGTTTTACTTGGCGCTGTTTTTTTATTACTAATTTTTTGTTAGGCGGCCCCCCGAAACACACCTTCCAACTCGCAATGCCATCGGGGCTGGGCTATCCGCTTCAATCTTTTTGCCTATGCTGCTTTGGCTTAGAGAGCAAAAAGGATTTCCGCTTCTATCCCTGGCCGAAGCTCCCAACATCGTAAGTGCTACCTCTTAGCCATATATTTTTTTAATCAACTCTGCTGGATCCAGATGCTGAAAATCATCAATAATAAAATCAGTGCCAGCCAATTCTTCATGCGTGTGAGTGGTAGCCACACCCACCACTTTCGCCCCTGATGCCTTGCCTGCCTCCACTCCAGAGAGGGAATCTTCAAACACAATACAATTCGCTGGAGCGAATCCTAGTGCTGCCGCACACTTAATATAAATCTCGGGATGAGGCTTTCCGTTTTCAACAAAAGAATCATCAAGTACAGTAGTGAAATATTTTTTAAGGTGTGTTTTGGCCATCACAAAATCCACATTGCTTTTAGGAGCCGATGTACCAATGGCGCGAGCGATTTTTAACGCATCCATTTTCTCCAAAAACCCTTCAAGGCCGTCTAATGACTTAATGTCTTTTTCAATCAAGTCACGGAACAAACCTTCTTTTTCTTCGGCATAGAAATGAAGTTCTTCTGGCTTTAGTTCGCGCTCGAAAAGGTTCGTAATCCATTGCTTGTTGGTGCGCCCGTAGATTTTATTGCGCAGCTGGTCTTCGGTTAAATGATAGCCGTACTTTTCGCAAAACTGATGAAGGGCAATTTTATGATACGGGTTGCTATGGATGATAACGCCATCCATATCAAAAACAAAAGCAACAGGATTCATGATTTAGGAATTTGCTTTAATTGACAATAAACCTTTTGGTGAAAACTTTCCCCTTCCAGGTAAACTGTGCAATATAGATGCCCGCAGGCAGTAGATTTACATTGATGGGGTAATCTTCGTTTGCAGGAACAAAATAACTGCTCGACATTTTTTGACCTAGCATGCTATAAAATTGAACGGACATGGCACGGTCTGCCCGAATATTAATCGGTTTAGTGATTGCGCGCGAGATTGGGTTGGGGAAAATAGTTACTTCAGGCTCTGCGGGTAGTTCGGCCGCATCTTCAAATTTTAATACCATTAGTCCGCCTAATGTGTTTCCAACAATGAGGGTTGGTTGCTGCGTATTGTACAGATTGCCAATGGTTGGCCAAACGCGCCCGCCCAAATTTCGACTTTCATATTGATTGGTGATCTTATTGTTGATAATGGAAGTAATGCCATTGGGAGTTGATGAAGTTCTAAAGTTATCATAAATAGAAAGTACACCTTCTTGGTTGGCTACGATTAAATCGGCACCGCCATCAGCATCTAAATCGGCTACAGCCATTGCTAAGTTTTGCCTGCTCGTGCTAGTGGCTAACCCTAAATAACTTGGGTTACTCAACGAAAAACGAGTGTTGCCATCATTCTTCCAAAATTCGAGAGCACCTGTGCCTGTGCCTAACAAAATATCGTTCAGGCCATCTTGGTTTACATCTATCACCAACCAATTTTCTGATTCCTCGAATGTAAAGTCTACCGGTTTGATCACCGGATCGGTAACAATAAATTTATCGAAACTAGAATTGGCCAAGTAAGACATTTTTACCGTTCTACTATTTCTTGATGTATAAGATAAAACAAGATCGGGTTTGGCATCGCGGTTCATATCTGCGAATTGAATCTTCATGTTGTAGGCATTGAGTGCCGAGAACTGAAAGAAATTTTCCGTTACCAGTTTAAAAGAAGGACTGGAGGCTGTTCCCACGTTTTCAAATTGATAGATTTGGCTCGACAAATTTGTTTTTACGTAGTTGCTAACAAACAAATCTTGGTCACCATCGCCATCGTAATCAAAAAGAGCGGGTACAGAAAAATCGCCTACATCAATCATTTCGCTTTGAAGAAAGTTTGACTTGACAAAACTAAACTGAGCTGCTTGTTGAGTACCTGTATTTTTAAACTGCATCATCGAGTTTTGAAAATTGGTACCGAAATACTCGCGCACCGAAATATTGGGCGATACGATTATGTCTTTCAGTCCATCAAAATCAATGTCTTCTAATGCTGGCACGGGGTAGGCAAGAAGGTTTAGCGGGTTGGTGGTGGGAAAGGAAGAAAGGGAAGTAAATACTGGAACTGATGATGTGCCGAGGTTGTTGAGTAAATATAAAGTAGAGCATGTCTCTTCCGAAAAGAAAACATCTTTAGCTCCATCATTATTGATGTCTGTAAGCACCAGTGCCTTACCTCCATTATGTTGGGTGCGTCCACCACTTAAAAGTTCGGTGCAGGTTTTGCCACCTTCAAAAGCCACCACGCCACACGCGCACTCGGTAAAGCCGCCCCAATTTTGAGACACCCGCTGCAATTGAAGCGAATCGCATCGCCCTGTATTTTCCATGGCAAAATTCTGATGATACTCTACCGTACCCGGGCCAATAAAATAAAAGTTTAGAATGTCTAAGTCGCCATCTCCATCAACATCATCAATAGCGGGTATATCGGCTGCGTTTACTTTTATATTGATGGGGCCGCTAAAACCTTTTGTTAGAAGTGCTCGCGGAATGTTTTGAGCGTTTGGGTTGAAGGGCCTCCACGAAAGTGAGCCACCTGGTTTTGTGGTGTTTACAAAGGCAATTATCCCAAGCGGGTTGCTGGTGAAAATATCTTTTTTGCCATCGCAATTTAAGTCGCGTAATAGCAACCATTGGTCTACCTCTTTGGGAAACAGGCTTTCGTAATCGGGCGCATAAACGTACTGGCCATTTTGATTGAGATAGGTGATTACTTTGTTGGCAGTGCGATCGAAAAGCACCAGATCGAGTTTGCTATCGCCATTCAAATCGAGTGTGTTGGTGTGGGCAGCATTAAGGCCTCCAGCCCAGGGCATTACGAGTTGTTTATTGTCTATTTCTACTGGTATGGATTGGTCAACGGAATAGTTGAATTGAGCTTCGGCAACGGCAGAGGAAAGCAAGAACAACCCGAATAACTTCCATTTTTCTAGCATAAATCATTTTTAACTACAACGGTGGAGTAATGTCAGTAGTTATTTTGATCACAAGATAATTTGATTTTTTAGCTTTATGGCATCAATCTAGATTATGAACATACAATCGCTCTATAAATTATACTTAGAAACGGGCTTGGTTTCTACCGACACCCGAAAAATTATTCCAGGCTCTCTATTTTTTGCCTTGAAAGGCCCTTCTTTTAATGCCAACGCATTTGCCCAAGAGGCACTCGCAAAAGGCGCGAGCTATGCAGTGGTAGATGATGAAGCTTACGCAAAGAGCGAAAAGACCATTTTGGTAAATGATAGTTTAACTGCCTTGCAAGAACTGGCGAGGCACCACCGAGCTCAATTAAAAATTTCGGTAATCGGCCTTACGGGATCTAATGGAAAAACGACCAGCAAAGAATTGGTAAATGCCGTGCTCAGTAAAAAATTTAAAACGTTGGCAACGCGCGGCAATCTTAACAATCACATCGGTGTTCCACTCACCATTTTGGCAATTGATGCCAGCGTAGAGATGGCAATTATAGAAATGGGTGCAAACCACGTGGGCGAAATAGCCTTTTTAAGTTCGATTTCAAAACCGACACATGGGTTTATTACCAACATTGGCAAAGCGCACATCGGCACGTTTGGTGGCTTTGAAAATATCATCCGCGGAAAATCAGAATTGTATCAGCATTTGATAAACGAAAGGGGCGTGGTATTCATTAATTCGCAAAACACCATTTTGGCAAACATGGCAAAGCGGTTTGGCAATCCAATCTTTTATCCAGCCAAAGGAGATTATTACCATTGCGAATTAGAGGAGGCAAACCCGTTTCTAAAAATAAGAACCGAGCAAGGAGCAGACGTTACCACGCAATTGATTGGTGCATATAATTTTGAAAACATTGCGGCAGCATTATGCATAGGAAAATTCTTTCAAGTGCCTTATCATGAGGCAAACGCTGCGATTGCCAAATACGTGCCCAGCAATATGCGATCGCAGTTGATAAGCAAAGGTTCGAACACCATTATTTTAGATGCCTACAACGCAAATCCCAGCTCCATGCAAGCCGCGATTGAAAGTTTAGCAGCTCAAAAAGCATCTAAGAAAATAGCCATTGTGGGCGATATGTTTGAATTGGAAGAAGACGCTGAAAAAGAACATTGGCAATTGGGCAAACTGCTCAACGAAAAAAAATTTGATCAGGTTTATTTGTGTGGCAAACTGATAAAGGCGGCACTTCAAGAAATGCCAACTGCATATTATTTTGAAACGAGGGATTTACTTTTAGAGCACCTTAAGGCCAATCCTATACAAAATGCAACCATCTTAATTAAAGCTTCTAGGGGCATGGGGCTAGAAGTATGCGCAGAGGTAATTAGCTGATTGTAAAAGTAGAAATTGATTATCTTAGTCTATTATTTCTATCAAATTTGGTACTTTGCAAGTGTCTTTCACGTTAGGTAAACACCAATTATTAAAGCTGTGAGTATGAAAATTATAATTGCCTTATCAGGCTTACTTTTTTTGGCAGGATGCCAGAAAAACGAAGTGGTTTCTGAGTTTACAGGCACGCAAGCTACTTATGCATTGGTGGCTGGCTCTGCATACAATATAAGCGGAACGGCCACCTTTAAAGAGCGCAAAGATGGCACAAGCACCGTTTTGATTTCGCTAACGGGCACTGATGGCAATGCCCAATTTCCCGTTCACTTGCATTTGGGCGATTTGAGTGTAGCCGATGCCGATGTTGCCCTCTTACTATCTCCGGTCGTAGCAGTAAATGGAAAGAGCGAAACAATCGTATCTCAATTGGCGAACGAAACCAAAATCACCTATAAAGAACTAATTCAACTGGCAGCCTGTGTTAAAATCCATTTAGCAGAGTCGGGTGCGGGCCGCTCGGTAATTTTGGCGGCTGGTAATATAGGCGCAAGTAGTACAAACTTGGCGAGTGGCCGATTGGGCATAGGGCTTTGTAAATCAAATTGATTGTAAGGCAATGACAGAACTTACTGGAGTGCTGGCTTTTTTAAAATCGCTGGCGCGTAACAACAACCGCGATTGGTTTGAAAAAAACAAAAGCAAATACGTAGTCGCCAAAACCGAGTTTGAAGATTTTCTTGCAGCCTTTCACGGTAAACTCATTTTGTTTGAAGAAAAATTGGCATCGTTGAATCCGCGAAAGCAAGGTTTTAGAATTTATAGAGACGTGCGCTTCAGCAAGGACAAAAGCCCCTACAAAGTAAACATGGGCGCGGGGTTTTCGGCAAATGGAAAAATGGATCAAGAGCCAGGCTACTACGTGCACATACAACCCAATAACCAGAGTTTTGTAGCAGGTGGATTTTACATGCCCGATGCGCCTAATTTGGCCAAGATCAGACAAGAGATTGATTACAATTCTGTTTCGTTCGGCAAAATCTTAGCCGACAAAAAATTCAAGAAAGCTTTCCCGAAAGGATTGGATTCTTTCGACCGACTAAAAACAGCACCGAAAGGTTTTGAAAAAGATCATCCGCACTTAGACTGGCTTAAGAACAAAAGTTTTGTGGTGTCTCATCCGTTTACGGATAAAGAAGTAGCCGATAAAAAATTTGCACATAAGGTTGCGGAAGTGTGCAAAACCATGAAGCCGCTCAATGATTTTTTACTGCACGCAGTTGCGTGATTGGATTTAGACATAAAGGCACTGATTTTACAACTCAACTTTTGACAGAATTGAATGAAAAATAAATATGTAAACTTTGTTTCGGACGACCACTTATTGGACTGCATTGGCAATCTACATAAGGGTTATTTGAAGGCAAAGAACAACATCACCAAGAAGAATTTTTATACCAACAAGGTTGACACAATAAAATTGACTTTTGATGCAAAATTCAACCACATAGACGAAGAAAGTCTTATCCAGTCAGAGATTTTGAGGCAGATTGATAAGTCAATCAACAATTCAATTGGAACTTTTCACGAACAAGTTTTAGGCGGCATCAAAGGTTATGAAGCAGGAAATCTTAGCGGTTACGACATTAAAACCAAAGACAACACTTTGTTTGCCGACATCAAGAACAAACACAATACAATGAACAGTAGTGCAGCCGAAGCACTATTTCAAAAGTTAGCACGATACGCTAACGACTACAAAAAAGCAAAATGTTATTGGGTTCAGATTTTAGCCAAAGGAAGTTTTTGTGAGTTGTGGAGTGGCGACATTAACGGAAAAGAATACAGCCACAGTAGGGTTTACAAAATTTCGGGCGACCAGTTTTACGCCTTGATTTCAGGACAACACGATGCACTATTTCAACTTTACAAATTGCTACCAGTTGCTATTAAAGATTATTTAAAATCAGCCGACAAAAGCGAAGCTATCGCAGAAAACTCTGCATTGGACGAACTAAAAGTAGGAACTAAGAAAAGTAAGCGAAGTATATTGGATCAAATCACTTTTGAAAATTACAGCTACTATTTGGGCTTTGATAAATTGTAATAACTGTTCAAAAACTTCACAATAGAATAACCCACCTCGATTCCCAAATTTACGGGAACTGCGTTCCCGATTTGCTTGTATTGTTGAGCCATTGAACCCTCAAATTTCCAATCATCGGGAAAGGTTTGTATTCGAGCATATTCACGAACTGTAAACGGGCGGGTCTCATCGGGATGACATCTTTCAGTTTGCTTTTGTGCAGGGCTACAAGTAAGTGTTAAACAAGGTTCATCCCAACCAATTCGCCTTGCTATTCCTGTTTTGCCACCGCCAAGATGAAAACTACCACCCATAAATTCTTTCTGAATTTTAAGTGGTAAATCTCTCCAGTAACCTTTTTGCGGAACTAAATCCAAAACAACTTTTTTGCTTTGAGGGTATTTTGCACCTGTTGACTTGGGAACATTCGTTCCAAACAACTCACCTTTTTTCAAAGCATCTTTTAAGTTGTAAATTTTCTTATAAGGCTTTGGGTATTCATACTGCAAGTCGATATCTTTTCTGATTCCGACTAAAATTAACCGCTCTCTTTTTTGTGGCACTCTAAAATTTATTGCTTTCAATACTTGCACAGGCACAACATGGTAGCCTATCTCATCCAAAATTGAAACCATGCCTTGCAAAGTTTTTCCGTTTTCGTGGCTCAACAATCCACGGACATTTTCGCCAATACAAATGGGTGGGTTTACTTCTTTGACGACTCTTGCAAACTCATAAAACAAAGTTCCTCTTGCATCCGCAAGACCTAATTTTTTTCCTGCGTAACTAAACGCTTGACAAGGAAAACCACCCGTAACAACATCAACGCTGTTTTTATATTCTGAAAACTTAAACGCTTTTATATCACCTTCCAACACTTTCCAGTTCGGACGATTGCTTCTCAAAGTTTGACAAGCCCATTTATCAATCTCATTCAAGACAACACATTTCAAACCTGCCTTTTCCAGGCCAACAGCTAAACCGCCAGCGCCTGCAAACAATTCCAAAACGGTATAGTCGTAGCGTGGCTCAACATAATTTGTTACAGTTTCTTCAGCATCGCGGCTTAAAAAATCCGCAAACAAAGTTTCAACTTGTTGCCGCTTATAGACACGGTAGTTACTCATGGGTTCGCGGACAGCGGATAGTTTGCCTTCCCTGTCCCATCGTCTAAGAGTTTCTTTACTTTTGCCTATGAGTTCAGAGGCTTCGGAGAGTGTTAAGTATTCATTCATAACCAAGTTGCTTAACCTTATACAATGGTTACAAATCTATCACTAAAACTGAAACTAACAACGATTGATATCTCGCGCATAGCTAAATTGGGAGATTATGGAGGAAAATTTTTCCTGATTTGGTTATACAATTGGATTATAGTTTATTCAGCAGTGACTAAAATAAATTGATTAAGGGCTAGGGCAAGCCCAGTTTTTTTACGCACGAATTTAAAATCTTTGTTTCCTGCTGCCTTAGCATCTTGGTGGCAAAATCCCCCAGTTACTTTAAATCTTAGTGCATAATTTGGGTTAAATTGATTTTCTTTGCAGTCCGTTTTCGGGCCAACTATGCAGGACTTAAAAATCACCATCATTCAGTCAGACCTCCATTGGGAAGATATTGGCGCAAATCTGGCCTCTTTCGAGGAAAAAATATGGCGTATTGGGCAATCTACCGATGTAATTGTGTTGCCCGAAATGTTTACCACGGGCTTTACCATGCGCGCAGGCAGGCTGGCCGAGCACATGAACATGCGCACTTTTAAGTGGATGCGCCAAATGGCTGACCAAACCGGGGCTTTGATTTTGGGGAGCTTTATTGCCAATGTTCACGATCGTTTTTATAATCGATTACTTTGGATGGAGCCAGGAGGCAACTTTAAAACCTACGATAAGCGACACCTTTTTAGAATGGCCGAAGAGCAGCAGGTGTATGCCCAAGGAGAAAGTTTGCTTATTGGCCATTGGAAGGGCTGGAGGATTTGCCCTTTGGTGTGTTATGATTTGCGTTTTCCGGTTTGGAGCCGCAATCGCTGGAATCCATCGCTAAAAAAATTATCGTACGATGTACTCGTTTACGTTGCCAATTGGCCGGTAGTCAGGTCTGCCGCATGGGAAACGTTGCTAAGGGCACGGGCAATTGAAAATTTAAGTTATTCAGTTGGGGTAAACCGTGTTGGTATAGATGGAAACGGCATTGAGTACAATGGACAATCGTCTATTATTGGCCCCAAGGGCGATCAAATATTTTCGGTGGAAGGAGTAGAGTCGATTAAGACCATTGAATTAAGTGCGAATGCATTGCAAGCCTACCGCGATCGGTTCCCTGCGTTTTTAGATGCCGATGATTTTTCGATTGAAGCCGAGGCTTTTGAAGAAAGGGAATCGAATTAAGCAATTTGAAGATTTGAAAATACTTGCTTTACTATTTAGCTCCTAAACTTCTCTCGATATCATCTTCGGAATTTTCAAATCAACTAATTTTCAAATCGTCTAATTAATATGCAGAAGAAGATTAACCGCGCACTCATTTCAGTTTTTTATAAAGACAATCTAGAAAGCATTATTCATTTTTTAGCAAAAAATAATGTTGAGTTTGTTTCTACTGGTGGCACGCAAGAGTTTATTGAAAAGCTTGGCTACAAGGTTACACCCGTTGAGCAACTAACGGGCTACCCTTCTATTTTTGGAGGTCGCGTAAAGACACTTCACCCTGCCGTTTTTGGCGGTATATTGTTTCGCAGAGACGAACCTACCGATCTGACGCAAGCAAAAGAGTTTAAGATTGCACCACTAGATCTGGTGATCGTAGATTTATATCCATTTGAAGAGACCGTGGCAAAGGGCGGTGGCGAAGAAGAGATCATCGAAAAAATAGACATTGGGGGCATATCTCTCATTCGCGCAGCAGCGAAAAATTATAACGATGTATTGATTGTGTCATCGCGCAGTCACTATGCCGAGTTGCTTTCTTTGTTAGAATCAAAAAATAGCTCAACTGATCTGGCCGATAGAAAGCGATTTGCCGCCAAAGCTTTTGACGTTACCTCGCATTACGATTCGGCCATTTTTAATTACTTTAATCAAGAGCAACAACTGCCCAGTTTTAAAAGTAGTTTTCAGGCTGGCGAAGTTTTGCGCTATGGCGAAAACCCGCATCAAAAAGGAATTTACTATGGCGATTTGAAGGAGGTCTTTGAAAAGCTGAATGGCAAAGAACTTTCGTACAATAATTTGGTAGATGTAGATGCGGCCGTAAATCTGATGCAAGAGTTTAGCGGGGAAACAGCCTTCGTAATCATTAAGCACACGAACGCCTGCGGAGTAGCCACTGGCAATTCGGTGAAGGAAGCCTACCTTAAAGCGTTTGCTGCCGATACGCTCTCTGCGTTTGGAGGTGTGTTGGTCACGAATCAACCTATTGACTTGGCAGCTGCCGAAGAAATAAACAAACTCTTCTTCGAAATCTTGATCGCGCCAAGCTATGATGCCGCAGCGCTGGAATTACTTCGCTCTAAGAAGAACCGGATATTGTTAAAGCAGCAACGGCCTTTAACCAATACAAAACAATTCAAAAATTTATTGAATGGCGTAATCGAACAAGATGTAGATTTTAAAACCGATAATAGCACAGATTTAAAAACGGTAACCAAGTTGGCGCCAACCGCAGAAGAAGTTGCGGCTTTGTTATTTGCAAGCAAGGTTTGCAAGCACACCAAGTCAAACACCATTATACTGGCAATCGATGGCCAACTAATTTCAAGTGGTGTAGGGCAAACCAGCCGTGTTGATGCGTTAAAGCAGGCAATTGAAAAAGCGGGCTCGTTTGGGTTTAGTTTGAAAGGAGCAGTAATGGCTTCAGATGCGTTCTTTCCATTTCCCGATTGTGTAGAGATTGCCTCGCAGCATGGCATTCGGGCGGTGATCCAACCTGGCGGCTCTATCAAAGATCAAGATTCGATTGACTTTTGCGATCGAAACAATATGGCCATGGTGTTTACCGGATTCAGGCACTTTAAGCATTGATTTTTAAGTAACTTTGTTAAAATTGACATTATGGTAATTACCATTAAAAGAAGCGACTCGAAGAAAATAATTGCAAGGAAGCTGAAAGACTTACCCGAAAAAAAGGGCTTTGAGGCTTTCAAATATCACGGCAAAATAAAAGTGGAAGGAGACGGACTTGAAATCCAAAAGCAACTAAGAAATGGTTGGAAAGAACGTCTTCGTTGATACCAACATAATTATCTATTTGATTGGTGGTTATGATGGTGTCGCTGAGTTATTGGCTGGACAAAACCTTCACTTTTCCTTTATCACCGAGATTGAGTTACTTAGCTTTAAGAAACTGATCAAAAGAGATGAGCAATTGATAAGGCAAATACTCAATGAGGGTTTTGTTTTTCAAAGCGATTCGGAAATAACGTCAATGGCTACTAAACTAAGACTTAATTACGGATTAGAAGTACCAGATGCCATTATTGCTGCTTCGGCCATCAGATACGATTTGCCATTGATTTCTGCGGATGCAGGCCTTTCAAAAGTAAGAGAACTTCAATTGATACAATATTCCCTTTAATTCATAATTTTCGAATAATTTTAAACGCATAACAGCACTAACCATAAATGGGACTTTTCGACTTTTTTACTCAAGACATTGCCATCGACTTAGGCACTGCCAACACCCTTATTATTCACAAAGACAAAGTAGTGGTTGATGAGCCGAGTATTATCGCCATCGATAAAACGACTAACAAGGTGCTGGCCATTGGGCGAGAGGCCATGCAGATGCACGAAAAGACCCACGACAATATAAAAACCATACGGCCACTTAAAGAAGGAGTGATTGCCGATTTCCATGCTGCCGAGATGATGATACGCGGCATGATAAAACTAATCGACACGGGCAAGCGACTTTTTCCACCTTCGCTGCGCATGGTTATCTGTATTCCATCGGCCATTACCGAAGTAGAGAAACGAGCCGTGCGCGATTCGGCTGAGCATGCCAATGCAAAAGAAGTTTACATGATACACGAGCCCATTGCTGCCGCCATCGGCATCGGCATTGATATCGAACAGCCCATTGGCAACATGATTGTAGACATTGGTGGAGGTACAACCGACATTGCCGTTATAGCTTTGTCGGGCATTGTGTGCGATCAATCTATTCGCATAGCTGGCGATACCTTCAATCGCGACATTCTTGATTACATGCGCAGGCAGCATAACCTGTTGATTGGCGAGCGCTCTGCCGAGCGAGTTAAAATTGAAGTAGGATCGGCACTAACCGAACTAGACGATGGCCCTGACGACTACGAAATCAGAGGGCGCGATTTGATGACTGGCATACCCAAGACCATTAAAATTTCTTATTCAGAAGTAGCCTTCGCCCTCGATAAATCAATATCGAAATTAGAAGAGGCGGTTTTGAAGGCACTGGAACTTTCTCCACCAGAACTTTCAGCAGATATTTATGAGCAAGGCATTTACTTAACCGGTGGCGGAGCCATGCTACGCGGATTAGATAAACGCCTGTCGCTAAAAACAAAGCTACCGATACACGTGGCCGAAGATCCACTTCGTGCCGTGGTACGTGGCACAGGTGCTGCCCTTAAAAATTTAAACCATTACAGAAAAGTATTGATGACCTAATGAATGGAGCGGCTCTTTAAATTCCTGTTTGAGTATAGGGCTTTCTTTACATTTCTTTTGCTAGAGTCGTTTTGTATTTGGATGGTAGTTGAAAACAATCAATACCAAAGCACTACTTATTTTAATACATCAAATCGGATTGCAGCCAATATCATTAGCACTTCACAGCAAGTGCGCGATTATTTCGCGTTGGGTGAAATCAACACCAATTTAGCAAACGAAAACGCCAGCTTACGCAAAAAGCTAGATCAACAAAGTCACGCGCTTCAGTCGATTGAATTGGCTCAATTTAAAGATACGTTGTTAATCAACCGATTTGAATATGTAAGTGCCAAGGTGATAAACAATTCTACAAGGCAATACAAAAATTTTATTACCATCAATCGGGGTAGCACGTTTGGCCTTGAACCGGGCATGGCGGTAATCAGTCAGTGGGGCGTGGTGGGAAAAGTAAAATCCGTTTCGGCAAACTATGCCGTGCTCATTTCGCTTTTGAATATCGATGACCAAGTGTCTAGTAAAATAAAACGCACAGGTCATTTTGGAACCGTGCAGTGGGATGGCCTAGATGCGAGCGTTGTAGACTTGAAATATATACCGCGGCACGTAGCGCCCATCGTTGGCGATACCATCGTTACCTCGGGCTACAATGCCGTTTTTCCCGAAGGAATTTTAATTGGCTTCATTAAAGAAGTAAAATTATCAGAAGAGTCGCCCTTTCACCAGATTAAAGTTGAGTTGTCACAAGATTTCGGAAAGCTTTCGTATGTAGAAGTAGTAAAATCTAATTTAAAGAAAGAGCAAGACTCGCTCGAAGTTTTAACTAAAGGTATTCCTAAATGAGTAGGTCAGGCATCGCTCAGTTTATTTTATTTTTTGTGTATGCCCTTGCACAAATTCTCTTATTGAAAAACCTGGTGTTGTTCAATTCTGCATTTTGCCTTCTCTACGTTTTGTTTATTCTGCTTCTGCCTGTTGAAACAAACAACTTATTGGTAATGCTAGCAGGATTTTTACTCGGCTTTACCATTGATGTGTTTTACGATAGTTTAGGGATGCATGCGCTGGCCCTGGTGGCATTATCTTACTTACGCAATTATTGGCTTGGCGTTATTACCCCGCAAGGCGGATATGACATAGGGTTGCCACCCACTATTTCCTCCTATGGCCTTCAATGGTTTTTGGTGTACACCATTCCGCTCATTTTCATCCATCATTTTATTTTGTTCTTTGTTGAAGTGGCAGGGTTCTCATTTTTTTGGTTTACCATGCTTAAAGTAATGATGAGCCTGCTGTTTACATTGGTGGCAATACTTCTCTTACAATATTTAACCGTGAGCAGGCGCAGATGAACGAAGGACGAAAAGAAATACTGCAATTGGTTTTTGTGTTGGTGGCCATCATCTTCTTGATTAAACTTTTTTTTATTCAAGTGCTGGATAATAAGTATGCCGAGCTAGCCGATAGCAATGCCATTCTACGGCAAGTGGAATATCCCTTCCGTGGATTGATAAAAGATAGAAATGGTAAACTGATCGTATTCAACACACCTGAATATGATGTAACGGTAATTTTGAAAGAAGTCAAAAATTTCGATACCGCTTATTTCTGTCGTGTTTTTGAAATCTCGCGCGAGGAGGTAAGAAAGCGATTTAAAGAGATGAAATCGCGCAAAGAATTTTCGCCCGTAAAGCCAACTCTTTTTATCGACCAACTCTCCAACGAAGATTTTGCCAAAGTGCAAGATCGCCTCGATGACTTTTCTGGATTTTACATTGAAGCCCGAACAACCCGAGCGTACAGCACCAACGCCCTGGCCAACGCCCTTGGCTACGTAAGTGAAATTAGTAAAGACCGATTAGAGAACGATGCCGATAAAATTTATAAGCAAGGCGATTACATTGGCCAAAGTGGAATCGAAGCATTTTACGAAGAGCAATTGCGCGGTAAACGGGGTATTCGTTTTAAACTTAGAAATGTTAAAGGCATCGAGAAGGGATCTTTTAAAGATGGCGCGTACGATACCCTCTCTGTGCCAGGGCAAGATTTAATTACTGGAATTGATTTAGACTTACAGCTATATGGTGAGCGATTGATGCAAGGAAAATCGGGAAGCATTGCGGCCATCGAGCCATCGACTGGCGAAGTGTTGGCACTCGTATCGGGCCCTTCTTATGATCCCACACTTCTGACGGGAAAAAACTACAGCTCTAATTTTAAATTTATCAGCACCGATTCGATGAAGCCTTTATTCAATCGGCCGTTGATGGCGCAGTATCGGCCGGGTTCGATTTTTAAAATAGCCCAAGCCATGACAGCCTTGCAAGAAGGTGTGATTACACCCGATACTCGGTTCAGGTGCGATAAATCTTTAATCGGCTGCCACGCTGGCCATGATAATCAAGATTTGAGAGGTGCCATTGCCAACTCGTGCAACCCTTACTTTTTTGCCACGCTGCGCAAAATGCTTAACAAAAATATTTCTAATTCTCCATTTGAAGATACGCGCATTGGATTAGCCGAGTGGAATAAGCACATCAATAGCTTTGGTTTTGGAAATAGACTGGGCATCGATTTGCCCAATGAAAAAAATGGATTGATACCCACTCCGGCACATTATGACAAAGCGTATAACAATCGGCCATGGAAATTTTCTAACATTTACTCTATTGCCATTGGCGAAGGTGAAAATCTCGTTGTGCCCATTCAAATGGCAAACTTTGCAGCTACCATCGCAAACCGTGGTTTTTATTATGTGCCTCACTTGGTCAAAGCTATTGGCAAAGATGGAAAGCCACTGCCGCAGTATACCGAGCGGCAATACACCACTATTGATTCGGCTTATTTTAAAATTGCTGTAGATGCCATGCAACAAGTAGTCGAAACGGGCACTGGGCAATACCGCGCACGGCTTGCCGATGTGATTGTATGCGGAAAAACAGGTACGGTGCAAAACGATCCACTACCAGCACACTCTGTTTTTATAGCCTTTGCTCCACGCGATAATCCTAAAATTGCTATTTCTGTTTATGTAGAAGATGCCGGCCAAGGCGCACGTGCCGCGGCTTCAATTGCTAGCCTCATGATCGAAAAATATTTGTTTGGAAAAACCAAGCGCCAGTTTATTGAAGACTACGTATTGATTGGAAAATTCTTAGACTAACGGCATGAGACGAGACGATGACATTAGCGGAAGTTTAGATTGGCCAACCATTTTCCTTTTCATAGCACTCGTTCTGCTGGGCTGGCTAAATATATTCGCAGCCATCTACGATGAAACGGCCAATCAAACAATTTGGGATTTGTCGCTCAGTTCGGGCAGACAGCTCATGTTTATTGCGGCAGCAATTATCATTATAGTAGGCATCGTAATTATTGATATGCGTTTCTACGAAACGTTCGCCTATCTTTTTTATGGAGCTATACTCATCATGCTTTTTCTGGTCCCATTTATCGGCAAAGAAGTAGGCGGAAATAAAGCATGGATTGGAGTAGGTTCGTTTGGCGTGCAGCCTTCTGAGTTTGCTAAGTTTATTACCGCGTTGGCCGTTGCCAAGTTTGTGGGCTCAGTCGGATTTAGAATGGACAACCTCCGCAACCAAGCTATTTTATTTGCGCTGATCGGCATCCCCATTATTCTTATTCAACTTCAAAAAGATACGGGCACAGCACTCGTGTTCACTTCGTTTGTGTTGGTGTTTTACCGCGAGGGTATGTCACCCTTTATTTTAATTGTGGGTATCTGTGCTGCTACTATTTTTATTCTTACACTGCTAATCCCCAACCAATGGTACTTGCACGGGTCCATCGCACTTATTTTAGCTGGCCTAATTTATTTTGGCAAGAAGAAATTTAAACGGATTGCTATTTTAACCATTGGGGCATTGCTGATTAGTGGCGTAATTGAAAGCGTAGACTATGTGGTTAACGATGTGCTAAAGCCGCACCAGCAAAACAGGGTAAAAGTGTTGATCAATCCAGATATAGATCCGCTTGGTGTGGGATGGAACGTAACGCAATCTAAAATTGCTATTGGTAGTGGGGGTTTTTTTGGGAAGGGATTTTTGAAAGGAACACAAACAAAGTTTGATTTTGTTCCGAAACAAAGCACCGATTTTATTTTTTGCACGATTGGTGAAGAGTTCGGCTGGGTTGGAAGCGTGGTGGTGATAGCACTTTTTGTTGCCTTGATGCTTCGAGTTGTTTTTTTGGCTGAACGCCAGAAAAGTCGATTTGCCAGAACCTATGGCTACAGCGTGGCTTGTATTTTATTTTTTCACTTTGCAATTAATATCGGCATGACCGTTGGCCTTTTTCCGGTAATCGGAATTCCGTTGCCGTTTTTTAGTTATGGTGGTTCCTCGTTGTGGGGCTTCACCATCCTCTTATTTATTTTATTGAAGCTAGATGCTCATAGAGGAGAGATGCTGCAACGAGTATAGTTTAAATAAAACGCGTTAACTAAATCGTTTGGTAAGTACTTCCAAGAACTCTTCGTACTCTTCGCTTTCTCTGTCCCACGTAGGGTGGGCTTCGCCAATAAATGCAAGGGCGTGGTTTAAGGTTTCGAGCGAGTCGATCTTATCGATTACTTCAGAAAAAATTTCAAAGTCTCCTTTAAACAGGATTTTTGTAAACATAAATTTCTGATTGATCGTAAGGCTTTCTTTTAGCTTGCTTACTTTTTGCCGAGCCAAATTTTCGGTCACGGTTGGTTTGGTTTCGGTCGCATTCACCACCTCGCGCTTTGGGTGGTTGATGGGTTTAGGTTCTACTGGGCGCGCACTTATTTTTGCTTCAAATAATCGTTCAACTTGTAACGGTACAAGCTTCGAGAATTGATTTAAGTATGCGTCAAAATCGGCTGGTGTAAAATTAACTTCTTCGAGAATAGAGTCGAGCATGCCAAATGCTTCGTTGCCAGTAATGACATCTCGCTTTTGTTGCTCTAGTTTTGAAACCAATTTTTCGAGCGGTGCCTGATTGATTCGCAGGTATTTTACCTCATTTTTTAAAAAGTCCGTTTTAAGATAACCTTTACCATACCGATCGAGCGTGTCAGAATAGAAATCGTATGGGGCAAGTATTAGGTAAATGGTTTTAGTAACGGCTGTTTCGAGTAAGGGAAGAAAATCTTTTCGGTTAACCGAAATATGATTGGAGAGTGTATTTTGGTAGTGAACGAGTGCCTCTTTTACAATTGATGAATTATAATCAAAATACGGGCTTTTCAATTTCTCTGCTTCTTGTTTCCAAGCGTGCATCAATTCGCGAACGATAAACAAGTTGACTTGCTTTACTTCGCAAAGGGTAAGTATTTCGGGTCCGCTGATGGTTTCTTTTTTACTGAAAAAAAGATCAGCTAATTTAGAAGCATATTGCTCGCTATATTGCCCGATTGCTTGTGAGCTGATTTTTTCGTCCATAGGTTTAACTCTACTACATCGTTAAAGATGCCAAAGATAGTAATTGAAAATAGGAGTGGAAAAGAAGTAATGTTTCAGGGGCAATCTCGCTCTATTTTAGCGCTGCTGCAAGCCGAACGAGTAGATTGGATGCACGCTTGTGGCGGAAAAGGCCGATGTACCACGTGCAAGTTTACCATAGTAAGCGGAGCCGAATACCTCTCGCCAGTTACCCATCACGAGTTGCGCTATCGGCAGCAAGGCCTCTTGCGCGATAACGAGCGACTGGCCTGCCAAGTACGGACGGTGGACGATTTAGTGATACGAGTACCTGAGGAAGGCAAGTTGCCTCATATCAAGTACAACTTGTAATGCAAGACCCCGATTTCATACTCGTAAACTCAAACCTAATTTTTACATTGCACAATGTTTATAGAGCCACACATTGGTAGAAATACAAGGACCGAAAAAAACGGATGGATAGAAGTGGTTTGTGGCTGTATGTTTTCGGGCAAAACCGAAGAGCTGATTCGCAGATTAAACAGGGCATTGATTGCAAAACAAAAAGTAGAGATTTTCAAACCCGCTATTGATAAACGCTACGATGATCAAAAGATCGTTTCCCACAGCGAGCGTGAAATCCGCTCAACGCCTGTAAATTTTGCAGGCGATATTTTGTTGCTGGCTGGCGATTGCGATGTGGTGGGTATTGATGAGGCTCAATTTTTTGATGATGCTATTGTGGATGTTTGCAACGCCTTGGCCAATGCAGGCAAGCGTGTAATTGTTGCCGGATTAGATATGGATTATGAGGGAAAGCCGTTCGGCCCCATGCCTAATTTATTGGCCATTGCAGAATTTGTAACAAAAGTACACGCCATCTGCGCCCAAACGGGCGAGTTGGCATCTTTTTCTTTTCGCCTGACTGATAGCAAATCGAAAGTATTGCTGGGCGAAAAAGATAAGTACGAAGCCCGGAGCAGAAATGCTTTTATAACGGGTCAAGATGAAAAACTGAAGTAAGGTATTTTAAAATTTATAAGTGCTTCATAAAACACGAGGGATCGTTTTTAGATTTACTAAGTACGCTGAAACCTCTATCATCGTAACTGTATTTACCGAGCAGTTTGGCATTCAAACCTACATTGTAAACAATGTGCGCAGTAAATCAGCAAAGGGAAAAATTGCGCTTTACCAGCCACTCACGCTATTAGATTTGGTGGTTTATCATAAGGAAAGCGCATCCATCTTGCGGATCAAAGAAGTTCGGTGTGTGCATCCTTACCAAACGATTACGAGCAATTTTAAAAAATCAACAATCGCCTTGTTCTTAACCGAAATGATTAACAAAGCCATCAAAGAGCAAACCCACGCCCGCGAAATTTGCGATTTTTTGTTCGATTCATTTATTACGTTGGACAGAGATCAAATACAAGTAGAAAACTTCCACCTTATTTTTTTAATCCAGCTAAGCAAGTTGCTTGGTTTTGGCCCTACGCACACATCCGAAATCCTCACTCCATTTTTTTCAGACGATGAAGAAGAAAAAATCTTGAAGCAACTGCTAACGGCAACTTATCAGTCTACCCTTTTGATTAACCAAGCGCAACGAAGAAATTTGCTCGATGTATTACTGCGTTTTTATGCTCAGCATATTGAAGGATTGGGTGAAATAAAATCGTTGGCGGTAGTGCGCGATTTAATAAACTAGATATGACAAAATTTGAAATACCCATTCAAGTGCGCTGGTCAGATATTGACCAGAACCGCCACCTGCGCCACTCCGCTTACTATGACTATGGTGCTACCACCCGCATCGCTTGCTTTTCGCAACATGGACTGACTAATCTAAAATTTGAAGAACTGCGCATCGGCCCCATTTTGTTTAGAGAAGAAGCTATCTTTAAACGAGAGATAAAATTTGAAGATTTGGTTACAGTCGATTTAGTGGTAACAAAAGCCACCAAAGACTTTGCGCGGTGGAGCATTCGCCACCATATTTATAAAGAAGATAGAACGATTGCTGCAATTCTTAACATGGACGGTGCTTGGATAGACATGACCAAACGAAAGCTAGCCGTGCCTAATGAGTTTATACAAAACGTGTTTGTGGATTTTCCGAAAGCGGAGGATTTCTTATGGCTTCCAACTAAGCCATCAACTTCTCAATAATGCTATCTACCGAAATGCCTTCTGCTTTAAAGTTTAAAACTATACAAATACTCTTTTTGCAAAGAATTGAAAGTTGAGTTACTTTTAAAAATGCACCTATCTGTTTTAAACTCTGTTGATAATCTTTTTAAGCGAGGCATTCGACTTTTATTACTTTCTATCCTGACTTTTATTTCCAAAGACAGTATTTGCCAACTCTCTTTTGATCCTCCCGCCAACTATCGCCTTATAGGTTCTAGTGTATTCAATAATATCTCAAGTGGTGATTTTAACAACGATGGCAATATTGACATAGTAGTGTCAAGCGCCAGTTTTGATTCCGTCAGTGTTTTTATCAACAAAGGTGGAGGGACTTTTGACCCAGCTAAGAACTATGCCGCAGGAAGGCAACCATCTGGTGTTAGCATAATTGATTTAAACAACGATGGTCATTTAGATATTGCCGTTGCGAACTATATCAGCAATACCGCAAGTATTTTTTTTGGAAATGGGACTGGAAACTTCCGTCAGCAACAAATATTTGAAACCGGTGATGGACCTCAAACACCGCTCCCTGGCGATTTTAATGAAGACGGGCTTATAGATTTTGCGGTCGCCAATTACACCAGTAAGACAATAGCCATCTTTTTGGCAAGCAATAATGGAAGTTATGCAAAGTCTTTTTCCTACCCCGTTGGGGATAGCCCCTTTGCTGATGTAAAAGATTTAAACAAAGATGGACATCTGGATATAGTCATTGTAAACGATATCGTAAATGGAAGATTGAATGTACTTTTGGGGATCGGCAATGGTGAGTTCACCTCTCCCAAAAGTTATGTCACGGGCAGCTATCCAAGTTGCCTAACTTATGGAGATTTCAATCAAGATGGCATACTGGATATTGCCAATGGCAATCTCAACAGTAACACCATAAGCATCCTGATTGGTGTTGGTCATGGTTCCTTTAATGAAGCCACCTCTTTTCCTTCAGTAGCACCAAGTACCATCCTTACTGACGACTATAATAAAGACGGTATTGTTGATTTGGCTGTATCCAATTCAAAAGACAATACGGTAAGCATTTATGTTGGAAATGGAAAAGGTTCTTTTGGTTTTTATCAGCTTATTTCTGTCGGAACAAATCCGGGCATAATGCGGCTGACGATGTGTGACCTTAATAAGGATGGGTTAAAAGATATTGTCTCTACTAATAACGGATCGGACATCGTAAGTGTTCTTCTTGCTAATGTTCCTTCCACCCCTCTGTGGAGAACATGGTGGGCAGGGATAACTTATAGTCTTGTCTTCGTAGGCATGCTCTTCATAGGCAAACGTGTAGTAACAAAACGTGAGCGCAAAAGGGCGCAAGTTGCCATTGATCAAAAAGAAAAAGAAGCCTTGAAAAAATTGGATACCCTCAAAACCAAATTTTTCTCCAATATCACTCATGAGTTTCGCACCCCTCTCACACTTATACAAGGGCCCGCAAATGAATTGCTTGAAAAGACGAATGACCCAGAAGCCCATCAGCTTTTGATAATGATCAAAAACAATTCAGAACGATTGCTAAGGCTCATTAATCAACTGATGGATTTGGCACGGTTAGATGCGCATGAAATGAAATTGGTGAATAAGCCAATCCGATTGGAGACCTTTCTAAAAACCATTATTTCTCAATTTACATCATTGGCCGAATCGCGGGGCATACAATTTAGTTGGAATATAAAAGGGATTGATGACGCTATGTTGCTAGTGGATGAAGGTAAGGTAGAAACTGTTTTAATCAATCTTATCTCCAACGCATTGAAGTTTACACAGGCTGGCGGAAACGTCACTGTTAATGCTCAATTGAAAGATGATTTGTTTGAAGTCATTGTAAAAGACAATGGCCGCGGCATTCCGCCCGAAAAATTAGTTCATATTTTTGATCGATTTTACCAAGTAGAAGCTACCGATAGCAGTCATGCCGAAGGTACTGGGATAGGGTTGGCTTTGGTGAAAGAATATGTGGAACTAATGAAGGGCACTGTTCATATTGACAGTATAGTTGGTTTGGGTACACGCGTTACTGTTTCCATTAGGTTAACCCCAGCCCCCAAAACTCTTGAACAGAATTCGCAACCTGCTGCAAAGCCAACTATTAATAGTATTAAAGAGCAACCTATTGAAATAATAGAATCTCCACTCTTGCTCATTGTGGAAGATGACGAGGACATACGGGTTTTTATCAAAACCTGTTTGGGGCCAACATACAGATATACTGAGGCTAAAAATGGGCGCGAAGGTTTAGAAAAAGCTATTCATGAAATTCCTGATATCATTATCAGTGACTTAATGATGCCAGAAATGGATGGCCTAGAGCTGTGCCGCGAAATCAAAAAAGAGGAACGAACAAACCACATCCCTTTCATCATGCTCACGGCCAAGGCAGAAGAAAGTGACAAAATAGAAGGGCTTCAAACTGGGGCGGATGATTATTTGATAAAACCTTTTAATAAACTGGAGCTAACTCTGAAAATACAAAACCTGATTGTGCTGCGCGAAAAACTTCAGGCACATATAAAAAACCAATTATTGATTCAAGGCAAACCCGTAGAGGCTCATTCAGCATCAGAAAAATTTATTGTAAAGGCAAAAACATTTATTGAAGCACACCTTGCAGAAGAATCACTTACGGTAGAAACGTTGGCCGATGAAATGAACTTGGGGCGCGAACAATGCTACCGCAAGATTGTAGCACTAACGGGTATCTCACCATCTGCGTTTATACGAAAACTAAGACTTCAAAAGGCGGCCGCTCTTTTATCAGCAAAATGGGGCTCTGTATCTGAAGTAGCCTATGCTGTTGGTTTCGAGAGCCTATCTTATTTCAGCAGAGCGTTTAAAGAAGAGTTTGGAAAACTGCCCAGTCAAGTCTGAGCCTGGCATTTTCTTTTTTTTTATTGCTGCGGTTTTTCGTGCAAGGTCAAAAAGCTTCTCTTTCTGCTATAAAAATCAACTTTTGCAACATCAGGGCAAGAGAATGCCTCATCAGGGTTAATTGTTTCGGGTTCCAAAATTCAATTTTGAACCATCAAAAAAAACACTAAAAACCCTTTTATGAAAAAATTAATCAAACCGATTATCGTTGGTTTTCTTACGCTAATGGTAGTTGCTACCACTCAACTTTTTGTTGGTTGTAAAAAAGATGAAGCTACTGTGACTAAAAGTTCAAAGCAGATTACCGCCTTTAGTTTTGCGAGCCTCGCGCCACCACTTGTAGGTTCAATAAATGAAACTACACGTACCATAAGCTTCACTGCTGTGGGGGCAATTTCTCTGGCCGATCTTGTACCAACCATAACCCATACAGGTAAAACAATAAGCCCAGCTGCTAATGTAGCTCAAGATTTTAGCAGCCCCGTTGTTTATACCGTAACGGCAGAGGATGGTAGCCTTCAAGTTTATACAGTTACCGTAACGGTTCTAGACGTTTATATAGCAGGCTATCAAATGAACGCGAAATTTATAGGTGACGCAACTAAATCAGTCGCAACTTATTGGAAAAATGGCATACCGACTGCGCTCACTAACGGAACGAAGATAGCTATTGCCACTTCAATTAAAATAGTCGGCTCAGATGTATTTGTGGCTGGAATTGAATATAATGATTCCGAAAAATCTGTTGCTAAGTATTGGAGAAATGGAACTCCAACAACTCTTTCGGACGGAACGAGTAATACTAATATCGCAGACATTCAAGTAGTGGGAAATGATGTTTATGTTGGAGGAAAAGATAATGGCAAGGCTACTTACTGGAAAAATGGCGATGCTGTTGTTTTAAGTTCTGAACCTTCTACTGTTACGAGGTTGGCAATAGTTGGGAGCGATGTTCATGTTATAGGAATGGTTAAAGATCAAGCAAAATATTGGAAAAATGGAGTGATCACCGAATTACCCCTAACTGGTAACACCAGTTATAATGCTATACAAATCGTAGGTAATGATGTATTTATAGTAGGGACTGAACTTCTCGCCTCATCTATTTCAGTCGTAGTATATTGGAAAAATGGATCTAAAAATACAGTTACTGACGGTACTAAGAATTGTGGAGGCTCATCATTAGCTGTGATTGGAAACGATGTTTACATTGGTGGTACTGAAGCAGGCAACGCCACCTACTGGAAGAACGGTACAGCGGTTAGGGTTTCTAGTCCTTCTTCAGCTCTTTCTGAAGTTTATCTTTATGATATCAAAGTAATTGGATCAGATGTTTACACAGTAGGCCATCAGGATTATGCTCCAGCATATTGGAAAAACACTAGTCTGACAGCTCTAACAACTACTGATCAAACAAAATATGGCGAGGCTTCTTCAATAATTATTAAGTAAAATTTAAAATTTTAGGTTCGTAACCGAGAATTGATAACTTATAAAGATAAGAATGTGTTGAAGACTAGTTCTTGGAAAATCTAAAAGATCTATAACTGAGTAAAAAATGAGTCATCACAAATTTGTGATGACCCATTTTTGTTATTGATTCCTAAACGAAAAAACTACATCATCAACTTCTCAATAATGCTATCTACCGAAATGCCTTCTGCCTCGGCTTTAAAGTTTCGAACAATGCGATGGCGAAGTACTGGCTTAGCTACCGCTTGCACATCTTCAATATCGGGCGAATACTTTCCGTTGATAAGGGCATTACACTTGGCACCTAATACTAAGTATTGAGAAGCGCGCGGACCTGCTCCCCACTCTAGCCATTCGGTGGCAATCGAAGAGCCGTCTTTTCCGGGGCGCGTAGCCTGTACTAATTTTACGGCATACTCCACCACGTTATCGGCAATGGGCACTCTTCTTACTAAATGCTGGTAGGCCACAATCTCATCTGCGGTAAGCACCTTGTTAACTTGCTGCGTAACATCTGCTGTGGTATTTTTTACAATACTTATTTCTTGTTGGTAGCTCGGGTAGTCTAAGAAAATGTTAAACATAAACCGATCTAGCTGCGCTTCGGGCAGTGGGTAAGTTCCTTCTTGTTCGATGGGGTTTTGTGTTGCTAATACAAAAAATGGCTGTGGCAATACGTAGTTGTTGCCAGCTATCGTCACGGCATACTCTTGCATCGATTCTAGCAAGGCAGCTTGTGTTTTTGGAGGCGTTCGGTTGATCTCGTCTGCTAAAATGATGTTCGCGAAGATGGGACCTTTAACAAATTGAAAATTTCTTTCTTTATCCATCGTTTCGGCCCCAACAATATCCGATGGCATTAGATCGGGCGTAAACTGAATGCGTTTAAAATTCAGGTCGAGCGAAGTGGCAATGGTTTGAACGAGCAATGTCTTGGCTAAACCAGGAACACCCACCAACAGCGAATGCCCTTTGCAGAATATCCCCGTCAAAACTAATTTAACTACATCGTCTTGGCCTACAACTATTTTGGCAATCTCGTTTCTTAGATTTTGATAAGCTTGCGCGAGGGAGTTGGCAGCTTCTACATCGTTATTAAATTGTTTTGCCATGTTTTATTTTGAAAGAATTCAGAAGTTAGAATATGGTAGTTGGAATTTAGGAGTCAGTATTATTCCAAAATCTTACAATAATTATAACTTGGGTCAATGTTGATAAACACATCTTGCCTAGACTTAGTAAACCACTTGCCAATCATCTTGTCTTTCTTCTCGGCTAGTGCAGCCGATTGAATGCGGTGCCAATCGTCTTTTAAGTTCGCTTGGTGTGGGGCAATTTTCGCTTTGAAGTAAAGAACGCGCACCGCCTCTTTGCCATCTTCCGTTCGGTAAGTAAGTGGTTTACTCACGTTTCCTACTTTCATGGTGTCAATGGCAAGGTAAACTACCGGGTCAATCTCACGCAACGAAACGTGTATGCCTCCATCTTGGTCGGTAAAATATCCACCATGTCCTTTTGTAGCTGGATCGTCAGAGTTTTCTTTTGCGGCATACTCAAACTTCAAACTGTCTTTAACAATCTTATTTCTAAGACTATCTAAAAATCGCTCGGCACTCTTCACGTCTTCTTGCGAAGGCACGCCCTGCAATAAAATATGGCGCGAATTATATTCGTTGCCTCTGCGATCGATCAGTTGCATAATGTGAATGCCGAAGGTAGATTCAAATGGCTGTGAAATTTCTCCTTTGCGAAGTTTGAAAGCCATCGCTTCAAATTGAGGCACCATTTGGCCACGGCCTACAAATCCCATTTCTCCACCGTTCGATCGTACACTGGGATCTTCAGAAAATTTTTGAGCGAGGGTATTAAAATCTTCGCCTGCCAATATGCGATCTCTAATTTCGCTTAGCCTTCGCTTGGCTTCTTCTTTTTGGGCGTTGCTGATTTTTACATTTTTTACAATCTGGCCAATCTCTACATCCGATGAGTAGAATGGTAAACTATCGTTAGGGATTTTGTTAAAAAACTTCTTTACTTCGGCAGGGGTAATTTTAATGTCTTTCGTAATGCGACCCGTCATCTCCCGAGCCAAAAGTTGCTCGCGAATTTGGTCTCTTAGTTCAATGCGAATTTGCTCCAGGCTTTTGCCGTACCTGCGCTCTAGCTCTTCGGGCGAGTTGCCCGAGTTTTGCAAGATGGCATTCATGCGTTGCCCCGTGTTTTGATCTACTTCAAGATCGGTAACTAGCACCGAATCTATTTCGGCTTTGGCTACCATCAATTTGTTCATGATTAGCCGATTGAAAAGTTGACACTTGGCTTCTTCCGATTGGGGGTTGCCCTCGGACAGATAGCCCTGATAGGCAGACTCAAGCTCGGATTTGATAACAATATAATTATCAACTTTTGCTATGATTTTGTCTACCACAAAACCGGTTTTTTCTGCTTCTTGAGCTAGCACCGGTGCCATACAGGCGAGCGATAGCAAACTAAGGGTTAAAAACCTCGAAATCTTTACGTTTGGCTGCATTTTCATAAACCTCGTCCTCCAATTTTTTGGCAAGTTCTACTTTTCTTTTGTTTAAAATAATGTTTTTGATGTCCTCTTCAACAAATTCAATAGGCGACACGTTATCCGAGATTTTGAAGGCATCAATTTTTAACAGATACAGAAAGTTGGCGTCATTGGTTTCATAAAATCTGTAGTTGTACAAAAATTGAACTTTGTTGGGGATATCGGCCAAGGGCGAGTTTGCCGTTAACTTATCAAATTCGATCCACGTAGAGTCGGGCAGTTGATAGGCTGCCGAAAAGCTAAGGCAGTACGACTTCAGTTCGTTTTTATCGCTTGCTTTGGTGGCATACATTAACTCTTTTATTCGCTGAATGCGCGGGGCGGTTTTAGGAACTTTTATGTAGCAACCCTGTATAATGTTTTGCTTCAAAATAAAATTATCGAGGTGGGCTTTATAGTATTCTTCAATCTCGGCTGGGGTAATGCTGTCGTTTAGGTTTTTTTTGATGTAAAAATTTTGAAACTCGTAGCCAATCAAGCTGTAGCGATAGTCGAGCACTTTTCGCTCTACTTCGGCTTCGTTGATGTCAATATTTTTGGCCGCCTCGGTAAGTAATAGCTGCTTGCGTATCCAACTGTTTACATACGATGAGATTCTGGCCGAGCTATCTTCTTTGGAGGCATCTGCCGGAACGATACCTTTCAACTCGTCTAAATACAGGTACGAATCATTTACCCTCGCTATTGGTTTATGTTCAGCGTTTTCGTCACCATTGCCTTTCTTCATCCTGATCAAATCGCAGCCAGCTAGTATAGATGCTACCAAGCAGCCTAATAATAAAGTTCTATTTGATAAGTGCGCGTTCATTATTTTTTAACCAGTGCTGATAAAACGGCCTTCTTTCCTTTTTTATTGATTGATACTGGGTATTTTTTTCGTAAGGTCTCTAGCCATTGCCGTTCTAATTCTGATTGAAAGTCGGTAATGATAGATGCTCGAGCCTCGGCAAAAGTTTTAACACCAGGCGCAATCAATCGGGCAATTTCAACAAGATAATAATTCTTGTCCGCTTCAACTTCATATAAGCCACCCGCCCAGCTTACTTTATCGATTATTTTGCTTTCTCCTTTTTCGTAATTGCGAAAAGGCTGCACCGACTTAAATTTCTTAAGGTCATCGGTTTGCAGTGTATCGCCTTTTTGAATTTTTTTTCTAACCTCGTCTATCGTGTTCTTTTCTTGGGCAGTAAAAATTCTAGCTTCAACACGACCTCCGGCTTTGTATTTTTCAAGATGCGATTGATAGTACTTTTGTTGACCGAGGGTATCTTCAGAAGCCTTGTTCCAAACCTGTTTTTCCATGATCTCAAAAAACAAAATCCCTTCGTGGTATTCGGTGAGCAGGTTTCTGAATTCGGGTTTTTCGATCATCAGTTTTTCCTCTTCCAGTTTAGTGATTGCCTCATCAACGTAAGTTTGATACAGTTGGTCAATATAAGCAGATGGAGCGAGTGACGAGACAGATTGATTTTTAACAACGTATTTACTGAAATCGCCCACTGAAAAAGTTTTTTTAGAAACAACGAAGAGACTCTTCGATCGAATATTTACTGGCAGATTATTTTTCCACTTGCCCGCAGTTAACGTTGAATCGGCCAACTTAAAAAATTCCTTTTTCACCTCTTCAAGCTCTTGTAGATTAAACTCTTTTCGCTTTTTAATAGACAAAGCCTTTTGCGAAACTTGCAATCGTTCGTCTCTGGCAATTTTTCTTTTTAGTGAGGCTTCCAATTCAGCATAGGGTGGCAATGGAATTTTTTTCTCTAAGCGCACAATGTGCCAACCGATGGCCGATTGAAATGGATCAGAAATATCACCCACTTTTTGAAGGCCGAAAGCGGTGCTCTCAAACTCGGGTACCGAAGCCAATGCGCCAACTCCAAAGGGGCGTAAGCGGCCGCCTGTATTTTTTGTATTTGCATCTTCCGAATATTCTTTACAGAGTTCGTCCCAGCCGCGCCCTGCTTTTAGTTGATCAACAATTTCAAAGGCGGTGTTTTTTACTTTCACATCGGTTGGTGAATTAGTGCGAAGCAAGATGTGCGAAACCTCTACTTCGCCTCGGGCGGGTTTTTGATCGATTACTTTTATCAGATGGTAGCCGAATTGTGTTTTTACAATATCAGATAGTTGGCCTGGTTTTGTTTTGTAGGCTGCATCTTCAAAAGGGTAAACCATTTGCATGGATGTAAAATAACCTAAGTTGCCTTGGTTATATTTTGCGCTAGGGTCCTCAGATAATTCTTGTGCCAGTTTTTCAAAACCTTCACCAGCAATAACTCGCTTTTTGATTTCTGTTATTTTTTGAAAAGCCAGTAGCGTATCGCTTGGTGTTGGTTGCGCGTTTAATCCAATCAAAATATGAGATGCTTTTATTTCTTTGGTGAGCCGTTCGTAAACTTCTTTGCTTAATTTGTCGAGTAGATCAGGCTCCGCCCGATAGGGTTTCTTTAAGTCTTCGCGGTAAGTGGCAAACTCTTTTACAAATTTGGCGGTGGTGTCTAAGCCGAGCTTGCGCGCTTCGGTTACTTTTAATTTAAAGTTGATGAAAAGGGTTAGGTACTCATCGATTTTCTTTTCGGTGAAATCCTCTGGCTTATTCTGATGATTTTTTTTGTAGAGGTAAACAAATTCATCTACGGAAGTAGGGATGCGATCAACACTAAAAACGGGCAATGCCTTTTGGCTCTTGGTAGATTGTGCAAAAGTGTGATGAGAGAATGCTAGTAACAGCCAAACAAAGAAAAACCGATACATGTGGGTATGTTTTAATCCGTAAAAATAAGGTTAAAAATGAAGAGATGGATAGCCTAAAGAGAGCCGTTTAGACTGTTTTTGTTAGGCGGCACACATTTTTGCCACCTTCGTGCAGGTATTCTATTTTATCCATGATGGTTTTTACGAGCCGTATGCCCAGGCCGCCCTTTCTTTTTTCGTGAACTAAGTTATCCAGTTGAGGTTCTTGAAACAAGTTGATATCAAACATAAGGCCATCGTCTACAATTTCAAAAACGAAGGTTCTTTTTGATTCAATATGGATATTCATTGCGATAAAGTGATCGGGGTTGCAATGGTGGGCGTGTATCATCAGGTTAGAGCACATTTCGTCAAGCGCCAATACGATTGCCCCCGTCTCTAGATCAGATACGTCATGGCCTTCTAGCGACTTGCGGATAAACTCGCGCACGCCCTTCAAGTTGTTAAGGCTACATCCTATTTTATACTGATAGCTCATCGGCCAACTTTTTCGCTTCTTGCTTTGTCTCTCGAATATTTAGCAAATCGGCAAGCCCCAAAATGCTGAATGTATTTAGTACACGCTCTTTCATCCCGAAAAGCACAAAACTTATTCCCTTGTCTTTTAATTCCTCGATGTACGACATAAATACACCCAAGCCTGCAGAAGAGATGTATTCCAAGGCTTGGCAGTCTACTATTATTTTCTTGAATCCTTCGCCTACGCTTTTTGCTATGGCCAAATCTAACTCGATAGATGAGCTGGCATCAATTTCGCCTACAATGGCAATAATGTCTGCCCCATCTTCTTGTAGCCTTTTTATGTGAACCATATAGTTGTAACGGTTAAATGTTTTTTATGTTCTTGTTAGTTAAACTTCACAGTCATCGATGTATAGTCATCGTTAATATCTTCTGAACCCGAAAATTGGTACAACGCTTTAATCACGCTTTCTTCAATTTCTTTCGAACTTTTTGAGGCGTTTTTTTGTAGTTCTTGCGCCAATCGCTCGTTGCCAAATTCTTCACCTTTATTGTTTTTGGCTTCTGTAATTCCATCGGTGTATAGAACCATTACATCGCCAGAGGCATAACTAAATTGGTTGTCTTCAACAAAATTGCAGTAATCGTGACTTCGCACCATGCCCAATGCTGTTCCTTTATCTTTTAAGTAGTCGGCAGTTTGCGATGATGTTCTAAACAACAGAACGGGGCAATGGCCGGCCCGTGAGTAAAACACTTTTTTACTTTGCGTATTGATCACAAAATAAGTAGCCGAAATAAACGACCCTCTCTCTAAACAATAAACTAATGCCTTATTGGCTTTTGCCATAAAGTCTTTTGGGTTAGGACCCAGTTGCGCTAAGCTGTGGAAAATGCCCTTCATCTGCGACATGTGGAAAGCAGCTGTGGTTCCCTTTCCCGAAACATCGGCAATAATCAATGCAATTTCATGTTTGCTGATGCGGAGGGTATCATAATAATCGCCACCTACTTCATCTGCGGAAGCAGAGAAAGCAGAAATTTCAAAGTCGGCATCCTGCTCTAGTTTGGTGGGCAATAAACTTTTTTGAACGGTCTTCGCAATTTTTAATTCTTCTTTGTAGCGTGCATTTTGAAAAGCTTCTTCTAACAACCTAAAGTTTTCGATGGAAATACCCGCCTGATTGGCGAAGGCAGAAATGATGCGTGTCATCTCTTTATTGAACCCATCGGGCAGCTCTTTCAGTAGGGCTAGCGTGCCAATGGTTTCGTCTTTTACTTTGATGGGGAAAGCCAGTAGAGATCTAAATCGCGAGTTTTTTAACGAGCCAAGGTGCTTCGATAAATTTTTTGTTTTGTCGCTGCTTTGATCGAGTGCTCCTTTTATCTTATTCTTTTCAAGATGGTTGTGAATATCTTTCGTTTCTTTTTCGGTGATCTGAAAAGTATACAGTTTTTGTTCGTTGGCCGAACCCTTTATTTCGAGCCACGCGGCATCGGCAAAGACAGATCGCACCGAACTTTCTAAAAGGATATTGTACACACTTTCTTCGCTCTGCTCGGTTTGTATGGATTGGCTGATTCGTTGAAAATTAATTACCTCTTCTAATTTTTGCTCGAATACCGAAGAGGTGGGTAAATTGAACAATACCACTAAAAACGAAAACGTCATATACGTAAGCGCAAAGGCCAGCAGCGCAATGTTGAAGGCATGGCTTTGAAAATCAATAAACGCCTGCGATTGCTGGCTGATTTGATCGGACCAAATCGTAACCGAATAAAGAAAATATACCAAGTAGAAAAGTGAGAGCAATAGCAGCAATAAGCTCGTCCACTTTTGCTTAAAGTTTAGATAAGCAACCCACCGCATATTGGCCGAAAGAACGAGCCCCAATAGGCTGGTAACAACGATGGCAATGGTGGATATGGTTTCAGAAAGAACAATGTGAATGCTGTCATAAATCAAAATGCTGAGTAGCAGTAATTCGAAGACAAGCCACGCCCGCATCAACCATTTTGACTTTTGATACAAGATGAGGCGCTTCCAACACGTGTACGCAGCCAGTAAAAAGTTGACAAAAAGTGCCAGATTGATTTGATAAACAAAATCAATGAAAAGAATATTGGAAGGCAGCTTGGTGCTGCCCAGTAAAAATAATATTAGCCTTACGGCAAGAGAAATAACGGTGGCAATAAGGCCAGTGGCAAATACTTTCCAGAGTAGGTCGGTAAATGTTAAGCTCTCGTCTCGCTCAATTTTAAATTTATAGTAATAAAACAGGGCAATCACATACACATCTAGCATTACCCGTGGAAGCCATACGGGCACATCAGATGGTAGTGACTTGATGTCGCTAAATAAAACAGTGATATCTGAAAAAACCAAAATCACCCAAGCCACGGTGGCGCAGAGCGATGTAAAACGGGTTACGGCTTTGGTCTTAAACATGAATTAAACAAAAAGCCAACCGATAGATTGGCTTTGCAATATCAATAAAAGGAAGGCCTTTGAAAAATACAACAGCCTATTTTCTGCTATAATTCGGAGCCTCTCGGGTTATGCTTACATCGTGCGGGTGACTTTCATGCACACCCGCTGCGGTTATTTTTACAAACTTGGCCGTCTTCAATCGTTCAATATTTTTTGCGCCACAATAGCCCATGCCGGCTTTCAATCCCCCCACTAATTGATACAATATTTCTGCCACCGAGCCTTTAAATGGCACGCGACCCGAAATACCTTCTGGCACTAATTTTTTAATGTCGTCTTCCACATCTTGAAAGTAGCGGTCTTTCGATCCATCTTCCATTGCTTCTAAAGAACCCATGCCTCGATAAGACTTGAATCTTCTTCCTTCGTAAATAATCAATTCGCCCGGTGCTTCTTCGGTGCCCGCGAGCAATGATCCGATCATCACGCTATCCGCCCCAGCGGCCAATGCTTTTACAATGTCGCCCGAAAAGCGAATGCCACCATCGGCAATTGCTTTTACACCCGAGCCTTTTAGCGCTTTCGCGGATTCGTACACGGCAGATAATTGAGGCAAGCCGATGCCAGCTACAATGCGTGTAGTGCAAATGCTACCAGGGCCTACGCCTACCTTTACTGCATCTACGCCAATTTTTGCCAATGCTCTGGCTGCTTCGCCCGTGGCAATATTGCCTACAATTAATTCGAGCGATGGGTATTTCTTTTTTACTTTTTTGGCCGCTTCGATTACCCCTTTGGAATGGCCGTGTGCCGTATCGATACTGATTACGTCTACGCCTGCATTTTTTAATGCCTCAATCCGATCTAAAATATCGTGCGTTACGCCAACCGCTGCCCCAACCCTTAATCTTCCAAACTTATCTTTGCACGCGTTGGGTTTGTTTTTCTTTTTCAGGATGTCTTTGTACGTAACAAGCCCCGTCAGTTTCCCTTTTTTGTTTACGATGGGCAGCTTTTCGATTTTATAATCTTGCAAGAGCAACTCCGCTTTTTCTAGTGTAATCCCTTCGGGTGCTGTGATCAAGTTTTCTTTGGTCATTATTTTTTCTACTGGCACCGACATATCTTTTTGAAAACGCAAATCGCGGTTGGTGATAATGCCAACTAGTTTCCCGTTTTGGTCAATTACCGGAATGCCCCCAATCTTAAACTCGCGCATTATCTTTTCGGCATCGCGCACAGTAGAACTTACTTGCAGCGTTACCGGATCTAAGATCATTCCACTTTGCGAGCGCTTCACTTTACGCACTTGGTCTGCCTGTGCTTCAATGCTCATGTTTTTGTGGATGAACCCAATGCCACCCTCTAGTGCCATGCCAATGGCCAAACCCGCTTCGGTAACGGTGTCCATTGCAGCTGAAACAATAGGAATATTGAGTTTGATGTTTTTTGTTAAGAACCCAGAAGTGTCAGTTTCCCGAGGAAGTACTTCGCTATACGCAGGAACTAAGAGCACGTCATCATAGGTGAGTGCTTCGAACAAAAATTTGGAAGAATCGAGTGCCATGGCAAATAATTTACGAGTGATTATTTGCGGGGCGAAGGTAAAGGGTTATGCCTTAAGAAACTAATTTTAAGTCGCTATAATTTCCCAATATCTGTTAGCAGTGGGGTGTAATGAAAAAGAGTAGGGGGCATTAGAAGTAATACCCATTTACGACAAAGGAAAATTTTTCGATTGTGATCAAAAAAAAGTTACTACTAAAGCCCGCCCGTCAAATCTTTAAACAATTCGGGCACATACCAAACTACGGCTCCGTAGCCGGCAAAGCGAATAACACGCGTAATGCAAATGAGTAAAAAATATTTGATGTTTAAATTTACAGAGCCAGCTAGCATACAAGTGGCCGAAAAAGGAACAGGGGTAACTGCACCAACAAATACTAAGTAGCCACCGTATGTTTTTAATTTCCCTTCATATTGCTTCAAATATTTTTCGCGGATGCGCTCTTGGTAAAATTTAGTTTTTGAAAATAGCTTCCCAATGTAATAACCCAAAATTCCGGCTGCATAAGAGATCAACGTAAGAATAGCCAAGTTGGTGATAAACCCACTCAGATCAATTTTATCCAAAATCCAAATCATCATAAAGATTTCGGGAGGAAGGATGCCGAATACTATTTCTGATGCAGTATAAATTCCGTAAAGAATGCCTGGGTTTGCACGAATGGTATCAATGTGCTCTTGAAAATTTTGCTGGATATATTTTTCTAAAAAAACAAACGCGATAATAATTACGGCAAACCATGCCAGGCCCTTCAACAGGTTGCGGAATAGAAAACTGGAGCGAGTTTCTTCTTTCTCTTGCACAGGGTTTGATTTTTTAACTTAAAATACGATGCCTTGTAAAGGGCTTGGTTTCGTCAAATAGCTTTCGGTAGGTAATATGCGTTTTTGAAACGAACCCTCCAACTTGCTCTACTACATTAATCATTTTTGGGTTAAAATCACCAATCCAATTCATCTCGTATTGGTCATATCGTTTGTATTGGTCTTGCAATACTTTACGGGCGGCCATAATCATTGCTCCATCGGCTCCTTTGCCTTGGTGCTCGGGCACTACACCAAACAATATCCCAAATGCCTTGGTATTTATTTTTCTAAGCTGAAACCAAATAAACTTGATTTTGCCAAGCCAATCGAGTTGCCCGTTTACGTGCTTAAAGATTTGGTTAATTTCTGGCAACGAAAGAAAAAAGGAAATGGGTTCGCCTTTATAAAATCCAAAGTAAAGTAGCTTCTCGTCTAAAATGGGTTTCATTTGCTTCACGATTAGCGCAGCTTGTGCAGCGGTGATCTCTGGATTTTCGGCTCGATTGGCCCAGGCTTTGTTATATACTGTTCGTAGATATTCTCCTAGCAATTTAATTTCATCTTTGCGCAAATGCCTAAACTCGTAGCCTTGTTCTTTGGCAATCAACTCGGCTTTATAAGCCAACTTTGGTGAGAGCGGATCTTTAATCCTGCGAGCAAAAGTAAACTGGTTAAAATATGTTTTGAATCCATATTCTTCAAAATAGTTTTGATAATATGGCGGATTGTAGTTGCATTGATAATTTGGCTCGCGATCAAATCCATCTACCAACAAACCCCACCACCGATCGCGGCTACCAAAGTTAATAGGTCCATCCATGGCTTCCATTCCTTTTGCGTGCAACCACTCTTTACATTTATCAAA
This sequence comes from Cytophagales bacterium, assembly GCA_013298505.1. Lineage (GTDB taxonomy): Bacteria > Bacteroidota > Bacteroidia > Cytophagales > Cyclobacteriaceae > ELB16-189. The sequence goes on from JAAFHY010000004.1 coordinate 69,917, forward strand.
AAGTAGAAACGCTGCATTTTTGTTTTCTACACACTCGAATAGACCCATGCCCCCCGTAGGCTGATCGTTTCCTTTGTTCACCGTTTTTTGATCGATAAATGCGGCAACGCGTCCTATCGTTTTATGGTGATCGTCTTTTAAAATCCAGCGAATGATCTCTCCGTGCCGAAATGTTTTATTTTTTTCTGGATCGAAAACATTCTCAATATCTTTATCTAACGGGCGAATCCACTTTGGAAAATTTTTATAAAGCGCAAGGGGAAATACTAAAAACTCATTTTTATCGGCTGCGCTTTTAACTTCGTGAACGGTCATGAACAATAGACTTACTTTGTTTCTGCTAAGGTATGATTGGGCAGCTTCAATTCAAATGTGGTGCCTCGCCCAATTTCGCTCGATACTTTTAGGATGCCCCCCAATTTATCAACGGCATTTTTTACGATGTATAACCCAAGGCCCGAGCCATCCGATTGCTCGCTGGCGCGATAAAACATTTCAAAAATTTTATTCAAACTGGGTTTGCTTATGCCAATGCCGTTATCTTCAAAAATAATGGTGGCACGTTGTGATCCACTTTTAATCTTAATATGAATGTGTGGGTCGCTCTTACCAAAATCTCTATATTTGATTGCGTTAGAGATCAGATTTCTAAAAATTTCTCCGATGCGCCACGGGTCGCTGTGAAAAGATGTACCTTCAATTTCAACGGTTCGTTTAATTTCATTGGCACCTTTCAGGTAACTTAAATCGGCAAAAGTTTGATCCGCTAATTTTTGTAAGTTGATGGGCTCAATCTTTACCTCCAACTTCAAGTTTTTAGAGTGGCTAAGCACATCACTAATAAAATGATCGAGTTGTTTTACTTTTTCTCCGATCAACTTAATGTAATCTGCCAAGCTATCATCGTTGCCTTCGAGGCTTGCTAAATTTACAAGGCCTAATACGGAAGAGAGCGGTGCGCGCAAATCGTGCGATACTTTATAAACAAAGTTATCTAATTCGATATTACGCACTTTCAATTCTTCTTCAATTCGCTTTTGATCAGTAATGTCTACATACACACCAAAAATAGAAATGGTTTTATCTTCTAAAGGCACTGGCACACCGTAAATGATTACCGAAATAGGTGTCCGGTTTTTGTGGTGGCGTGTACTTTCAATACGGATGATCTGCTCGCTAGAGATGATCGAATTCAAATCATTTCCTTCTGTTTCCAACTCTTCGGGAACGATAAACTCATTTAAGCTATTTCCAACTAATTCGGTTTGGGTGTAGCCAAAGGTTTTGGTAAAGCCCTCGTTGATTTGAACTACTTTTCCGTGTTCGTTCAACATCACCAATCCAAATGGCGAACTTTTAAATAATTGCGAGAACAGGGTTTCTGTTTTCCGTTTCTCAAGTTGTGTTTTGCGCTCTTCAGTAGTGTCTTTAATAATTATCTGTATTGCTGGCTTACTCCGAAAAACAAGTGTATGCGCAGACACTTCTACCACCATCTCGCTGCCATCTAGGCGAATGTATTTTTGATGGATAGTAGGCACTTGCCCACCTTCTTTTAACGTATTGATTCGTTGTAGTGAAACCGAAATAAAATCGGGATGTACAAATTGTAGCGCAGGCAGGCCAACAATATCGCTCGGGGTGGTAGCGCCAAGCATACTGGCGGCTGCCTCGTTGGCAAAAACCACTTTGTTATCTTGATAAATAACAATGCCCAATGGTAGGGTTTCCACTAGTTCGCGGTACCTACCTTCGGTTTCTAATGCTAACTGCTCTTGTGTTTTTCTATTTTCAAAATCTTGTAAGGTGCCCACGGTGCGCAGGGCATTGCCATTCAAATCAAACTCTACTATTTGGCCTCGCTCCATGACCCACCGCCAATTGCCATTTTTCAGTTGAAACCGATAGACCACTTCATAAAAATCCGTTTCTTTCTTCAAATGCCTATCTATGCTTGCCGAATAATTGGGTCTGTCTTCGGGGTGGATAAAATCTTCGCAGTGGCAAAACATCTCTTCTAACTCAGCTTTGGGGTAGCCAATGATCTCTGCCCACTTCTCGTTGATGATGGTAACGTTTGTTTTATAATTGTAATCCCAAATGCCCAACTCCGATCCTCTCAGTGCCAACTCAAGCCGCTGCTTATTTTCTTTATTAGCCCGTTCTATTTCTTTTTTAGCCGTTTGATCGGTGAACAATCCAACCCATACTATTTTTCCTCCTGCAACTTTGGTTGGCGAAGAACTGGCATCTACCCATTTTACATTGCCCGATGGCGTTACGATGCGACCTTCCCATCTAAACTCTTCTGCCTTTGAAAGCGATGTGTTTACTTCTGCTAAAAAAACTGGGCGATCTTCTTCGTGAATAAACGTGTCAAGCGGACTCGTTCCATCCATCAACTTTTCGATCTTCGTTTCGAAAATTTGCTCGCAGAACGGACTAAAATAGGTGAAGTCTCTTTTGCCATCGGCAAAAAGAGTGTATTCAAAAACAGCCGCTTGCAGTTTGTCAATGATTTGGGTGTGATGTTCTACTGCCGAAAGGGATTGTTTCATAGCCGTGTCAAAGATAGCGTAAGCCGCTTATAGTAATAGCAAGTGGTAGTAAATTGAGGTGAATTATTCCGAAATTAGCGATTGGCCTGCAGGTGTTTCACATTGGCTAGATTCCATTCAATTACCAGTCCTTTGCCAATGCCTTCGGCCACTTTTTTTCCGTATAACAACTCGACTAAATAAAGGGCAGCATCGTACGATTTGGCACCACCTGCCGAGGTAATCATTTTGCGGTCGTGAACAAAACTGACTTCTTCATGCACCGTTAAGTGCGGAAATTTTTGTTTGAACCGAACAATATCTGCTGGAAAGGTAGTGCAAGCATACGAGTCAAGTAATTTTGCTTCGGCCAGTACAAATGCGCCATCGCAAAGCGATAAATTGTAAAGCGAATTTCGACCGATGGTATTTACAAAATCAATCAATAGCTTGTTGCCCAAATCCGTATCCATGCTATGCTGTGCACTGGGCACCACCAGAATATCTATTTCGGGGTGAGCCTCATTAAACGAATAATCGGGAATTATTTTTAATCCCTCAAAAGTGGTGATGGTATCGCGCTGTGGCGCAATGGTAAATACCTTTATGCCCTTGGGCGTATGAAATTGCGTATGTTGAAAAACATCCATCGGTGCGATCAGTTCTGAATTGTACACGCCATCGACAACTAAAAAGGCAGCATTCAATTCTTTGGTAGGATGCACAGGCGGGCCATCGAGAGTGGTTTTTTGTTTGGCAGACTCTTGGCAAGAAATAACCCAGCTAAATAGAACTCCGATTAGTAAAATGCGCATATAATTTTTTATTAATTTCAGATTCGATTTACAAGATATGGATAAAGAAGTTCAAAAAAAGAAGCCTATGGCAACGAAAAAGCCCATCCGAAAAGAGTTTGTCGGAACGCTTGAAGACCCACAACTATCAATTGATGCCGCTTTTATAACCTTTCCGTATTCTGTTGAAGATCTTTTTGGCACTCGAGGACAGGTAAAAGTGAAAGTTACATTTGACGGCTACCCATATCGCGGCATTCTATCTACCATGGGCGGAGGTGCGCACGCCATTTTGGTGCGCAAAGATGTACGAGCGGCCATCAGAAAAAAAGTGGGCGATAAGGTAGCAGTGGTAGTAGAGCAAGACCTTGAAGAAAGGTTGGTAGATATGCCCAAAGAGCTAACAGATTTGTTGAATCGGAATAAAAAAGTGTTGGCTTTTTTTGAATCACTCTCATTTACCAATCGAAAAGAGTACGCACTTTGGATCAGTTCTGCCAAACGAGCGGAGACTAAGACGAGTCGATTAGAGCAGGCACTAACAAAACTTTTGGCCAAAAAGAAAAACCCTTCTGAAAAGTGACCGCGCATTTAAAAAAATTATCTTTGAGCGGTAATTATTCGTTTTCAATAGAATTAAAAAGATAAAAACAGATGAAAGGATTTTTGTTCGCGCTTTGTGTTGCGTTACCTACCATTCAGGTAAACGCACAAACCGAAAAGCCTTCTTTTGAAGCCGATAAGCTTGAGGCCAAGCCCATTCAAACAGGCAAGGCTTCTTTCTATGCCGATAAATTTGAAGGCAAGCCCACAGCCAGTGGCGAAAAATATAAGGCAAGTAAACTCACGGCTGCACACAGATCGCTTCCGTTTGGCACCAAAGTAAAAGTTACCAATATCGCTAATGGCGAATCGGTGGTGGTTACGATCAACGATCGTGGACCATTTGTAGAAGGCAGGATTATAGACGTATCGAAAGCTGCAGCTGAAAAGTTAAGTTTTTTTAACCAAGGCACTGCCGATGTAAAACTAGAAATAATAGATGGCACCAACGGAAAGGGCGATACGCAGCCCATTATGGTAGACCATGTGGTGGTAGAAGATAAAGAAACCTATGATTTTGATATTAAACGAATAAAGCCATCAGGTTTTGGCGTACAGTTGGGCACCTACCAAGAGTTGGTAAACGTGATGAAGATAGTAGACAACTTAAAGAAGTCATATAAAAAGAGAGTGGCCGTTCAAGTAAAGATTGTAAATGGGGTAAAATTTTACAGTATTCTTTTTATGGGATTTTCTAAACGCGACAAAGCGCAGGCCATGCTTCCAGAGCTGAAGAAAAAATTTCCTGATGCGTTTGTGGCCGAATTTGAAAAGTAGCACTCCTACAATTCTTTTTTAAAGCCATCTCAAAAATATTACGTCTTTGCGAGCGGAGTGAAGCAATCTCCATCCACGAAGCCAAAAAAGGGATTGCTTCGGTCGTGCCTCCCTCGCAAAGACGATATTTTATGATTTTTGAGATGGCATTTAATAATCCACGAACAGGTTGTAACAATTGCGCTGCGCGAAAGTCTTGTGCCTGAATTCTTGTTATGCTAAAAAAACTTGTCCCTTCTTTTCAAATGGCCTTTAGGGCACTACAAGGTCACTTCTTTCAAACCTTTTTGTCCATACTTGGAATGATCATAGGCGTGGCTGCGTTGGTCGGCATCCTTTGCTTGATTGATGGTATGGAACAATTTGCCAAAGATCAAATCAGCCAAACCACTTCACTTAAGTCTATTGTAGTAACATCTCGAACAACAAAAAGCGAAAACGGAGTTATCTTAAAAAAAGACACGTTTGCCTACATCACACCGAAAAAATTTATTGCGTTGCAAAATGATATTACGTTCAAAACGAGTTACGCATATTTAATTTCTACTCAATCTAACGAGGCCAGTTATGCCCCTACCAATAAAAAAATAATCAGTTTGCTGAATGGTGTTACCGCTATAACACACAACAAGGATAAAATCGTAGCAGGCAGTCCGCTGAGCGAAGCAGATATTTTGGAGAAAAGAAAGGTAGTGGTAGCAAATAAGTTATTCGTCAAATTGATTTCGCCTTCTGATTCGACCCATACTAAGATTGGGTCAAAACTTATTATTCGTGGAGAAGAGTTTGAATTAATTGGTATTGTTAATCAAAATTCTCAAAGCCCAGAGTTGTTTGTCCCCATTACTCATTTTTCAGATACTGATTTAAAAGATTATCCACCCACTGCTATCATCGAAGTGGAAGAGATCGATCAGGTGGGTGCTGCCAAAGAATTTATTACGCAATGGTTGAGAAAAGAATATGGAGCGCAAAAAAATTTCGATGTGATGACCAATGGATTTCGGGTAGAACAGGCGGAGCAAGGGTTTAGGCTGTTTCGTGTTATCATGGGTTTGATCGTTGGCATTTCTGTTTTGGTAGGTGGCGTGGGTGTGATGAATGTGATGTTGATTTCGGTAACACAACGAACCACCGAAATTGGAGTACGCAAGGCACTGGGTGCGAAGCGTAGCGATATTATGTATCAATTTTTGGCAGAGTCTATTTCCATTTCTACGATGGGTAGCATCTGCGGATTGGTGCTGGGTGTGTTGGGCACTATGGCCACTATTCCAATCATTAAGGCAATTACAAAAATTCCGTTCCAAGCTTCGTATACATGGAACACGATTATTTTGGTGGCGATTATTGCGGTTGTGGTGGGTATCGTTTTTGGCACCTACCCGGCTTTGCGCGCATCGCGGCTCGATCCGGTTGAGGCCATGCGCAGAGAGTAAATGAGTAGAAGCATTTTACTTCGTTAAGATCACATCACAGAATTCTTCAACAAAAGGAGTTTGTCTTTTAACGCAATCGCTGCCCCTCGATCAATCATATTTGATAGCTGATCTAACGCCATTTCAATTTTTGAATTCGCTTCTTTTTTATCCTCAAGTACTAAGATAGCTGCCTCGGTAGCGAACACTTGTGCTTTTGGGATGATAGCCGATGGCTTAAATTGACTCCAATATTCTTTTGCCTTACCCAAATCTTTTTTTGCCATTGCATAAAAGAACGCGGCATCGAGCCACACCATACCACGGATTCCATCGGGTATACTTTCGCTTTCATCTACATAGGCTTGCAAATATTCTTCGGCAGTTTCGAGGTTGCCTTTATCCCAAGCAGATTGATGAAAAAAACTTTTGATGTAAACGGCAAAGGGAGAGTTCAATTTCTGTCCGAGTTTGCTAGCTTGATTCAATTCGTTCCAATCCAATAAACTGGGTCGTAATCCGCCTGCACTTTGTGATATAATTTTTAATGTGAGTACTTCAAATAGAGCAGCTTCGCCACCCCGCAGCAAATTCAAAATTCGCCCGCCATCAGATGTAAAACCGCCCATGTGAAAAGGGATAATCGTAACCCCAAAAATCAAAAGTGAAAAGAAAGCGATTAACAAAAAGAGAAACCCAATCATAGAAGGAACCAGCAAATAGAAAGCATAGCATAAGCCAGCTAAGACTAAGCTGGCAACCGGGCCACCAGCCGCGTAAACGGAAAATCGTTTTTTTAAATTCTCCGTACCGGTGGGCATACAGATCACCATTCCGCCTGCGGTGTTTACATTTTTATTCCATTTGAATTTCCACCCTTCTTGTTCTTTGTCCCACATGAAGGGTCCTACCACATACATTCTAAAATCAAAATTTTGCCAAACACCTGCCACCGCATGACCCGCCTCGTGAAACCCGATCACTAAAAAGAACACTGGTATGAATGCGAGTGCCCACATCAGCGCAACACCATCTGGTAGATCTTTGCCAGCCTGAGAACCTGCTTTGCCAATGAAATAGCCAATGGTGCCGCAAAGCGCCATCATTAAAAGGAAGGGGATAATTTTTGATTTTTTATTTTTCATCGTCATGGATGGAAATGGTTTTGCTATTAGTATGCAAACCACGCACAAAATTACATGGGTTACTTAGATTTTGGTTTCAACCCAAACAAAAACCGCATCACATTAAACGGCTGAATCAACAAAAGATAAAAGGCTGCACAGCTTACCAGCGTAAGAAAGCAAATCGTCCAATACTTGGCGGCAATCGACCATGGCAGTTGGCAGATGTAGTAGCCAATGGCTATGATGACTGTCTGGTGCAAAATGTAGAACGGGTAAAGTCCTTCGCTGATTTTTGACAGCCACGGATGTGGCTTGTTTAAGTAGTGTTGACCGTAGGCGATAATGGTAATCACCGTAAACCAACTGACGAAGATGGCAATTACATCAAAGACTGTTTCGACTTGGTCATCTGTCCAGGGAAGTACAATCAAATCACGAAAGTGGAAATAGCAGATATAAAACGGAATGATGGATATGATAGTAGCGATGAGCAAATGTTTACGGTTATTGCCAATCGCCTGCCACAGTGCAGGGAAGGAATAACAAATAATTCCCATCACAAAAAATATAAAATAGAAAGTGAAGTATGCCCAGTCTTTAAGTAGATCATGGGTTTCTTCGGGAAAATAAGGTCTAAGAATGATTTGCGTAAACAGAATGAAAACAGAAGGAATAAAAAGTAACGCAGCCGGAGATGACAACAGCCATAAATATTTTTGCTTAAAATTCTCTGACTTGGGCGAACAGAGGTACTTTAGAAAAGGTAATGCCATCATCGAATAGATGAGCAAATACAAAATAAACCACAGGTGGTGCCAGCTAAAACTTCCTTTAGGATATGGAACAAAATTAAAAACCGTTTTGTAAAAATCCCAATAGCCTGAGTACTCTTTGATATGCTCATAATAAATCTGCGGAGGCACAATAACGAACATGCCAAAAATCAATGGAATGAACAATCGCTTAAATCTCTCCACACGAAATTTAGCAGGAGTGCGTTTACCCAACGCCATATAAGTGCCCGCTCCTGAAATGAAAAGTAAGAGAGGCATCCTGAAATAATGCGACCAAATCATCCAATACTGAAAAGAATAGCTCAGCTCGTTATTTTTCACATGCCAGCCCCAGTGGTTGAACCACATGCCTGTGTGAAAAAAAAGTAAGATGGCGATGGCAATAAAGCGCAGCCAGTCGAGGTCGTATCTTCGTTGTTCGTTAATGGTTGGTTCATAATCAGATTTTTTTTCGGCAAAGAAACGGGCATGACTCGCCCAAGTAAGGCTCTTTTTATAGTCTAGGAGGCCGATTTTATAAAGTCGAACACAGTTTGTGCTCGTTTTCCAACCTTCTGGCGGTGCTTCGTGTCTTAGGTATGGAAACAAAAAATAACATTATGAGAAAATTAATCATTCTGCTAGTATTTGGACTGGCAAGTTGTTCGAATGAGTTGTCTTTGATTGAAATGACGAAAGAGTTGGATGCATCAAGTCAACAAAAGTGGGTGCTGGTAAAAATGACGGGAGGGTTTGGAATAGGGTCTACCACAGGGTCAGCGATGCAGTGGCAGGAATATTATATTTTTAACAACGATGGTACGTTTAGCAGGTATCGCCAACAAGATAATGCTACGAAGTCAGCGAACGGAACATTTACCACTGTGACCGAATCGGATCAACAATTTCTGGAGTTAACATATTCAAGTGGAGATGAACTGAAAACAAGTTGTTATCCAAAAGAACGATTGCATTCTGTCTCGGCCTATCGGTTGCAAGGAACTTGGGGACACTGCGATGGCCCAACGCTTGAATACGCAAGGCCAAGCGATCAATAATTTTTTAACAGATGTAGGGAGGGTAGGGAAAGTGGGGCATTAGCCCCTCTTTTGTTTTTCTGATAAATTTCTCCATTCACTGGGCGTCATCGCTACTATTTTTTTAAAAGCTGTATTGAAAGAAGATTTAGAATTGTATCCCACTTGCTCGGCAATCTCCTCCACTTTGATGTTGGGTTGGTCATTTAGCAATTGCTTCGCTTCTTCTACGCGGTATTCTGCGGTCATTTCAAAAAAACTTTTGCCCAAGCCATCGTTGATTACTTGTGAAAGCTGGTGGGTGGAAATTTTAAGTTGACCGGCCAAATCTGGGAGCGAAAACTCAGGTCTCAAAAAAGGTTTCTCTGATTTCATTAAGACTGACAATTTTTCAAGAATTGCTTTTTGGTCTTCAGCAGAAAGAGATGACCTCTTGTATTTCTGTGGCTCCGATAAATTGGGTTGTCTGAAAAACCCTGACTGGCGCACCACCTGAAAGCTGATGATATAAATCGGCACCGTCATGTAGGCAGCAAACAAGTGGTCGCCCAAGTCATCTTTATTGACGAGCTTGACCACAAAAATTAACACAGTCACAATCAAAACCTGTAGTAGCGATGAGCGCAGTTTTTTAAATGCTTCCAGTTCCGTTCTCCAAAATGATTGGTTTCTCCCTTTGAACGCTTGAAGGATTATCCAAAACCCGAGAAACACATAAATAGTCAAGTGTGCCAATATAAACTCAGAGTGATACTGTGGCGTGAAAAAACTTTCGGTCTCCACAAAAGAAAGCCCAGGCGGATGATAAGCTCCAACCCAAGCATTGTACTTTGCCGCGTTACCCTGTATCAAAAAAGGCACTTGTAACCCGAGCCAAATAAGAGCCGGGATAAAATGCAAGTACCATTTACTTCCCGCTTTGCCATCAATCAGGCAAACAATCATCAAGTAAAACGAGGGGCCAATCAGAAAAGCAAACGACTCAGAATAATCCACCAACCACAACACATTCAAAATGAAACCAGTGTAGCAAAGCAAAATCTCGAAGCCGCAAGCCGCCAAGGCTGCAATCATGATTCCCTGAAAAAAATTGGCCTGAACCTTTCTGTTTTCTTTTGAAAAGAAAAATAAGCAGAGGAAAACCGCTTGAACGATTCCTAGAAAAATGAAAATTGAGTAAAGGTCGATTTTATGCACCATCGGATTCTGGCAGAAGATGCAAAGTAATATATTTGGGTTATGTATGCTCAAATTTTAAAGGCGCAATTGAATGATGCGCAAGCCATCAACCAACTTGTCAACTCTGCTTACCGCGGAGAGGGTTCAAAACAAGGCTGGACCACCGAAGCTGACTTACTAGATGGCACCCGCATTGATGAGGCGGCTGTAGCCGAATTGATTGCAAAACCTGACACAACCATTCTTAAATATGTGGAGGGCGATCAGATTATTGGATGTGTTGAACTACGCAAGGAAAAAGACAAATTGTATTTGGGAATGCTATCGGTAGCGCCCAACACACAAGGCAAAGGAGTTGGCAAAAAACTGTTGATAGCGGGTGAAGACCACGCGAAATCACTTAACATCGATACGATGGTTATGACGGTGATCTCCGTTCGCAATGAGTTAATTGATTGGTATGTGCGCCATGGCTATCAGCTCACGGGCGAAACAAAACCGTTTGTTGTACCGGATACACGGTGGGGCATTCCGAAACGGCAATTAGAATTTGTGGTGTTGGAAAAAAGGCTCAGTTGAGTTTTGTACATACAAAATGCCAGTTTCCTACTCCTTGAAAAAATTGTTAAAGAAAATCCGAAGTCTGTTTCTGATTTTAGTTGTATTTCAGTTTGCCTATATCATTGCGCTGAAGTGGGTTGATCCTCCGCTCACCATTACGCAGTTGGTTAGTTTCTTTCAAGGGCATGGCTTATCGCGCGATTATGTTTCGAAAGAAAACATTTCACCCAATGCACGACTGGCCGTAATGGCTTCGGAAGATCAGTTGTTCCCCGAACACAATGGCTTTGATTTGAAAAGCATAAAAAAGGCATTCGAAAGCAACAAAAAAAAGCCAAAGCGAATACGAGGCGCATCCACTATCAGCCAACAAGTGGCGAAAAATGTTTTTTTGTGGCAAGGTCGCAGCTGGGTGCGCAAAGGGTTAGAGGTGTATTTCACTTTTATGATTGAATGGATTTGGGGAAAGGAGCGAATATTGGAAGTGTATTTAAACGTTGCTGAAATGGGGAAAGGAATTTTTGGCATTGAGGCCGCCAGTCGCCATTACTATAAAAAACCAGCCAAAAAATTAACACGCACCGAGGCCGCCCAGATTGCAGCGATACTTCCCAACCCCAAAAAATATCTGATCAAACCGATCTCTAACTATGTGCAAAAGCGTGCCAACTGGATACAGCGGCAAATGAATAATTTGGAATCGGATCCTGACATTGAGGTACTTATCAAATAGATAAAACCCAGAATGGACATCCAAGTTTCCAAAGGTGAATTTAAAAACTTGTATTTCAGATTCGCTCAGCCAAATAGTGGTTGGACGGCAGACTATTGGCATCAATTTTTTGAATGCGAAATATTGGCGAAGTACTATTTTGAACAACCACATTCGCCCACGGCCAATCGAATGATGATTTCATCTGGCAATGGAAGTCATCGCATGTTTTTCTTGACAGAAGGCGCGGAGGAATCATTTTTTGGGTCGTAGTTCTCCATTCTTGCCTTACGAACAAAAATCTGTGACTTTAAAAAATTACTGCTAAAAGTATGCTCTCAATTCTCTATTTTTAGCGACTAACAAAAAATTGTATGAGATATCTTATAACCGTATTCGCCTTTTTAGTTGCATTCCCGCTGTTTTCACAAAACCCAGATTTGCCCTCTGATTTCCTTACAAAGGAATTTCACAAAGAGAGAAGAGAAAAACTGCGTGCTAAACTGCCGACCAATTCGGTAGCGGTATTTTTTGCCAGTCCGGTACGCAACCGCGCCAACGATGTAGACTATGTTTATCATCAGGATCCCGATTTTTTCTACTTGAGCGGTTACAAAGAGCCCCATGCAGTACTCTTTATTTTTAAAGACATACAAACGGCTAACAACGGTACGCAATACAATGAAATTCTATTTGTTCAACCCCGCAATGAACAACAGGAAATGTGGACTGGCCGTAGATTGGGTGAGAAGGGAGTAAAAGATGTGCTGGGCTTTTCGCAAGCTTTTAATAATACAGAGTTTAAACGTTACGATGTGAACTTTTCTAAGTTCGATAAAATACTTTTTACAGATTTTTTCAACGATGTACGTAACGACCCACGCGATTCTTCGGATATGTTCGATTTGCAAGCGCAGTTCAAAGCGAAAGTAAATTATCCTGATAAGAAAGGAGTGACGTTGACTGTCGAGCCAACGAAGAATAACTTAGATATGGCAGGTCTGGATCCTATTATGGATGACTTGCGCGGTATTAAAGCTCCTGAGGAATTGAGCATGGTGAAACGTGCGGTACAAATTTCTTGTATGGGTCAACTCGAAGTGATGAAGGCGATGAAACCTGGCATGAGCGAACGCGAAATCCAAGGGATTCATGAATTTGTGTTTAAAAAATACCAAGCGGAAGATTTGGGTTATCCTTCTATAGTAGGTGCCGGTCACAACGGATGTATTCTTCACTACATCGACAACTACAAACCCAATATCTCTAATAAAGAATTAATTCTGATGGACTTGGGTGCCGAATATCGTGGCTATACGGCTGACATTACCCGCACCATCCCGGTTAACGGAAAATTCTCGCCCGAGCAAAAGATGATTTATGAGTTGGTTTTGAAAGCACAGGAAGAGGCTATGAAAATCTGTAAGCCGGGCGCTACCTTTCGCGAGCTGACGGCTGCCACACGTATCACGGTCAATAAAGGATTGGTTGAATTAGGCATCATTAAAAATCCAGATGAAAAAAACACCTACTATCCTCATGGCTGCTGCCATCACATTGGCTTAGATGTGCACGACCGCGGCACCTACGACAAGTTGCAAGAGAATATGATCATCACCATCGAGCCGGGCATTTACATTCCCGAAGGAGCTCCTTGCGATAAAAAATGGTGGGGCATAGCGGTGCGAATTGAAGACGACTACCTGATTACCAAAGCAGGATACGAGCATTTATCGGCTCTCGCACCTCGCACCGTAAAAGACATTGAAGCCGCAATGAAGTTGTCGAGCCCTCTGGATAATTTTATTTTACCAGAGTTGGGTAAAGAGAAGAAGAACTGATTATACAAGGAGTCATCTTAATGACCACACTTTTACCCATTGCCCTTGGCATCACTATGCTAGGGCTGGGTTTGTTGCTTTCAATAGAAGACTTTAAGTACGTGATCAATAGATGCATTTACCTTTTTATCCCAAAGGCACTACGATCAAAATGCGATTAACCTAGACTTTTAATATCAATCACAAAGCGGTAGCGCACATCATTTTTCGCCATGCGTTCGTAGGCATTATTGATTTCTTGAATCGGAATCAATTCAACATCGGCTACAATGTTTTTCTCTGCGCAGTAGTCAAGCATTTCCTGTGTTTCCTTTATGCCGCCAATGGACGATCCGGTAATGCTTCTTCGATTGGTTAAAATATCAAACGGCCGCACTACAGGGGCTTGTGCCGGAATACCTACAATCAACATGGTGCCATCTAATCCTAATAATTTCAAATAAGGAGAATAATCATGATTAGCAGAGACAGTGTTGAGTAACACATCAAACTGACCGCGATGCTGGCGCATTTGTTTTTCATCAGACGAAAGTAAAAAATGATGAGCGCCTAATCGTTTGGCATCGGCTTCTTTGGAGGCAGATGAACTGATGAGTGTTACTTCGGCACCAAAGTTGGCCGCGAATTTTAAACCCATGTGGCCAAGTCCGCCCAGCCCGATGATGCCCACTTTCATGCTTTTGCCCACTTTGGCATAACGCAATGGTGAGTACGTAGTGATGCCTGCGCACAGCAACGGAGCCACTGCTTTGAGGTCTAACTTCTCAGAAATGTGCAGCACATATTTTTTATCGACTACAATTTGTGAGGAGTAACCACCCTGTGCAATGGTTTTGCCATCGCGCTCATACGCGTTGTAGGTGCCTGTCATTCCTTCTTCGCAATATTGCTCTAAGTCGTTCATGCAATTTTTACACGTACGGCAAGAGTCTACCATCACACCTACACCTGCCAGTTCGCCAACAACAAATTCAGTTACATTAGCACCCACTCGCGTTACTTTTCCTACAATTTCATGACCGGGCACCATGGGGTACATCGAGCCGCCCCATTCGTTGCGCGCCTGGTGCAAGTCGCTGTGACAAACACCGCAATACAGAATTTCTACTTGCACATCATCCGGACGAAGATCTCTTCGCTCAAATTGAAAGGGTACGAGTGGTGTGGTAGCGCTGAGAGCAGCATAGGCTTTGGTAGGGAGCATAGTTCTTTTAATTAAGTACTTCTATTTTTTCTTAGATGAGCTTTGTGCTTTCGTGCCTTGTGTCTATAGTTCTGTTTTCAATGATTAAGGAGTATTCACTTCATGAAAACCACCCTCAGAGTTATCTGTCCAACTCATCGGATAATTTTTGTCAATAAACTCCAATGATTGATCCGTTAAATGAAGTGGATGAAACGTATCGATCATCACAGCCAATTCATGCGTTTCCTTAGCTCCGATGCTTTTTTCTACCGTGCCCGGATGCGGGCCGTGTGGTAAGCCACCCGGGTGCAACGTGAAAGATCCACGCTCAATGCCCCTGCGACTCATAAAATTTCCTTCTGCATAATAGAGCACTTCATCGCTATCAATGTTGCTGTGATTGTACGGTGCCGGAATCGCCTGCGGATGGTAATCAAACAGACGCGGTACAAAAGAACACACCACAAAATTGCGCGCCTGAAATGTTTGATGCACTGGTGGCGGTTGATGAATGCGTCCAGTGATCGGCTCGAAGTCGTGGATGGAAAAAGCATACGGCCACAAAAACCCGTCCCACCCAACCAAATCCAGCGGACTGTAATCATACAGGTAATGATGAAGGAAACCCTGTTTTTTTATTTTTACTAAAAAATCACCACGACTGGTGTCGGTGATTAATTCATAAGGCGCACGAATATCTCGTTCGCAATAGGGCGAGTGCTCTAGCAACTGACCTAAATCATTACGGTAGCGCTTAACGGTTTCAATAGGCGAAGCGGATTCAGTAATTAATAAACGAAGCGGTCCTTCTTCAAACTCAAATTTGTAAATCACTGTGCGCGGAATGATGATGTAATCGCCCTGACGTACATCCAACTTTCCAAAAGGAGAAATTAAAACACCTTTTCCATCGTGCACGAAAATCAGTTCATCGCCTTCTGCATTTTTATAAAAGTAATCCATCTTGCGCTGTTTAGGCGAACAAATGGAAATAGAGCAATCATTATTCATCATTAACACTTTACGTGCCGATAAATAATCGTCTCCGGTGGAGGCCACCTTTGAGGTATTCAAATGCGTTTGTCGCAAAGCATAGTCATCAATCCGTTTTGCCCCATAGCGTGTAGGCTCGCCAATGGATTTGATGCGCGTGGGCGGATAGACGTGATATAGCGTGGAATATATACTGGAAAATCCTTCTGAGCTTACCAATTCCTCTTTGTACAAACTGCCATCGGGCTGGCGAAATTGCGTGTGACGTTTGGGCGGGATTTTTCCGAGTCGGTGGTAGTACATAACAATGAGATTTAGATCACAATTTAATGCAGTTAGACAAGAAAACGCAAAGACGACAAAACTTTACTTTGTCAGCCCAAAAGCAATTCAATCTTTTATCGTGCAGGCAACGGGTCGATAAAATTGCCTTTATATTTTCGCAAGCGATAAAAGAAAATATATCGCATCGGTTTATTAGCACGTGTAATCGTTACCGTGTCCATCGGTTCGATTTGTTCAAAATAGTTACCGAAGAGCTCCTGCGGATCACGGTAAAAATTACTCAACCCCACATGATAGTAATCTTTTCCTTTTTCAAGGCCACCGCGCTTGCTATTCAGCCACGCGTACATGTGAATGTCGTCCAACGTTCCCATGCCAAAAACTTTTCGGTGATTGTATTGCGCTACATAAAAGTCCAAATGGGCAGCCGGAAACATTTTATTTGAAATAAGATCGGATTGCGGAGCCATGGTTCCTTGTGTCTCTTCCCGGGTAGCTACTTTTTTAAAAGCCTCATTTACCTGATGCCATCCGTACATATCCTGCGTGAAGTCATCTTCGCCAAAGGTTTTGATCTCCGATGTTTTGCCAAGTTGTAAGGGTGAATAATTGATGAGCCAAACTGCAATGACCAGAAGTACACCCAAAAAAATAGATCCCGCTTTCATCCAGTACCGGGCCTTCACCTGATTTTCGTGCCAAGCCCAGTAGGCTGCTGCCAATACAATCAACGAAACAAAGGCTGGTGCTGACCAATGCGGTAACGTAGAACGAAATACAGAAAAGGATGTGAACACAGCCCACAGTGGTAGCGCTTGGCACAGAAGAATTTTTGCGTAAGAGGAATTGATAAACTCTTTTTTACGAAACCACGCTACCAATGCAATCACAATCAAAACATAAACGATTGGATTGTTGTAGGCAACTTGACCCAACACTTCGGTGAGAAAATAATCGGGACGAATTTCCCATGCAGGTGTAACACGACCCGAGTGGTAGTTGAAGCTGATAAAATTGTTTTGGATATTCCAGATTAATATTGGCAGTAGGAAAATGGCAGAAATCATTCCCGAGAGGTAAAAGGAAACTTCTTTCAGCCATTCGCGATTGAATAAAAACACGTAAACAAAAACACCAATCCATAAGAAGGCTCCCTGATATTTAGAGATCATGGCTAAGCCTGCATAAACTCCAAAAAGAAGAATTTTTTTGCGACTTTGGCTATCGATTGATTGAGCTGATAAAAAATCGAGCATTACCTCAAGCGCCAACAGCCAGAACAATATAAGCGGTGAGTCAGGAATGAAAGAAAACCCCGCGATGATAAAGCAATAGATGGAACCTGTATAGAGATAGGCAGCATACAAGCCGGAGCGTTCGTCTTTTACTTTAACGCTAATGCGGTAGATTAGCCACGTGCTAATGGCTGATAAACAAATCGGACCAAAACGCAGAAAGAAGTCATCCGTAAAAAAATGATGAAGGGAAAAAATATCCCCAACAACTCCCACCATCAACGGATGATCAAAGTGACTCCAGTCAGGGAAGAGTACAAAGTTCCAGTAGTAAACTTCATCGATGCCCAACTCGAGCACCAGTGCTAAAACAATTCGCGTGGCAGTAGCAACGCCAATCAACGTCAACACTTTTTTTTCAATAGCAGACAAATGTTGCAAGCGGTTGATCATGGTGAATTTGATTATGGCACGAAACTATGCTTTGGCGGGTGATAAAGGCGAAGTTTCGAGAAGAAAATTTTTCAATCGAGCTGTAACCACTTTTGGGGAAATACCCGTAATACACGGCCTCGATTCACAACTTGTCTTGCGATGATTGGCGGCACTCACACACGGTGAGCAAGGCAGGCCGAGGTAGAAAGGCTCTGCATTCCCGCCAATGGGTAAGTAAAGTGCTGGAGTCTCCGGTCCGAATAAAACAAAAACTTTTAGAGGCGTAACCGCAGCAAAATGGGCAGGGCCTGAATCATTGGTGAGCATGAAGGTGCTGATTTGATACAGTGGCACGAGTTCTTCAAATTGAAATACGCCTGAGGAATTAACACAGCGCGCATGATTAATTTGATTGCTTACTTTTTGCACATAATCGCGCTCGGCTGGTGAGCCGGTCAGCACGATCAGAATATTCGGAAATTCTGCCAACAGGTTTTTGCCAACTTCCGCAAAGTTTTCTTGCATCCATCTGCGCTGGGGAAGAAGGTCAGATGCATTTACATTGAGAAGCACCACCAATTCGTTAGTCCAGGCTGGGTATAATGTTTTTATCTTTTGTCGCACCGCAGCGATGCCCGGTTCAGAAACAGCCGCACGTTCTAACTTTAAACTTTCGAATGGTACTTCGACTGTTGGATAGGCGTTTTCAAAAAGCCCCAGTGCTTTGTTGATCAACGAAATAAAGTTAACTGCAATGTGTACGTGCGGATTGTAGCGCACCGATTGGTTAATAATGTTTCCCCGAAACAAACCTTCATCGTGCAAGTTGGTGAACCCTACCCGATCGCGGGCACCGCTGAAAAAACTAAGCAAAGCCGTAAATCGTGAGAACAACTCAAGATCGATAACTGTGGTGATCTTATTTTTCCGGCACCAGATCATAAACCGAATGACCTCTCCCGTCAGTTGAAAGAGATTATCCGAATTCATTTTGAAAATATTTTCAGAGGGAATGGTGTTCAACAGAACAAGGCTTTTGTAGTTTTTGGTGAAGATGGCGAAGTACAATGTGGCATTACTTTCTTGTTGCAGTTTGCGCATGGCCGGATCTACAATGATCGAACTGCCCATTTCAGAAAGCTCAATAAAAAGTGTACGGCTTATATCAGGTTTCGCGGTGCGACCTCTTAGCAAATCGATTAGCCAGACAAACGGCATGATGAGCAAACAGAGCACCACACCCACATTCTGATCAATCTTGCGCATTGAGTCTACCGTCATAGAAATACTAATAAGTTAAGGCGGTAAAGGTAACTAGTAACTTCTAAGAATGAAAAATCATTTCTCCTCCGTTCTTAGTTGATCATCAAATTTTATCAATCACTTCGCAGCATTCGGTTCATTAGAAGGATGAAGTTATTCGGTTGCCTACATCTTTCCCTTGTCTAATTCGCGCGGTATTCTATCAAATAATTTAATCGCTTGTTGTAGCACTTCGTTGGTTTCATTGAAGATTGGATAGAAGTGACTATTGTCCCACACATGCCGAGCAATTTCTGCTTTGATGTAGATCTGAAATAGTTTTTTGTTTTTATTCAGATCTTTAAAATCGGGGGGTATATTGTTTTTCTCGCCAAGCTCAACCACTTGATTTAGCATCGCATCGCTCACTACAAAATTCTGCTGGTAATCGCGAAAGTTCTTTGCCTGTAATTGTTTAAGATTTAGTTCGGCATAATTGAAAGCATACTCGCGCAGCACGTTGGCAAAGGCAAGCTCATTAAAATAGGCGCTGGTCAATGTAGTATCGAGAGGCACAAAATAATCGGGCATAATGCCCCCGCCACCATATACAGTGCGGCCATGCGCAGTTTTAAATTTTAGCGAGTCATTAAACTTTACGCTATCGGCTGTGAAGAATTCTCCCCGTTTGTAGCGCTTTACAATATCTCTATCGTAGTCAATTCCGTTGTCGTATGGTTTTTGAATGGAGCGACCACTGGGTGTATAGTAGCGCGAAATCGTTAAGCGTATTTCAGAGCCATCGTTTAAATCGAATGGGCGTTGTACCAATCCTTTGCCAAATGATCTGCGGCCTACTACTAAAGCTCTGTCGTTGTCTTGCAAGGCTCCACTTACAATCTCAGAAGCAGAAGCACTGCCTTCATTCACCAATACAATTAAGTCACCTTGTTCAAAATCACCTTCGCTGGTTGCCATGGCATTTTCATTATATCTTTTTTCTTGGCCATTGGTAAAAACTATTTTTTCGCCTGCGGGCAAAAATTCATCGGCAATCGAAATGGCCTGATCCATATAGCCGCCCGGGTTTCCTTGCAGATCCAACACTAATTTTTTCATTCCTTCCTTTCGTAGTTTCGCCATGGCTGTCTTTACTTCTTCGTGCGTGGTCTGCGAGAAACGATTTACTTTAATATAACCGATCTCTACATCAACCATGTACGAGGCGTCTACCGAAAACTGAGGTATCTTATCGCGGATGATGGTGAAGGTGATAGGCTCTTTTTTATTTTTTCTTAACACTTCAATTTTCACTTCGGTACCTTTAGGGCCTTTGAGGTGGCGCTGTACATCGCGATTGGTAAGTTTTATTCCAGCGATGATGGTATCGTTTACTTTTACAATTTTATCGCCCGAGCGAAGCCCGACCGCTTCAGAGGGACCTCCGCTTAATGAGGCTACCACCACTAGTGTGTCGTGAAAAATATTGAACTCAATGCCAATACCTTCAAAGTTTCCTTTTAAATCTTCGTTGGCCGAAATACGATCGCGAGCCGATATGTAAGCAGAGTGTGGATCAAGTTTTCCTAATAAGTGTTCAATCGCATCGTCAACCAATCCATCGGTTTTTGTTTCATCTACATATTCTTTTTTTACAAGCGTTAATACTTCGCGAAGTTTCTGAATATCTTTCCCTACTTCTCCGCTAGTCGATTTTGAATTGAGGCTAGCCCCAATCAATACGCCTGCGGCCAGGCCAATGCATAAAACAAGGGGTAAACTGATTTGCGATGTCGAATTCTGACTCTCCATTTACTTAGTTTGGGTTAATCAAGTAGTAAACGCTGATTTAGCAGCAAGGTTATCTGCAAAAAAGAGCAAAATAAGTGAGGGCAGCAACTTTGGCCTAGCCCCGATAGATTATTATATTTACGATCGATGGAAAGAGGTTCGTACCGAAACACTAAAATTTCAGACTTAATTGAGCAAGACAATGAAGCGGCTCAAGTACTCTATTATTTTGGCATTCGGTTTTATGAATATGGAAGCCAAACCTTGGGACAGATTTGCCAATTGAGGGGACTAAAGTTAGATCTACTGGAAAATGAATTGCGATCGCCACGCTCTAATTTTCATGAAGAAGACATCCCTCTTTTTTCGTACCCGATTGATCTGATCATCGAATATTTGAAACACGCTCACTATCTTTTTGTAAAACATAAACTTCCATTCATCGGAAAGCTGATCGAGAATTTCAAAGCCAACCATGAACAGTATAACCAAGTAGAGCGCGATTTAAAAACTCTCTACCCATTGTTTTTAGAAGACTTCATCCATCATATCTATTTAGAAGAAGATACGGTGTTTAAATATATTCGATCGCTGCAACTGGCAGCAAAGAAAAATCACTACTCAACACGCCTGTATTTTCAAATGGAAAAGCATTCGTTGCAGACGTGCGCTGTCGAACACGAATCGCATGACGATGAAATGGAAGGAATTAGAAGAATAACTAAAGACTACCTCCTTACGCCCGATGCACCTTTGCATGTGAAAGTAATTTTTTCTGAGTTGCAACAATTTGAGAAAAGCCTGCAAATGCATGCGCGTATCGAAAACGAAATTTTGTTTCCAAAGGCAATGGCATTGGAAAATAACGTGCGCCTTTTACTTTCGGAGAAGTTTAAGCAAAATTAATATGGAATGGCTGGCAATAGCGAATGCCGGTGTGTTTTTTGCCTTGGGCGCTTTACACTTCTATTGGGCTCTTGGTTTCAAATGGGGAACTTATGGAGTGGTGCCGACTCATCCCAACGGAGAAAAATTTTTCCAAACATCCGTAGACTCGTGTCTGGTGGTAGGTGTGGGATTATGGTTAATGGCCGTAATACACCTAGCCAATGCAGGTTCGTGGCTGAATGAATTTCCCTTAATTATAAAATATAGCACACTGGCTATAGCACTTATTTTTACGATGCGCACAATAGGAGATTTTAAGTGGGTAGGGTTGTTTAAACAAATTACATCAACTCCATTTGCCAGAAACGACACTCGCTACTATGTGCCAATTTGCGTTTTTCTATCGGCTTCTTCCTTACTATTATTTTTTCTTCGATGAGTTTAAGCAAACTGCATACATTGCGCGAAGTAGCCCGTTGCGGCAACTTCAGTGAGATTGAAAATTTTTTCAATGCTTCGGCACAGCTAAAGCAAATGCACATTAGGGTCGACTTATCGAATGCAGATGAGCCGAAGGTTTGTATAGACGAAGTATTGGAAATACACAAAGGTGGAATTGGCACAGAGGCCGTGAATGGCGCGGTGATTGCCTTGCTGGTAGATTTGGCAATTGGGTTATTGGGCGTTCGCTATTATGCAGAAGGGATGACAGCCACTTCGAATTTGAATATCAACTATGTGAAGCCGCTGTTGGCAAACAAGGTTATAGTGTGTGCCAGAGAGACAGAAGTAATAGGTAAACGTATTTTTGGAATTGCCCGTGTAATGAATGAAAATGGAGAAGTATGCGCCTATGCCACTGGCTCGCTAGCCTCTGGAATTGTGATTGGTTGATTAAACTAAATTATTCGCGTAAGCATATTTTACCAACCCGACTAAATTAGTCGCCCCCGTCTTCTTAAGAATATTTTTGCGGTGTGTTTCAACAGTGCGCTCGCTGATAAATAAGATTTCTGCAATTTGTCTGCTGTTAAATTCTTTGGTCACCAACTTCAGCACTTCAACTTCGCGCGTAGTCAATGCACCTCGCTCTTCTTCTTCGGGTAGGTTAATTAATAGTTCGGCTACTTCATCACTTAAAAAGCGTTTGCCTTCCATTACTTTTCCAAGTGCATCGGTCAAATTTTTGTAGGTATCTTTTTTTAAGATGTAGCCATTAACACCAGATCGCAACAGCTCTTTTACAACCGCTGGATCATCGTGCATGCTTAATACAATAATTTTTAAATCAGGCTGCGCTAGGCGAGCTGCCTTTACCAACTCTAAGCCCGTAATACCTGGCATTTCATAATCAGTAATCAGTAAATCAAAATCAGTTGATTTGATTAGCTCTAGTGCGGCAAGTCCCGATGTAGCAATATGAGTAACCTCAAACGGATCGCGAATAAGATTTCTCATTCCCTCCAGTAGAATGGGATGATCATCAACCAGCAAGACGGAATGTTTTTCCATGCTGCGTAAAATTCGACCAAATGACTTACTTAACCAAATCACAATGTGGAGATTTAATACTGCAAAGCAACACAGCGGCTACGCAAATCAAAATACCGATCACTCGGTATTTTGCACCTTTTCAGTGGCTGGATTTGTTGCCATGGCTGGCACCTGAATGGTGATTGTGTTATTCTTTCTTCCCGTCACCACATCAAAGTCAATAAACCCCTTCATTAAGTTAGTGCGGGTTTGAATGGTGCGCCAACCATTGCTCGAAGTGTTGTTTTGAAATTTTGCGAGGTCATAACCAATTCCATTATCTTCTAGGGTAAGAATTACTTCCTTCTCGTGGCCAGTGAACGAAATCGCTAATTCGGTTGCATCGCTGTGTTTAAGTATGTTTGAAATTAACTCTTGTATAATTCGGTAGATTGAAATCTCAACCACGTTTGAAAAACGAGTAGGCACATCGTGCACCGAGAGGGTGGCTTGTAGTTGCGATGCTTTGTTTACTCTTCGAATAAGCTCACGCGTTGCAGGGATCAATCCTTCTTTTACCAATACAGGCGGCATAAGATTGAACGCAATGTTTCTGATCTCTGACTGAATATCGTTTAGAAGTTGCTCAGAGTTCTCGACCAATGAAACAGTCTTTTCTTGGTCTTGTGTATTTTTGATTGACTGAACCGTAAGTTGCAACGCAGCTACCAACTGACCCATGCCATCGTGCAAGTCGGAAGCGAATCGTTTGCGTTCTTGTTCTTGCGATTCGATAACGGACGTAATTTGAGCCTCGCGAATTCGAATTTTCTGTTCGTTTAACACTACCTGTCGGTCACGCTCACTGCGCAGCCTCCAAACATAAAATAAGGCTATACCCAGCAAGAACAACGCCAGCACTCCGCCAATAAAAAAATAATTTCGCTCAATGGTGGCAGCCTTCAGATTATTGTCTTTACTTAAATCAGAAATTTGGCGGTCTTTCTTCTCGGTATCGTACTTGGTTTGCAGTTCGAGCAGTTGCTTTGATTTCTGCTGCTGAAACAAAGAATCTTTTACAGCGCTATACTCAATATGCTCTTTATACGCACCTCGAAAGTCTGCCGCTTGTGCTTTGCTTTCAGCAAGGGCTTCATGCGCTTGCATGATTTGCTCCATCGCCTTTATACTGGTAGCGATATTTAGAGCCTGCTCACCGTAGGCAATCGCCTCAGTCTTGTTTCCTTGCTTTGCTTCCAAGCGAGCTAATTGCGAAAGCGTAAATGATAATTCTTTTTTATTGTTGTAGTCTTCATGCAATTTTTTTGCTTTGGCAAAGTAAAATTTCGCTTTTTCGTTTTGCCCTGACTTTGCATAGGCGATAGCCGCATTGCTCAAGGTAGTAGGCAAAAACTGCCGCACATTTTGCGCTTCAAACTCTTCACTTGCCAGCAGTGAATAGTATATGGCGCTGTCGTACCGGGTGAGGCTCAGATAAACAGCTCCCAAATTAGAGTGGCACGCAGCTTGCCCAAACTTGTTTCCCAACTTTTGATAGATGGTCATGGCTTGGCGGTAATAGCTGATGACTTTTTCATACTCCTTTTGGGCGCGAAGGACGATACCAATGTTGGTCAGCACCATCGCGATTTTACTTTCATCTTGTAAGCCTTCGTAAATTTTACGTGCATCAAAGTAGTGGCTTAGGGCTTTTTCATAGTCACCTCGTTCATCATGGATGATTCCAAGTGTATTAAGTGTGTTTGCAATTTTAGATGAGTCACCCAGCTTTTTTCGTAGGGCAAGCGCCTGCGACTCGTATATGAGCGCTTCGTCATAATTTCCCTGCGCCTCGTATGTTACACCAATATCATTGAGTGCCTCAGCTTCCAGGTCTTCGGATTTTTCCTTCTTCGCTAGGTCTAACGCTATCAATCCGTACATGCGAGCTGAGTCGGCATTGGTAAAGCGATACTCCCAACATATTTCCAATAGCGTAGTAACCCTCGCAATACCTTCGGTCTTTTGCAGGACGCCTTTCAAGCTATCTAGATTTTTTGTTTGGGATAAAACCACAGAGGGTTGAACTCCGAATAGAAACGCAATAAAAGTGACGGATGGAATAAGAAATCGTCTAGGCATCAATAACAAATTTTATAGTCATATACCTACTATTGGGTATATGCAAATTACCAATTTCCACGGATTGCTAAAGAGGGTTTTGGCCGGTTTCTTTGTAACGCAAATATACGATGTATAAGACGAGCCAAGGGAGTGTCTTATACATTCAAAAGATTGTGATGGCTGGTTGGGATGGCAGATTCCCGAACCGCTTTAGTTTGAATACCCCGCGGTAAAAATTAAAATTAACCCATGAAACAAAAAACAAAAAATTGCTTGCTGAAACTGAGTGTTCTTTTTTTTGCTTTCACCATTGCCACAACATCGCTGGCACAAGAAAAAAAGAAAAAGAAGGGCTTCAACCTTGGTGAGCGCATTGGCAAACTGACGGGCGATATTCTCACTTCCAAAACTGCAGATCTCAAACTTACAGTAGCTAAACCCACGTACTATTGTGGCGTTTTTCCAATGAGTGTGGGCACTACCGAATCTAAATTAATGCCAGCTACTACCGTGGAAGGCGACCATGTGGTAAGCATCTCCTTCTTTAAGAACCAAGGAGCAGGTGTGTATAAGATTGAAGGAGATGTGAAACTCAACGGAGAGCCGATGAAATACTTGGGCCTGGGTTCTTACATGTCGAACTCGTCTATTCCGTATGCCAATAGCCCCATAATTGAAATTACAACCAAGACAGGCGATAAGGCTTCCTTTGTGCTTGACGCGATTCCGGAAATAAAATTACTGTCGGTGAACGGCCAGAGTTCATTGCCGTTGGTAGATGTTTCAGAAGACTTGGAAATAGAAATTTTCAATCCTGCTGGAGCCGAAAAAACACGTATAAAGGTTTCGTTGCTTACCGATGTAATGGGTGTACGCGCGTTTAATCACTTCGCAGATTTTGAAAGCGGCCCTGCTGGCGCACGAAAAATAAAAATCCCAAAGGCTTCGCTGGCTAACCCCGAGACGGCAGGAAAACTAAATGCAGGTAATTTCAATAAAGGCGAGAATTTATTGTTGGTGGAGCGCATGCTGGTTACTGAAAATGATAAACTTTCTTCCGCCCAGCAGAAAGGCAATATTCATTCGGCAGAATTGCGGAGCGTTTCGTGCGCCTCCATGCCAGTAATTGTAAAAGGTAAACAGGAAGGAGGGCTAAATGTAGGGCTCATGATTACTGGGTATGCACCCAACACCAATCTTGGTTTTGACTTTCAAAAGCCCAATGCCGCTACAGGTATGCCGCTTTCCATGGCATCGAAGGTTGGTCTCACCTCATTAATGTTGGATGGCCGCACGTTCAAAGAAGAATCTTTTTCAAGCTCATCCAGCTCTACGATAGGTGGCACCACCTACACGCGGACTACCACTACTACTTATACGTATCAGTTTCCACAGTTGCCCACCGAACATTGGCAATATGTATTGGATGTTCTCTACACCGAGATGGCGAAGCTTTTTCGTGAAAAGCATAAAATTGACTTTGTGCCTGTGGAAAAGGTAACGGGCACCACCCAATATCAAACATTGTTTCCGGCAGAAGCGGCTAATACAAAAAGTGCCATACAAACTACTTACAAGAACACGTTGCGTTCGAGCCCCGAAAAACTATCCGAAGTATTCGGTTCAATTTCATCCAATCAAACTTCTGACGTGCCCATTGTAAATATGATGAAGGAAGCCGATGTAGACGGTTTGATAAGCATTACGTTGAAAATGACTGTGGGAGCCGATAAGAATGACAAAGTAATTCTGAGCCCACAGTTGCATTTCAGCATGGCAGGTCGCGATGAAAACAATGCAAATAAACAAGGCACCTATGTGGTTGGGTTGATTGGCGGAGCGGGTGTTCCTTTCAATAGCGATGCTGTAAAAAATGATAAGCGTGCGCTGGTAGAAGCATGTAGTATTCCGCAATTGATAAAAGCGCTAGACTATGCGCTGACAACAACCAAAGCGAAAGAGATTGAGTTTGGGTATGATGCTATTTGGAGTATTGGGAAGTAAAAAGACGGAATAGCGCAACTGTATTTGAAAACTTAAAAAGACAAAATGATGAAATCAACTATCCTACAATCTTCTCTACTTGCTTTGCTCTTCCTTATAGGCTGCGCCAAAGAAGAAAAATTTTCGTGTAACCTAGATGGGCAGTATACTTTAAATGGCAACCCATTTTGTGCGGATGCCTGGGTAAAGAGACATGCAATACAGGAGACCGGCACGCTCTCCGAAGACCTGACGCTTCTATTGGGGGATTTTCAACTAACTGTAACCATGTCAAAAGAAATTTTTCAGGTGGGAAAGGCTTACACTAATTTGATGATGGCCAGGCCCCAAACACCCGCGGCATGGGTTAATTCCACTTCATTAGACTTACAAGGCATAGACCTATTTTCCGTAACCTTCACCAAGCTTGACAGGGCGAACAAAATCATGTCAGGAACATTCACACTGGACACCAAGCATATAGTGGCAGGTAAAGCCGAGTCTTTGGTTAGCAGTGGTTCATTTACAGATGTAGCTTATTAAGTTCATCCAACTCAACGACATAACCTAGATAAACAAAGATTTTTAACTAATAACTACTGAAAAATGAAAAAGAGCACGATTATCCTATCCAGTATTGTCCTTAGCCTTGCCTTTTCTGTATGCCGGGGTCAAGCACTTGTACTCCCCACCGAGGCCGATGTTTGGGGTAGCCCACAAACCATTACTTTGAATGGCGGCAGCCTTCAGTTGCGCACCAAGTTTATCAAGCACTTTGGCACCACCTGTATTTTCAACATTGAGTTTACCAACACGGGCAATGTGGCTCTTAAAGAGGAAGCACAACTGACCAAGCCAGGGTCGCCCATCTATACTCATTGGTCAACCTCCATAAAGTTGAAACCGGGCGAGATTGCAGTATTCGAAATGGAGCGGAGAGAGTGTTCCCCGATTTTCGGAAAGAAGAAACAGAAGAATATCAGTAAATGCGCGGAATGCAATCCAACCATATCGTTCCTCAAAAAATGAAGTCAGTCAGTTACCAGATGGATAAATCAAACTTATGGTTTTGAACCCTTATTACAACCCGCATTGGCATTTCGAGTCTAGTGTTTTCTTCCACCTCGAACAGTTCTTAGATAATCTCATATACCTACCGTTAGGTATGGCCAAATTACCAAAATCCGCGGATTGATATAAGATATAGAACGCTCTTCCTTTGATGAACAGAAATAAGGAGACCAGCAACCTTGCAAACGGGGCGAAACCGAAAAGCCATACGAGTAGGATTACAAACACTATCATCATGAAACACCTAACTCTTATCACTGTACTTGCCTTCGCCTCGCAGCTTTCATTTGCTCAAAGCGATGGAGAGAAATTTCAGATCCTGTCCAAGTCAAAAATTATTTCCAAGCTCTCTAAACTTGCCCTAGCTCAAATCACAGTCAACTACAAAATCACGACCGAAGAACGGGTCATCGGGAAAGAAAAGCGCTCAGGGTCGGTAGCGGGTGCCAAAATTACCGCGTACCTCCAAACTACCGATGGTGATTTAACGGAGAGCGACTTACAAGAAGTGACCGACTATTTTTATTCCTATTTCCAAAAAAAGCTAAAGGCAAGTGGTATTGATACTGTTGGTTGGAGCAGAATAGCTGCCACAGATTTCTATAAAAGTAACCAAGTGGACGAAGAAAAGGGAGGTGGCGAACGCGCAGGGAATGTTTGGGTAACCCGTAGCGCCCGCAATGGAAATACAATCTATGGAGGAGGACTGACCCCCGTTTTTCCCTTCTTAAAGCTGAAAAGGGCAAGTAAATTTAGTGATGAAATTGGTGCGCCTGCGGCTTCCTTTCTTATAACGGTGGATTTCGCTGATGTGATGGTAAACGTAGACATCAAAACAGGTACTTCAGAGGGTCTTTACTACACTAATAAAACGAAGATTACTAAATTCAAATCGGCCGTAAGGCCAGAAGTGAAAGTAGTGGCTACAAATCAGTTTTCACTTTTTTGGAATGACAAAATGCATCAAGAAAATTTGCTTTTGAAGGAAGACTTAGCATCCGTTGGGGGTTATTCGGATAACATTAGTGAAGATGCATCGAAGGCAAGGTCGGGCTTGGCCAAGGCATTTGCTTTTAGAAAAGAAATGGCACCGGTAGTGATTGAGACAACCCGCGAAAAATATAAAACTGCTGCCAAGAAAGCGTTGGAGAAATATGCCGATGCATTTGTGGAAAAGGCAAAGGAAGGAAAATAATAGGTGATAGAAGGTGAAAAAAGGGCGCGAGTGATTGCGCCTTTTTGTGAGTTAAAATCTATTCGAATAATAAAAAAAAACTTTTATGAAATCAATATTATTAATTGCCTTGGTGGCAATATCCGGGGTGTTGAATGGTCAGTCTTTTTTAGATATGAAAGACAAGAAAGGCCGCTCGCTCTATGAAGACAATTGGTTTAACTTGATGATCCGCTATACCCATGTTACTGGCAAAGGCAATGAAAGTTTTGGTGGCTTTACAGGCAATGTTTCCATACGCAGTGCCAAAGCAGGCAAAGGCGAAATTAGTGTAAACTATGAAAACGTTACACTCGGTGATTTTTTTTGGAAGCTCGCCAACCTAAAACAAAGTCAAAAATTAAACCAGGCTTTTGGTGCTGGATTTTTAGGTTGGGTGCAAGGGTATTACAATGTGGTAGCCACCGATAAATTGATCATCGCGCCCGGTGCAAGCCTTGGCGACTATATTTTTGGATCAGAAATCACTACGCCAGTACCTCCAAATTTACTTTCGAATGAGCCTTTCGGTTATTACTTTACAGTGGGGCCATCCATAAAAGCCAGTTACCTGATCAACGATAGTTTTTGGGTAGATGGTATTTTTACTGCAGATATTCCGTTTGCCAAACTAAACAAAGGCACTGGAGCCAATTATGTAAGTGAAGAAGGTTATCCAAACCCTTGGTTTATTAACATTACGGGTACGATTTACCACAAGTCAAAATTATTCTTGAGTGTTAGGGTTAATCAAGCTATAGATCGTGGGGCGAATAATGGTAGTGCGAGTCGTTTAGATATTTCACTTGGCTATCAGATATTACATTGATGAGTACTTAATAAATTAAGCCAACGCTAAAAATTCACTCGTTGGTTAGCGATGGCTATAACAATTAATTCTCCCAATCAAAATAATCATCTTTTTCTAATTCCAATTCTTTTTTCTTCTTCTTGCCTTTCAATTGAAAGGCTTCTTTCAATTCTTTCACTTCTTTTTTTAGATCGTTAACAATTTTCTTTTTCACAGCTTCTTGGTCGTAGCTTATTTTATACTGATCGGTTGTTCCAGTTATCTTCAAAAATACTTGGGTCTTTCCCTTGCTTGTTTCTTCGATCGCGCCAAACGCTTCGTCTGGATCTATTTTCTTTTTGTTGCGAAGCGGAGTAATGATTCGATACGCAATCCGTTGATCGAAGGTATGTGTGCCGCTCAATTCCAAAGTGGTTACGTTGCTTTTTATCTCCATTTGCGGAATGTAAATCGTTTCATTCTCGATGTGGATTTCATTTTTCAAATCAGCAAAGCGAAGTTTGTTTAACTCTTCATCATCTACATACTTGGTTAATCCTTGAAGTGGCTCAAAATTATTCAGCTCTCCCTTTTTGATAACGGCACTAATATCGGCAACCAAACTTTTATTAACCAGTTTCAAATTTTCGGTTAGCGCCATTTCCATGCTTACATCGGCAAAAGCCTGGCCTTTTAAATGCTTATCTTCAATAAATGTTTGTCGAAAGTTCTCGAATACATAAAAAACACTATCAATGTAGATTCCATCTAACTTAAATGAATTTGATACTTCAATGGCAGTTGCTCTTTTTGCATCCACAATGCCGTTAAATTGTAAACTTCCGCCCATAGTTTTCATTTCAATATTTCTAGCAACGGCTACTTGATTTTTTACCAACAGATTTCCTTTCAGTTGTTTTGGATGGAATCGTTTGTAAGCAAGGTCTTCTATATCACAATTGAAATTAAGGTATACGTTGGGAGAAATATGAAAATTAAGTTTAGTTGAGAGTTCTTCGCCAAAACCGATTTTGAAAAGTTGATCGACATCTAAAAAATCTGATTTCAGATCGGCTTCGATACCAATCGGCTGATCTTCGAACAGTAGAAAAGTAACAATGTTTTTGAAGTACCCATTCAATAAGAAGTCGCTGTTTTCAAACTCGCCTTTAAAATTGCTCATTGCCAAATCGCTATTGTTGAACTGTAGCGATCCGTTCAAATTTTTCCATTTCATGTCTTTTGTCGCTAAATGCAAATTGACATTGGTCAGATCGACTGTGCCGCTCGTTTTAACTTGCAGTGCCGTGTTTTTATTTTTCAACGCTTCGATGGGTCCGTTAATCGAAAAATCAGCCAGTAGATCTCCTTCTATACTTTTGATGGCAGCAATGGGGTAGAAGTCTTGTATCGATGCAGCATTCAATTCCCCCTTGAAATCAAATTGAATGATGGGGTGGTCGAAGTTCTCAATCGAGAGGTTACAACTAAATGGCTTATCGTTTAGTTTGGCTTCAACATTCCTCAGGTGCAAGACTGACTGAGAGTAATCGGTAAGCGAGGGCGTTGCAAACGATCCTTCTAATTTGGCTTTTGTTATTTTCGATTTGTATTGCGGATGGGTAAACGTGGCATCTTTAAAGCCAAAGCGAATAGATAGGAGAGGGTCTTTCGCTCTACTAATCTCCCCGGCCAGTGATAGATCAAAGAAAACGGTGCCTTCGCTTTTATAAGCTGCTAGCTTTTGGGTGATCTCATCTGGCAAAAGAGCCAGAATAGTTTGAATGGATGTCTCTTTGCCTGCTAGCTTTAAGTCGATAAGATTTTTTTCTTTAAATGCGTAGCTACCCTTTACGGTAAAAGCAGATTGGTTGATTGATAAGTTGGCACTCGCTATTACCACATTTTTTCTCGCATCATCATATTCAATTTCAGCAGCAATCAAAAAGTGTTTGTTCTTTAAAAAGGTTCTATCTTCTATTTGCACTTTTTCTGACAACACATCACCTTCGGTTATTATTTTGTACTGATCGCCACGCACAGAGATCGAAGCGGTAAGTTTTTCGCTCTCAAATGAATGATCTTGCTTGGTAAGCAGGTCAGCATAATTGATTTTTGTATCACTCAATTTTACATCTTTCAAGTCAAACGAAATGCCATTCGTTTTGGCATTAGTAGCTTTTACGATGGTAAAATTGTTTTCACCTTTTTTGTTAATCTTTAAATTGGTTTCACTGGATTTGATTTCTAAACCCTGTATTGAATAATTTCCTTGCCATGCTTCAAGCGCATTCATCGAAAAGGAAATTCTTTTGGCCGTAAGCAACGGAAACTCTTCTGTATGGCTATCCTCTACATACACATTGCTGAAGACAATTGAAAGATTGGGAAAATCTTGCCAAGCTGAAATCTCAACCTTTCCGATTTTTACAGGCG